>PANQ01000024.1 GCA_002707685.1 Porticoccus sp. | reverse complement strand
CGCACCAGCCACTCCGTACCAGCCAGAGCTCACAACCTGCCGGGACTGCAGCCTCGCAGTCATGCTACTGGCTTGATACCTGCTTTCGGTCATCATTATTGTTTGACTGTTTCTGTGATTCGACGGTGTGTGCAACTGTGGCAGATTGGCCATCGGGTTGGGGGATAATTCGACACACAGGCCAATTTTGCTGCTTTAGACCCTGATTACCCTGCTGGATCGTTTTGTACGACGACTGACGTTTCTCATACAATTTACTCATAACCTAAAACTCCTTTTCAAATCTGACCTAGCCAAAGAGCATGGCAAAATAACGAAACTCAATCATATGAAGAGCTTCGCCACAGTTCTGATAACTGGCGCACAAAATTCTCTTTAATAAAGTATAGGTCTTTCCTTGTTGCAGACTTATTTCATTTTCATTTCTGGTGGAGACTTATTCCCCAAACAGCTTACAAAGTTTTAATCAAAAACTTTTGGCTGACATCACCGACATGCATAACACGCACTCACTCCCCATGCGGGTTACAACAATGCAGCCTAGGGAATATAAGGACTTTTACCCCCTATACAAATGACGTTCACGTCAAAACAGCCAGGCACCAAGAAATGGCACCCGACGACTAATGTCGGCCAACCGGATAGAATAGCGGTTCTGCATCCTGCCCAGGCTGAGGAGGTTGCTGCAACACCTTACTCGCGGCATTTACCGCGAACTCCCGGTACTTTTTCTCAATGTCCTCCCGTTCCTGATCATAGCGCAGTTTGTCGCGGGTACTGAGTTTCTGCCATTCATCAAGGATCGGGATATGGGCTGTGGCCTCCGTCAATTGGAAAAACACCTGGTAATGCTCCCGCTCGTACTCGGGAAGATCCAGTTGCGCAGCCATCATGCTGATGCGAATGGCCCCTTCCGTGAGTGTGACCTGATCGGCCACAATAGCCGAGGCAATCACATGTATACTCTTGCGGTAGTGGGCTTTACGATCATCCTGCTCTACTGCCAACGCTTCTTCCCTGGCGTTCTGTGCGTTTTTCAACTTACGCAGTTGCAGGTAAAGGTATAAGGCATAGCCACTCAAGCCAATTAAAATAACCAGCGCCAGACTCGTGATCAGTTCCATTACAAACTCCTCTGAAAGATGTGCGACCAGATACCGGATCGCAGTCGTCCGATAAACTGTACCGCTANCGGGCAATTATTCCNGCTGATGAAGGCTGGNCCGCAATGANNCATCATCCTGNTCNGTNGCNTNCTCGACCAGATTATCGGGTAGTGAACGCTTGGTNCGGGCACCCAGTTTTTTGATGTCTTCAAATTTTTTGATCAGGTTGCCNCNGCCATCGACGAGGCGTTTACGGGTTTGTTGCCAGGCCTCCTGACTCNTGTCGATGTGCCGACCCAGGTCGTCCAGNGACTCCACAACCANCACCANNTGGTCATACAGNTTGCCCGCTTCAGCAGCAATCTGCTGNGCGTTGCGGTTCTGGTCTTCATAACGCCAGATATTGTGGATCGTTCGCAANGTTGCCAGCAGGGTGGANGGACTCACNAGAATAATNCCCTTGTCNTAGGCATCNCGNAAAAGTGTATGGTCATNNTCCAGCGCCAGCATAAAGGCNGCCTCCACAGGNACNAAAATCAGCACAAAGTCCAGACTNTTNACNCCTTCGAGTTGCTCGTACGCTTTGCGNCTCAGTCCATTAATGTGNGCGCGCANGGAAAGAATATGNTGTTTCAGNNAGCGCTGTTTCTCNTCGGGCAATTCTGCGCGGCAATAGCGTTCGTAGTCCGTTAATGACACTTTCGCATCCACCACAATGTCCCGCTGNTCCGGCANGTGAATAATNACATCAGGGTTTCGACGATCGCCCTCCTCGTTCTTTAGAGCCACCTGGGTTTCATATTCACGCCCCTTGGTCAGCCCGGACTGTTCCAGAATCCGCTCCAGAATAACCTCACCCCAGTTGCCCTGGAACTTGCTCTCACCCTTCAATGCATTGGCCAGCAAAACGGCGTCTTCCCCAACCTTCTGGGCCTGTTTCTGCAGCTCTACGATCTGACCCACCAGTTTGTTGCGCTCGGCGTTTTCCTTGTCATAGGCATCCTCAACTTTCTTTCGGAAATCGTGGATCTCCTTTCTCAGCGGATCAATACTGCTGTTGAGTGTCCGACTGCTCTGCTCTGAAAATTTTTGCTGTTTTGCATCAAAGATGCGATTGGCAAGGTTTTCGAACTCCTGAACTAGGGACTCACGGGCCTGCCTGAGCAACTGCAATTGCTCTTCGTAACGGGTCCGCTCACCTTCGAGACGGGCCTCGAGTGAGGCTTTGTCACGGTTGAGCGCACCAAGCTCTGTCTCGCGCTGATGAAGTCTNTTGCCTTGGTTTTCCAGNTCTTCTGACAAACGGGAAATGGTCACATCGGACACTGCACGCTGTTTTTCAGACAGCTGGCGGGTCAGCAGANAAGTCAGCANNACGCCGGNAACAAAGCCAGCNGCNANCAATAAAAACGTNTTCANGGTCAGAAGCATGNTGTTTCCCGGGTACAAAAATTTNAGTGCTGGCAAACAACACCATCACGGTACTGTTTTGGTAAACATTGAGGGTTGTGCGATCATGAAAGATGATTCAAGGATAACAAAGAAACCCACCATGATGCGCCCGCTTTTTGATATTGACCCACTCAGGGAAGAGCTCGGNAAGGGCGCANTGATTCTTACGCCCAACAATCGACTGGCCAGCAAAATCCGTCAGGCCTGGGGCNTTTCGCAACATTCNNGCNCNCTGCACTGGTCGGCACCCGAAGTNTATGCCCTGGANCAATGGNTCCATGAACAGTGGCTNNGCTGCTGTGACGCCGGTTTCATCGAGGCAGCGGCNGGTTCCGGACTGNGNACTGCCATGGAGTTNTTCCTCTGGGAGCAGGTNNTNGCNGAAGACCGCGAGCGACCCGCCACNNTATTGCCGGCNAANTTTGCCAGATTGGCGAGTAACAGTTATGCCAACATCCAAAACCACCTGGTACCGGATACCCGNCTACANCAGGAAGCACCNCTNCTGTGGCGGTGGATCAGTCATTTTCGCGANAAGCTNAGNCAACANNGNCTCATNACNTCNGCCGANAAGGTAANNATACTCCAGCGGGCNTATAGCTGCGGGATCCTGCCCGCCATTCCAACCATAACACTCTGCGGGTTTGATACCCTGCCCCCNTTGCACCGTAAACTGCTTGAAGGAATCAGCAATAATCTCGCCTTTGCCGAGCCAAANCCNATTCTGCCACAGCCGCAACAGGTCGCGTTATACGATCAACAAGCCGAGCTGACTGCCGCTGCCGACTGGGCAGTGGCCCATTATCTGGCCGCACCTGAANCCCGCATTGGTATCCTTGTTCCGGAGCTGCCAAAACTGCGCAACAAAATTGTGCGGCTTCTGCAAACCCGCCTGCAACCGGATTACAGTGAGCCGGGNCAGGTAAGAGCCAGCGCGTCTTTCAACTTGTCNGCGGGCATACCGCTCGCTGAAACACCACTGATCGCTTCAGCNTTGCTACTGTTGACGCTCAATCGGGCCGAATTANCGCTGACGGATTTTTGCCNTATGCTCNACNCGCCNTTTTGGGGCGACNTGTCTCCCGAACNGAGAGCCAAAGNNGANNTATTGCTNCGCAAACAGGGCAGAGTNTCTCTCCGAAGTNGNGAGTTNCGCCATCTGGTCAATGAGGTGGAGAAAATCACCGACTCCGGCATCAGCCAACGNTTGTCAAAAATGGAAGTCCTCCGTCGGTCATTGCCGTCGACTGCCGGGTTTTCTGNATGGCTGGCACTGTTTCAGCAACAGTTGACCACGCTGGGGTGGCCCGGNGANCGCACACTGGACAGCGAGGAATATCAGCAGCGACAGCATTGGCTGGACATACTGGAACAATACCAGTCACTGGACCAGCTGAATTGCAAGGTAAGTCTGAACGAAGCATTGCAACAGCTCCAACAACTGGCTTATAGCACTGTTTTTCAGGCAGAAACACCCGATAGCAGTATTCAGGTTCTGGGGTTTCTCGAAGGTGCGGGGCTGCATTTTGATCATCTCTGGGTCATGGGCCTGGACAACCGCCGCTGGCCACAACCCACAGCGCTCAACCCGCTGTTACCGGTTGGCCTGCAGCGAGAATTTGGCATGCCGAGAACTGACCCCGGGCGAGAACGCGAACTGGCAGAACGGCAACTGGCCAATCTGATGAAGGCGGCGCCCAAAGTCATCTTGAGCTACAGCCAGTTTGACGGTGACCAGCAGTTACAACCCACCAACCTGATTACTGGCGCAGCAAAAATCGAACCGGATGAACTGCCTCGAAAAACCGGTCAGGCTACGAATTTCGTCGCACTGGAATCGGTTTCCTGTGAGTTTGCACCACCACTTGCTACAGCAAAAGAAGCTGTTAGAGGTGGCACCCGTATCCTGAAAAATCAGGCCAGTTGCCCCTTCAACGCCTTTGCCATTCATCGATTGGGCGCAGAGCAACCCCGGGAACCCTCCATCGGTCTCAATGCAGGAGATCGAGGCTCATTGATTCATGAATGCCTCAGGCAACTCTGGCACGACCTGGAAAACCAGCAACAGTTGCTGGCACTGTCCGAACCGGAGCTGGCTTCATTGATTGAGTCAACCGTCAATACTGCCCTGAAACCCTGGCAGATGCGACGGGCAGACCTGTTCGGCAAGGCGTTTACCCGCATCGAACAACAACGGTTGGCTGGGTTACTGAAACAATGGCTAACCGTTGAGAAACAGCGGCCACCCTTCAGCGTGGCCGCACTCGAAAAGCACGAAAATACGCAGTTTTGTGGCTTACCGCTACATTTGGTCATCGACCGGATTGATCAGTTGGCTGATGGCCAGACGGTCATTATTGACTACAAAACTGGCAAAGCGGCGACCGGCCAGTGGCTGGGAGATCGCCCGGATGATCTCCAGCTACCGCTTTATTTATTGTGCAGCGAAACACCCGCATCGGCTATTTGCTTTGCCCTCATCAACCCATCGGAACCTCTGTTTACCGGCTATTCCGAGACCGACGGCCTGCTGGCGGGGGTAGCTCCACCCAAGGGCAAAAAGAACGAGCCGGAAAGCTGGCAGGCCCTGATGGATCATTGGCAACAGGCTGCGGCTACCCTGGCGGACGAGTTCAAGGCCGGCTATGCCGCTGTCTCTTTCCATGGCGATTATGCCCTGCGGTATCAGACCGAGCTTGAACCGCTGAACCGGGTCGCAGAAAGGCAGCAGCTATTTGCAGATGAGGACGAGGTATGACCGTAGCAGATGCGGCACAACGCCAGCGGGCACTGGATCCAGAACGATCCTTTGCGGTTGCCGCACCGGCTGGTTCCGGCAAGACAGAACTGCTTACCCAGCGGGTATTGGGGTTACTGGCAACGGTGGAAGCACCGGAAGAAATTCTCTGCATGACCTTTACCCGGAAAGCGGCGGGTGAAATGCGACATCGCATTATTCAGGCACTGACAATGGCAGATAGTCATTCTCTGCCGGACAGCGACCACCAGCAGGCCACACTGCAACTCGCTACTGCGGCCCTTGCCAGAGACCGGGAAAAAAACTGGCAGCTCCTGCAGTCCCCCAACCGCTTGCGGATCCAGACCATTGATGGCTTTTGCCTCAACCTCGCCCAGCAACTGGGCCTGGAAAGTGGTATCGGCGACTATGCCGAGCCTCTGGAAGATGCGGAACCCCACTTTCGCCTGGTCATTGCCGAATGGCTGCTCCGCGAGCTGGAACAGCAAACAGCTTTGGGACAGGCAGTGGAAACCCTCCTCCAGCATCTGGATAACGACCTCGACAAGCTGGAGCAGCTGCTGATCGCATTACTGAAAAAGCGCGAGCAGTGGCTGTCCCATATGTTCAGTAGCAGGGATGCCCGGGATTACCTGGAATCATTCCTGAACAATGTGATTGAAGAAACATTGGCCGCAACAGCCGAGCTCCTGACACCCTTCGCTAGCGAACTGGCCCTACTCGCTGATTATGCCGGTAGTCAGCTGCCATCGGAGAAAAATGATCTGCCGCTCAAATTGTGCAAGGGAATGATGGGATTACCCGGCCACTCCGCCGAAGAGTTACCCATCTGGCTGGGCATTTGTGAGCTCTTGCTGACCAAGGATTTAAAATGGCGGAGCCGCGTGGACAAGAACACGGGCTTTCCAACCGAGGTCAACGGCGACAAGATCCTGGCCAAACAGCAAAAGGCGAGCTATGGCGAGTTGGTCGATCAACTGCAGGCCATCAGCGGCCTGAAAGACCTGCTGGAAGATATTCGAGCACTGCCCGCGCCCCGCTATGAAGAAAATCAGTGGTTGGCACTCAATGCACTGACCTATTTACTCCCCACCCTGGCGGCGGCGCTTAGCCTGCATTTCCAGCAGCATCGGGTGTGTGATTTTACCGAAATCACCCTGGCCGCCCTCCGCGCATTGGGTCCCGAAGATGAACCAACCGATCTGGCACTGCGGCTGGACTATCAGATCAAACATATTCTCACCGATGAGTTTCAGGATACCTCATCGGTACAGTTTGATATTTTGCGCCGTCTTGTTGCAGGCTGGGAGCAAAATGATGGCCGCACGCTGTTCATCGTCGGCGATGCCATGCAATCGCTGTACAGTTTCCGCAACGCTAATGTGGGCTTGTTTCTGGAGGCTCGAACACTGCCCATCGGCCAACTGCAACTTGAAGCACTGGATTTGCAGGTCAACTTTCGCTCCCAGGAAAACCTCATCCACTGGGTAAACGACGCCTTCCCCCATATTTTCCCTGCACGCGACGAGATCGGTCGTGGCGCCGTCAGTTACAGTGCCGCCACTGCTTTTCATGGTGCTCTACCGGAGCAGCCGGTCACACTGGATGCCTTCATCAATGCACCTGACAACAGCGCTGAAGCCTCGCGGGTAGTGGCACTGGTTAATGCCGCTAAAACACGCAATCCTCAGGGTTCGATCGCCATACTGGTCCGCACCCGAACCCAGCTGCCCGACATTCTTGCAGCACTCCGGGAGGCGGGGCATCACTGGCAGGCAACCGATATTGACCCACTCGGTAACCGCATGCCCGTGGTCGATCTGATGTCCCTGACTCGCGCACTCCTGTCACCTGCTGACCGGATTGCCTGGCTGGCTGTGCTCAGGGCACCCTGGTGCGGACTGGACATGGCTGACCTCCTGACGATCAGTACAGCGGAACCCGCTCGAGACGACTGCGAAACAACGCAGGAGCGTTTTCCACTAATGCTGAACCAACTGGCTCGCATAACAGCAATATCAGGTTTATCGCCAGACGGTCGACAAATCCTCCAACGGGTTGGGGAAACACTGATTGAAGCCTGGCAACAACGCCAGCGACTCCCCCTGCGCTGCTGGATTGAGGGAACCTGGCGTGCCCTTGGGGGTACCGTTGCACTGAACTCAATCACGGACCAGCAACACTGTGACCAGTATTTGGATTTGCTGGAAAAACACGAGTCTGCAGGAACTCTCGAGCATTGGCCCACCTTTGAAAAAGCAGTTAAATCGCTCTACGCCAAAGCCGATGTCGGATCGGACAGCACCCTCCATGTGATGACCATTCATAAAGCCAAGGGACTGGAGTTTGATACGGTCATTCTCCCCGGCCTGAACCGTAAACCCCGGGGAGAAGACAAACAATTGCTATTGTGGCAAGAGCGCACCAGTAGCAACGGGGAGAATCAACTGCTCATCAGTCCACTGTTCCGGACAGACCAACAGAACGACTCGCTTTATCAGTTCCTGAACCGCGAGCGAAAACTGAAAATTAAACTCGAAACCGCACGAATCCTTTATGTTGCGACCACACGCGCCATTGGTCATCTACACCTGCTCTGCACCATGTCTGGTGACAATCCGGCAGCAGGCAGCCTGCTGGATAGCCTTTGGCCAGCGCTGAACGCCGACTTTGAATCCAGAGCCACGTGGATTCAGTGGCACGATTACCCACCCGGAGAAAACACACCTGTGCGTGCCCATGATACGGCGCTCAGTTCTCTGCGCCGTCTACCGGCTGACTGGGGCACACCACCAACAACCGGAGCTATACAGACTCCACCAACTGCAGTAAAGGAGTCCTTGACACAAAATGAGCTGGGCGGTGGCAAGACGGCTCCGGAAGCTCGCCATACCGGTACCGTATTACACCGTATTCTTCAGCAGATAGTGATTGAAGGTGTTAACCAATGGTCCACAGAGACTATTCAGCAACGCATGCCTTTCTGGAAGATTCAGCTACGACAGCTCGGTCTATGCGCTACTTCAGCGCCCTTGGCAGTATTGGCTAAGGCTGTAGAAAACTGCCTTAGTGATCCAACGGCCAGGTGGATTCTGGACAATCGGCACCAAGATAGCGCCACCGAACTGGCTATTGGCTACATGTCACCAAACGGTGAGCCGAAAACGGCTGTCGTCGATCGAAGTTTTGTCGACGGGGGCATCCGCTGGATCATCGATTACAAAACCGCCGCCCCGGCAGTAGGGCAATCAGACCAACAATTTCTGAAGCAACAAGTGGCCCAATATCAGGAACAACTTCAGCGCTACGCCCGGCTGTTCGAGGAACCCACTGCCACACCCATCAGGAAAGCGCTGTATTTTCCTTTACTGCAGGCAATCGAGACCATTCCCTGAGTATTTTTTAGTGACTTGCCGCCCCCGGAGACACCATCTTCCTCTCCGCAAGGCCTGTAGAGTGCCAAAGCACCCGGAGTTTCATGTAGAATAGCTTGCTGACTGAACCCTTATCGATTCGAGAAACCAATGACCAACGCCGTTGATAACATTAATATTCTCTCTCAGGATGTGCTGATCACGCCAAGAGATTTGAAACAGGAATTGCCCCTGTCCGATGCTGCCCGAAAAACCATCACCGAGGGCCGCCAAGTCATTCAGAATATCCTGAACCACAAGGATCACCGAATTCTTGTGGTCGTCGGGCCCTGCTCTATTCATGACACCAAAGCTGCGCTGGATTATGCCGCACGACTGAAGAAACTGGCCGATGAGGTCAGTGATTCGCTATTTATTGTCATGCGTGTGTATTTTGAAAAACCCCGCACCACCACCGGCTGGAAGGGGCTAATCAACGACCCCTACCTGAATGACTCCTTCAAGATATCCGAGGGGCTGCATGTGGGGCGCAAGCTGTTACTGGATATTGCCGAGCTGGGTTTGCCTACTGCGACCGAAGCGCTCGATCCCATTTCTCCGCAATACATTCAGGATTTGATTTCCTGGTCTGCCATCGGTGCGAGAACGACCGAATCCCAGACCCATCGGGAAATGGCTTCCGGGCTGTCGTGCGCCGTTGGTTTCAAAAACGGCACTGATGGCAGCCTGAGTGTCGCCATCAACGCACTGAAATCCGTTGCCAGCCCCCACCGTTTTCTCGGTATCAATGCCGAAGGCAGCGTGGCCATTGTTACCACCGCAGGTAATCCCTATGCCCATGTGGTATTGCGGGGAGGTGACGGCAAACCCAATTATGATTCCGTCAGTGTCAATCTGGCAGAACAGGAACTGAACAAGGCGGGTATTACCCCAAATATCATGGTGGATTGCAGTCACGCCAACTCCAACAAAAATCATGACCTGCAGACGCTGGTCATGGAGAACGTGACCAATCAGATCCTGGAGGGGAATCAATCGATTATCGGTCTGATGATTGAGAGCAACCTGAAATCGGGCAACCAGAAAATACCTGCCGACCTGAGTGATCTCGAATACGGAGTATCAATCACCGATGCCTGTATAGACTGGGACACGACGGAAGAGGCATTGCGCAGTATGCACAACAAGCTCAAGGCGGTTTTACCACACCGCTAAGCAATACCCCCATCTCTCTATACAACATTAAAAAACGGGCCTAACAGCCCGTTTTTTAATGTTTTTTATCATAATCTATCGAGTAAAAACCGTACTCAGCCCGGCATCAATGACCCGCCTCAATACCGCTGTATTGGCACCGGATTTACACAGAGTGCGCAAACCTGCCACAAGCGCAATCAGGTAGTCGGCCAACCCTTCAATATCCTGCCCGGAATCGACCTTCCCCAACTGTTTCGCCTCCAACAACCGGGTATAGAATAATTGACGAATCCAGTGGACCGATTCCCGGGCTTTACCGGCCAGCTCAGGCTCATTATTACTGAGTTCGGAGATCGCGTTGAAAAACAAACAGCCATTGGCTAACTGACTCTGGTCGGGTTCAAAGAATGCTTTGTCAAAAAAAGAGGTGATTGCCTCACAGGGATCTTCGACACTGACCAGTGTGCAGTTAAATAAATGGCACTGAAGATAGGCCATATAATGGTCAAGCACTGTACTGAACAACAAGGCTTTACTACCGAAAGCGCTGTAGAGACTACCTCTATTGAGGTTCATCGCCCTGAGAAGTTTGCTGATGGAACTGGCTTCATATCCATCCGACCAAAACAAAGACAGTGCGTTATCGAGGACCTCTTCCCGATCAAACTCTGGCAGCCTGGGCATTTGATGCTCCTTACCGGCCTATTGAGAACCAGCTGCTGGATTATTATTTCAAGTTCACAGCATCAGTATATATAAAAAGCACTTGTGGTGCGGTTCTAGATATAAGCCTGGCTCCGATCAGAGTGATCAGTGACATCCCTGATACCTTTGAGCTCAGGAATTTTTTCCAGCATGGTCTTCTCCACACCTTCCTTGAGGGTCACATCGGCCATGCCGCAACCCTGGCATCCGCCACCGAAACGCAGTACAGCCACATTGTCTACAATTTCTTCAAGACTGATGACCCCGCCGTGGGCTGCCAGTCCAGGATTGATTTCGTTGTAAAGCAGGTAGTTAATTCTGTCTTCAAGCGGGCTGTCGTCACTGACCCTGGGCATGCGTGAATTGGGTGCCCTGATGGTCAACTGCCCACCAAACTTCTCGTCGGCATAATCCACCTTGGCATCTTCAAGAAAAGGCAGACTGCGGTGATCAAAATACGCCCTGAAACTGTCCAGTTCCATCACCTCATCCTTCTCCTGCTCTTCACCTGGACGACAGTAGGCAATACAGGTTTCTGCCTTCGGTGTGCCCGGATCGGTGACGAACATACGGATACCGATGCCTTCGCAATCCTGCTTGGCCAACAGTCCCGCAAGATACTGTTCGGCGGATTCGGTGATAGTGATACTCAGCATAAGAACAACCTGATAGATATACCTGACTAATTTAGTCATGTATTCTAACAGCCTTGCTTGAACGCGACAATCAAACACCGAACTTTTTACCCGGACACAGTCCACCGGCAGAACCAGGTGCCCGGCAAGCTGAGAACCAGCTGATAAATCTGCTAGAATGCAGCCCCTTGTTTACCCCCAGTTACAGAGAAACACACCTTGAATAATCGGCAAACTCGCATCGACGCTCTTCACCGGGCAGCAACACAACGCATTCTGATTCTGGATGGCGGCATGGGCACCATGATCCAGTCCCATCGTTTTACCGAGTCCGATTACCGGGGTGAACGCTTCGCCGACTGGTCACAGGATGTAGCCGGCAACAATGATTTGCTCACACTGACGCAACCCGAGGTGATTCGTGCGCTTCACGAGGCCTACCTCGAAGCCGGTGCGGATATTATCGAGACCAACACCTTTAACTCCACCGCCGTATCCATGACGGACTACGGCATGGAATCTCTGGCCCGGGAGCTGAACGAAGCGGGAGCCAGGATTGCCCGAGAAGCCTGTGATGCCATCGCCACACCGGAAAAGCCCCGCTGGGTAGCCGGCGTCATAGGCCCCACCAGCCGCACCTGCTCCATATCGCCGGACGTCAACGATCCCGGCGCGAGAAACACCAGCTTTGATGAACTGGTGACCGCCTATATGGAAGCCACTGAAGGACTGATTGCCGGTGGCTCTGACATTATCCTGATCGAGACTGTGTTCGATACACTGAATGCCAAAGCGGCAGTTTTTGCGGTACAGGCTGTTTTTGAAAAGCTCGACACCGAACTGCCCCTGATGATTTCCGGCACGATTACAGATGCCAGTGGCCGCACGCTGTCGGGTCAAACTCCCGAAGCCTTCTGGAACTCACTGGCTCACGCCAGGCCGTTTTCGATCGGTCTCAACTGTGCTCTGGGCGCCAAGGAACTCCGACCACACATTGAAGAGTTATCACGGGTTGCCAACACCCTGGTCAGTGCCCACCCCAACGCGGGACTGCCAAATGAGTTTGGTGAATACGATGAAAGCGCAGCCGAGATGGCCGAGATTGTCGAAGAGTTTGCCCAGAGCGGCCTGATCAATATTCTCGGCGGATGCTGTGGCACCACGCCCGACCATATCCGGGCAATTGCCGAAGCTGTGGCCACCAAGGCCATTCGACAGGTACCGGAGATTGCCCCTGCCTGTCGGCTTTCCGGTCTCGAAGCATTCAACATTACTGACGACTCGCTGTTCGTCAATGTGGGAGAGCGCTGCAATGTCACCGGCTCTGCCCGTTTCAAATCGCTGGTCATGAACGGTGACTACGACACGGCACTGCAGGTGGCACGACAGCAGGTGGAAGATGGCGCACAGATCATCGATGTCAATATGGATGAGGGCATGCTCGATGCCGTAGAGGCCATGACCACGTTTCTTAAACTGGTGGCATCGGAACCGGATATTTCACGTATACCGCTGATGATCGACTCATCGAAATGGCATGTGATCGAAGCCGGTTTAAAGTGGGCCCAGGGCAAATGCGTGGTCAACTCGATCAGCCTCAAGGAAGGTGAAGCGTCCTTTATCGAACAGGCCAAACTCTGCCTGCGCTATGGTGCGGCAGTGGTCGTCATGGCGTTTGACGAAGACGGTCAGGCAGACAACCTGGAAAGACGCAAGAAGATTTGCCAGCGCTGTTATGACATCCTGGTCAATCAGGTAGGGTTCCCGCCCCAGGACATTATCTTTGATCCCAATGTGTTTGCCGTGGCCACCGGGATTGATGAACACAACAACTACGCCATGGACTTCATCGAAGCCTCAAGCTGGATCACCCGGAACCTGCCCCACACACTGATCTCCGGGGGGATCAGCAATGTGTCTTTCTCCTTCCGGGGCAATAATCCTGTGAGGGAGGCAATTCACTCTGTTTTTCTCTACCACGCCATTAAGGCCGGGCTGCGGATGGGCATCGTCAAT
Source organism: Porticoccus sp. (assembly GCA_002707685.1). GTDB lineage: Bacteria > Pseudomonadota > Gammaproteobacteria > Pseudomonadales > Porticoccaceae > Porticoccus. The sequence goes on along the minus strand of PANQ01000024.1, from coordinate 17,750 downwards.
GCAGGGCAGCTGGCCGTGTACAGCGACTTACCCGATGAGCTGCGAGACCGGGTTGAGGATGTGATCCTCAACCGTCATGCCGAGGCCACGGAAAATCTGCTCAACATCGCCGAAAAATATCGCGGCGATGGCAGTGGCACAGAACGCAAAGAAGATCTGGAATGGCGTTGCTGGCCAGTAAAAAAACGCCTGGAGCATTCACTGGTAAAAGGGATAACCAGCTATATCGAAGAGGATACCGAAGCAGCGAGACAGGAAGCTGAACGCCCTCTGCATGTAATTGAAGGCCCACTGATGGATGGGATGAACGTGGTTGGCGACCTGTTCAGCGAGGGCAAAATGTTCCTCCCACAGGTAGTAAAATCTGCCCGTGTCATGAAGCAGGCAGTCGCCTACCTTCAGCCATTCATAGAGGCTGAGAAAGAGGAAGATGCCCAGGCCAACGGCAAGATTCTGATGGCTACGGTCAAGGGCGATGTCCACGATATCGGTAAGAACATTGTCGGTGTTGTCCTGCGCTGCAATAATTATGAGGTGATTGATCTGGGCGTCATGGTGCCCGCTGACAAAATCATCGATACAGCACTCAGAGAATCTGTAGACATTATTGGTCTCTCAGGGTTGATTACACCCTCACTCGATGAAATGGTCCATATCGCCAGCGAACTCGAGCGACGCCAGCTGAGCTTTCCGCTACTGATAGGCGGTGCCACTACATCCAAGGCCCACACTGCAGTTAAAATTGATCCGAAATATCAACGCAATCAGACGGTTTACGTACCCGATGCATCCCGAGCCGTTGGCGTTGCCAGCAAACTTCTCAGCAAGGATCTCCGCGATGCCTTTGTGGCAGACCTCCAGCTGGAATACGAACAGGTTCGGCACCGTACGGCCAACCGCAAACCCCGCGGAACCATTCTCACCTATAACGAAGCCCGAAAAGCCGGCCTGAAAACCGATTGGAGCAAATATCAACCATCGGTCCCCGCCAAACTGGGGGTACAGGTCATGGAGGACTACCCACTGGAAGAACTGGTGGAAATGATTGACTGGACACCCTTCTTCATTACCTGGGGCCTGTCGGGCAAATACCCGAAGATTCTTGACGACGATAAAGTCGGTGAAGCGGCACGGAATCTGTTTTCTGATGCAAAAGGCATGTTGCGAAAATTGATAGACGGCAAACTGATCAAAGCCAGAGGTGTCTTCGGACTTTGGCCGGCCAATACCGTCAATGCGGACGACATTGAAGTCTATGCCGATGAGTCGCGCAAGGATGTCATCGGCACACTGCACCAGATTCGTCAACAAACCAGAAAGCCGGGCGCCCCGCCACAGATGATGTCACTTGCAGATTATGTGGCGCCAAAGGAAACTGCTATTCAGGATTATATCGGCGCCTTTGCGGTCACTGCTGGCATCGGTGCCGATGAATTGGCCCGGGAATACGAAGCTAACGGCGATGACTACAACAGCATCATGGTAAAAGCACTGGCAGACCGGTTCGCAGAAGCCTTCGCAGAGCGGCTTCACCAGCGCGTCCGAACCGAATTTTGGGGCTATGCCGCTGATGAAACACTGGACACGGAGGCACTGATAAAAGAGGCCTATCGCGGTATCCGGCCCGCGCCGGGTTATCCCGCCTGCCCTGACCACAGTGAAAAAGAGACGCTTTTCAGGTTGCTTGATGCCACCGCCACAACCGGGATTTCACTGACTGAAAGCTTTGCCATGTTGCCCGCGGCCTCAGTGAGTGGCTTTTATTTCTCACACCCGCAGGCGAAATACTTCAATACAGGGAAAATGCAGCGGGACCAACTTGAGAGCCTGGCCGAGAGAAAGGGTGTTCCCATCGCCCAAATGGAGCGCTGGTTGAGTCCGGTGCTGGACGATTGAGCATGAACGATGACAACGACCAAAAACCTGGCTTCTGGCAGATTGTATTCAGCACCCTCGCGGCCTTTTTTGGCGTACAGAGCAACAAAAACCGGGAGCGGGACTTTAAACACGGCAATATTTACGCTTACATCGCTTCGGGTCTGATCTTTACCGCCCTATTTATTTTCTGTGTGGTAGTGGTCGTAAAACTGGTACTCAAAAGTGCTGGCATGTAAGAAAATTCTTTCAGAGCTCACACATGGACAGTGCAAGGATTAAAAAGGCGGCCCATAGGCCGCCTTTTTAATCTTCTTTGTGCTTCGAACCTACAAAGTGGTCAGCCAGAAAACAACGGCCAACACAACAATCGTCACAGCTGCGACGGTGGCAATAGCATCGACGCTACTGTCATCATTCCTGGACTCTTCAGGTTGGGCAACTTCCGCTTGATCAGACATTTTTTAACCCTCTATGGCTTCATAAAAACGGCGCCCGGCATTGTAGCAACATCGATGGCCATTGTCCCAGCCATGACAGTCACCACAGCCCCGTTATTCCCCAACGGCCGGTACTTAGAGAGAAAAAGTTTTTCAAAAATGCTGACGTGGGCGCTATCATCCACATCCCACTGACAGTCCACGGGAATACCTGTAGAATTCGCGCCTTTCTTTGTCCAGCTGCTGAAAACCTGACAATTTATGTACCAATATACTGAAAACGATCAAAAAATCATTGAAGAGCGAGTCGCCCAGTTTCGCGGTCAGACCAGCCGTTATCTGGCCGGCGAACTGACCGATGAAGAATTTCTGCCCCTACGCCTGCAGAATGGCCTCTACATTCAGCGCCTGGCACCCATGCTTAGAATTGCAGTGCCCTACGGTCTGCTCAATTCAACACGACTGCGCAAGCTCGCAGATATTGTCAGAACCTATGATAAAGGCTATTGCCATATCACTACCCGGCAGAATATCCAGCTGAACTGGCCACAACTGGAAGAAGTGCCGGAAATCCTGGCGCAACTGGCAGAAGTACAGATGCATGCTGTCCAAACCAGCGGTAACTGTATTCGCAATATCACGTCGGACCAGTTTGCAGGTGTTGCTGCTGACGAAATTGAAGACCCACGTCCCTGGTGTGAAATTCTTCGTCAGTGGTCAACCTTCCACCCCGAGTTCGCCTTTCTGCCGCGTAAATTCAAAATTGCCGTCAGCGGCACCGAAGGGGACCGTGCGGCCATTCTGGTTCACGATATCGGCCTGCAGATAGTCAGAAATGATGTCGGGGAGATCGGTTTTCAGGTACTGGTCGGTGGCGGTCTTGGACGCACACCGGTAATAGGCAGTGTTATCCGTGAATTTCTGCCCTGGCAGCATCTGCTGACCTATCTGGAAGCCATTGTGCGTGTCTACAATCGCTACGGTAACCGCGCCAACAAGTACAAAGCCAGAATCAAGATTCTGGTTCGCGCCTGGACGCCCGAAGTCTTTGCTGAAAAAGTCGAGGCGGAGTGGGCCCACATCAAAGACAGCCCAGAAACACTCACCGAGGAAGAAGTAAAACGGGTAAAAGCCTACTTTACCGAACCCGCTTATGAGTCACTGGACGATGCCACTGCAGAAGCCTCACTCAGTAGCCAGGCGCAGGAACACAAAGCCTTCAGTCGCTGGCTGGAGCGCAACACCCACCCTCATCGGATACCGGGTTATCGAATTGTCACCCTGTCACTAAAACCCACTGGTGTTGCCCCCGGCGATGTAACGGACAGTCAGCTGGAAGCAATCGCCGATCTGGCAGATCAGTATTCCTTCAGTGAAATTCGTGCCACCCATAATCAGAACCTTGTCTTGGCAGACGTCAAAAAATCGGATTTGTTTGCCCTCTGGCAAAAAGCCAAAGTGGCCGGTTTTGCCACACCCAATATCGGCACCCTGACCGACCTGATCTGCTGCCCTGGAGGGGATTTTTGCTCACTGGCCAATGCTAAATCCATCCCTGTGGCTGAAGCTATCCAGCGCCGCTTCGATGATCTGGACTACCTCTATGATCTCGGCGACCTGACACTGAACATATCAGGCTGCATGAACGCCTGTGGCCACCACCATGTTGGCAATATCGGGGTACTCGGCGTCGATAAAAAAGGCGAGGAGTTCTACCAGATTCAACTGGGAGGCAGGGCTGGCACAGATGCCGAACTAGCCAACGTGCTGGGGCCTTCTTTCGGCCGTGAAGAAATGCCCGACGTCATTGAGAAAATTCTCAATGTGTATTTACAAAACCGCCGCGGGGATGAACTGTTTATAGACACCTGTCGCCGCATTGGTCTCGATCCCTTCAAGGAGAGCGTCTATGCCAAAAATCATCATTAAGGACAAAATTGTCGATGACAAATGGGAGGTTCTCCCCAAAGTATTTCTGGGCGAACCCCCGGTCAACAAACTCCTTTTACTGCCCATGAAGTACTGGCTGGAACACTCAGAGAATCTCCGTTTACCCGTACTCGGTATCTGGATAGACAGTGATGAAGAAGTGGAAGACATCGGCGAGAAAGCGAATATGTTTCCGGTCATTGCCATTAATTTTCCCTCATTTACTGATGGACGTGGTTTTACTGCCGGCCGGCTGCTACGCGAGCGCTATGGCTACAATGGGCAGCTGCGCGCTATAGGCCATGTCATCCGCGATCAGTTATTCTATCTGAAGCGCTGTGGCTTCGATGCTTTTCAGCTCAGAGAAGGCACTGACCTGGAAGAAGCACTGAAATCCCTGAATGATTTCAGCGTTACCTATCAGGGTGATGCGGACGACCCCAACCCACTATTCCGTCGCAACGAGTAAGCTTTATGTCTGGCCTCAACACGGCAGTAGACATTAATCCTGACGTGTTAAACAGCCTCCCTGACATTACGTAACCGTCAGACAGGCTTGTCGCTCCAGAATCCATCACGCACAATACGGATTCTGGAGTGGTTCTATGTCCGAAACGGTTTTTCAATCGTTCTTTCTGATCTTCACTGGCTCTGCCATTATCGCCTCCATGGCGATCTTTGGCCGGCAGCCACTACTGGTCGCCTATATCACACTGGGGGCATTGATTGGCCCCTACGGTCTTGGCTGGGTACAGGACGTGCATCTGCTGTCCGAGATCTCAGAAATCGGCATTATTTTCCTGCTGTTTCTACTGGGCCTCGACTTGCAACCCAAATCTCTGCTCCGAGCCTTCAGGAAAGTTACAGTGGTAACGCTGATCAGTTCGTTAATCTTCGCCTGTGCCGGCTACCTGATTGCCCGACTGTTTGACTTCACAACGACCGAATCTCTGATCATCGGTGCTGCGATGATGTTTTCCAGTACCATCATTGGTATCAAGTTGTTACCCACGACAATCCTTCATCATCGCCATATCGGCGAGATGATGATCGGTCTGCTTCTAATGCAGGATTTTCTCGCCATTTTTGTATTATTGGTGCTGCTGAGTGGCGATGGCGGGCAGATTAATATCACACAAATCGGTATTACCCTGCTCGCTCTCCCCCTGTTGATACTGCTTGCCTGGGGGTTCGTACGTTGGGTATTGCTCAAGCTAATCGCCAAGTTCGATCAGATGGGTGAGTATATTTTCCTGCTGGCCATCGGCTGGTGCATGGGATTATCTGAACTGGCAGAGGTACTTGGCCTGTCGCGGGAAATCGGTGCCTTTCTGGCAGGTATCACGATCGCTTCAAGCCCAATCTCTCAGCACATTGCGCTAACACTGAAACCTCTGCGGGACTTCTTTCTAATCATGTTTTTCTTTTCCCTGGGTGCCGGCTTTAATCTCGGCTTATTACCGGAAATCGCTCTCGCAGCGGCGACACTTGGGGTAACCATGCTGATTCTAAAACCCTTGATATTCCGAGTCCTACTCGAACGCCAGAGCGAGAAGAAGGTACTGGCCTGGGATCTCGGTTTTCGGCTTGGGCAAATCAGCGAGTTTTCCCTGTTGATCGCCTACGTCGCCTTTAATGCTTCACTGATAGGCGTCATGGCGTCACACCTGATTCAGGCTGCAGCCATATTGACCTTCCTGGTCTCCAGTTACATTGTCACATTCAACTTCCCCAACCCGATCGCGGTGAGCGAAAAACTCCGACGCAATTGACCAGGCTTAAAAGAGTTGCATTGATCAAACGGAGTAACGACTGTTACACAACCGGTTCCACCACCTGAGTAACAGATTGTCCACCCTATTTTCCGCGGCAAGCCCCAATTTTTCAGGCAAAGACTTGTGATGCAGGTAACTGACCTGATAAATATCCGCCTGATTTGAACGATCAACCAGGTACTCATCACTGGTCATGAGCTCGTCCACCAACGATTCCTCAAGCGCTCGGGTGCCCAGCCAGACCTGCCCCGTAGCAATTTTGTCGATATCCAGATCTTTTCTGTGGCTACCAACAAAATTTTTGAACAGATCATGGATTTCCTGAATATCCTCAATAAATTTTTCCCGTCCCTCATCGGTGTTCTCGCCAAACATCGTCAGTGTCCGCTTGAATTCACCGGCGGTGTGTAATTCCACATCGACATCGTGTTTTTTAAGCAATCGGTTAAAGTTGGGTAGCTGGGCAACCACACCGATAGAGCCAATCATGGAAAAAGGAGCCGCGAGAATCTTGTCTGCCACGCAAGCCATCATGTAACCGCCACTGGCAGCTATTTTGTCAACACAAACCGTGAGCGGAATACCCCTTTTCTTGATGCGATCAAGCTGGCTGGCGGCCAGACCATAGCTATGCACCATACCTCCAGCACTTTCCAACAGCACAACCACTTCGTCTTCCGGTTTGGCTTGACTTAAAACGGCGGTGATCTCCTCTCTCAGGCTTGCCACCGCGGAGGCACGAAGATCACCCTTGAAGGCAAGCAGAAACACCCGTGTCTTTTCTGATACCTGCTTGAGCCGATCTTTTGCTTCTTTCTTTTTCTGCTTTGCCAGTTTTTTTCTTTCGGTGCTCCCGAGCATGGCTGTCTGTACAGCATTCCCCAACTGCTCGATGGTATCGTTGATTTTCTCAACTTCCAGAACACCCTCCTGCTTGCGGATGCGGCCACCAAGATTGATGAGCAATCCCAGTACTACCACCAAAGACAAAGCAACCGTAATGACTTTGGCCAGAAAAAGTCCGTATTCCAGTAAAAAATCCAATGTGTGACTCCCTTATCCGTCTACTCTCAAGAAATAACGTGCATTTGTTCGTGAAGGTCACCGCCAACCGGATACAGCTCGCTTGGCTTCGCTATTGATCGGACGGGCAAACAACCCGCCATAGGCCAGCGTCACCTCGTAAACTGCACCATCTGCCATCGGCTGGTAAGTTGCAGTGCCCTGCTTAGCGCTAACCCACTCCTGCAACCAGGGTACCTGTCCGAGTAATTGCCAGGCATCAAAACCATAGGGGCTGACTTGCAGCGGGTGTACCGTCTGCTCGCCATGTTGTTGTTCAATTATATCCTCATAACGGCCACTGATTCTGTCCAACCGGTACTGGGATTTAAAGCCGATACTGGCCAGGGAAGGATGCCAGCGCAAGGTCCGGGCATCCAGTTGCCACTGATCCCCCAGCAATTGCAGGTGGTGTTCTTCTCCATCAACCTGAACAATTAACACACGGTAGCTCTGTGGCGCCAGTTTGACAAACCGCAAGGTGGCCACGGGTTGCTCCGCCAGCAATCGTTTATAGGTCAGCAGATCGTAGCCACCGAGAAAAAACGTGGCGCTGACTGCCAGAAACGATAACCCCAGCAAGGCTCGTACGATTGCCTTGAGCATGCCCCCGCTGAACAGCAACCTGAGTGCCAGCAGCAAAAAAATGATGCCTACAATGATCGGCACTAGCGTGGAAGCAGTCATGGTAGTGGGCCTATGCCCAGACAGCTATCAACAAAATGCTGGATCAGTTGACCCGAGAGGGTTCGCGAGCTCGGACAGGGCGGCAAACGATCAAATCGCCACCAGTCCGCCTGGGTGATTTCGATACCGTCCACCTGGATAACCCCGGAGTGATAATCTGCATGGAAGCCAATCATCAGCTGCCCTGGAAACGGCCAGGGCTGACTTCCGAAATAGCGCAGGTTATCTACCCGAATACCCACTTCCTCCATCACCTCACGGTGGATTGTCTGTTCTGCCGACTCCCCCGGCTCAATGAAACCCGCCAACGCACTGTAAAGCTTTCCCTGGTTACGAGCACTGCTGGCCAGTAAACAATGGTCGCCCCAGGTTATCAGGACAATCACGCAAGGCGATATTTTGGGGTAAAAAAACGCATGGCAATCATTGCAACGCCGCGACCGGTCACCCGCAGAAACCACTGTCTGACTGCCACAGAAACCACAGTAACGATGCTGGAGATCCCATTGAGCAACCTGACAGGCACGACCGGCCAGATTGAAAAGGTCAGCGGAGAGATTCTGTAACAACGCACGGAGATCACGCCATTCAGTTCTCGCCGGCAGTACCTGGGCATGCGTCATATCCACCACATAACAGGGGCAACAGTGAAACAGTCCGAGCAAATGCACCGGGAAACCTGAGGTGTCGACTTCATCGCCATCAAACAGGATGCCGGGATCCGAGTTCGTTCGGCAGAGCAATTGCTGACCACGCACCAGCAGAAATAGCGGTTGACGGCTATTATGCTCGGGAATACGTATACAGGGCTCAAAGTGACAATCGGACATTGGCTGCTGCTTCTCTGGAGGGTATAAAACTAGCTTTCCAGTTTCTCAAGACACTCTTCAGCCACACCGAGAACGGTATCCTCGAAATCGGGATTCCAGCGGCGATTATCCAGGTAGTACTCCAGGCTCACCACGGCATCGGCAAATACCTCGATGATGGATGACAGTGGCAGCTGACTGGCCGGGCCCAAGCTGTGATTGATAATATCGAGACAGCGGACTGTTACGTTCTCAGCACGCGTCAAGCCGAGTATGCCAACCGCACCCAATATCATTTTGAAGTTATCGGCCAGCGGTTTGGCCAGCTCATCGCCGGCAATACCATCACAATAATCCGAGGTCAGTTGCATAATACTGGCCAGATGACTCGACGCTTCCTGCAACACTCGCCGCTGCGCATGACTGATTATATTTTCTTCAACAACTTCTTTAATGCTCAACGCATTAATTTTAATGCGCTCACTTTCATAGTGCGGCCGCGACTGGAGCTCCAGAATAATTGAGTCCAGATATAGCAGCGTATCTGCCATCTCCTCCATAATCCCAGAGGGCAATGTACTGTCCGTCAGGTTCGCAATGGCAAGAGCATGCTGAGAACAACGCTCTTTAGCCAAACCCAGCCCACAGTTTTTCAACTCTTCAGATAGTGCAGAAAAAAGTACAGCGGCTTCCTTGAGGGGTCCGCTCCCGATACTTTCCTGTTTCACCTGATCATCCAGCAAGCTCCGCAATTGCTCAATCTGGGTAGCGATCACGGCAAGGAGCTCGACAAAAGACTGATTGCCCTCTTCCACAAACATAGCCCGCACATTGCGGATATCGGTAGCGGTAAAATCCAGTGGTGAGATGCCAAGGCGGGCCGCCAGTTTGGCAGCACCCTCGGTATTCATGCCGGACAACAGAAAGTTGGCCAACATATTCTGTTGCAGCGATATGGGGTAACTTTGTTCAGCGGGTGCGTTGTCAGACAGCATGCGCAGCTGCCGCTCAATAGCCATAAGACTTCGCAAACGACTCTGCTCAAAACCAAGCGCACCGCGATAAAGTGCACCTAACACATCGAATACCAATGCCCAGTAGATGGCCTCTTTTTCTTCGCTAAGTGAATTGCGCAAACGCTGTATACCATGGGCCATCACTTTTATCGCGGTGGGACGAGTACTCCCCTTGAGAACATGGGCCAAACCCTGTTGGTAAAGCTGTCGGGCGACCCGGATCGCCTCGATTGAGTGATGATCCTTCTGTGCCACCGAGGAAATCGTTGGTACATCCGGCATTAAACCATTCAGAAGCTGGTATTCATTGAGCTGAGGCTGCTTACGGGCTGCCCGTAACTGATTGATCTCTGGCAACAACAACAGGGGACTGTCCTTACCGTGCATTTGCAGCTGGCAGACATAACCGGGCATCAGTTCCAGTGAGTGTTTGACAGTATTCACCACCGGTGAGCCAAGAGAGCCATCCTCCGCTTTTCTGACGGTCTCCTGCATTTCGTCCAGAAGCATTTTTCCGCCGGCCATTTCCAGTAGCGAAAACACCCCATGAAGCTGAGATAAGCCCCGGCTGCATTCAGACCAGTCAATGGACTCCACCGGCTGCTCAAGTAGATCAACCAGGATACCGACTTCCTTATCGATCTCTTCCCTGACCAGCTTTAATGCCTGTGTATTTATTTGATACATACCATCAAATGCCTATTTCAGATCACCGACCATTACAAAAACAAAAGCCAGCTATACTGTGTAACATACTTAGATATTTTGATAATAACATTATTAGTTACCGTGGTTTGAGGCTGAATCGACAGACCAGCGATTTAATGGCTATCACACATCTCAGCCAATTTATGGGGTGTTTATCACCGGGAAAGAGCCGTGTCTATTCCCTAGCAAGAGGCTTCATCAACGGCATCGACCGTGGCAAGCCAGACACACTGACCATCGCTGATTTGTTGAATACGGGTAAGCTGACCACAATGCAGGGCAACCTCTTCTGCCGTGGCCTTGATGACCGGCAGCATCGGACGGCCAGATGGTAAACGGCGTATCTCCTGAGTTCCGAGATCACCGGTGGTATGACTCTGTCCGCCCAGAACAAGATCCACTTGGCCACCCGTCATCATCAAGTAAACATCTGCGAGAATTTCAGCATCCAGCAACGCACCGTGTAAATCACGCTGGGCATTATCCACGGCATACCGCTTGCACAGGGCGTCGAGGTTATTTTTCTGGCCTGGGTGACGCTGTCTGGCCATCACTAGGGTATCCACGATTGTGCAGTAATCCATCACCTTGCCAAAACCGTCCAGTTTTCCGAACTCATGGTCAATGAATCCCACATCAAAGGGGGCGTTGTGAATGACCAGCTCAGCGCCTTCAATAAACGCGAGGAATTGCTCGGCAACGTCGGCAAATAGTGGTTTATCGGCAAGAAACTCATTACTGATCCCGTGCACCTCCATCGCCCCATCGTCCACTTCACGCAGGGGGTTAATATATTGGTGATAATGTCGACCGGTGAGACGGCGATTAACGAGCTCAACACAACCGATTTCTATAATCCTGTGATCCTGGCTCGTTTCCAGTCCCGTGGTTTCTGTATCGAGGACGATCTGTCGCATGGCAACACCTTGTTATGCTGTGTTATTTACTGTCTGTGGTTTGATAAAAGCTCATCGATACCAAGATTTGCCAACTGATCGGCAATCTCGTTTTCGCGGTGACCGCTGTGACCCTTTACCCAGTGCCATTGAACCTCATGTCTGGCCACCTGCTGATCCAACTGCTGCCAGAGATCAATATTTTTCACAGGCTTTTTTGCCGAGGTCTTCCAGCCTTTCTGCTTCCAATTGGACAACCAGGTGGTAATCCCCTGCCGCACATATTCGGAGTCAGTGGTCAAAGCGACCCGGCAGGGTTTCTTTAATGCAGAGAGCGCCTCAATAGCAGCCGTTAGTTCCATACGGTTATTGGTTGTATCAACAGCACCGCCGTATAGTTTTTTCTCAAGATTCCCGTATCGCAGTAGTGCGCCCCAGCCACCGGGGCCGGGATTTCCCCGGCAGGCACCATCAGTAAAAATTTCTACATCCTTCAATTACTGGTCTCCATCAAATGCTTTTTTTATAACGCCATTTTTCTTTGTGGCCGGCAACACCGGGATGCTGATTGAACGCCACAATCCGGGTTTAACCGGAGTAAGTCGGGTGGTGTATTTTCTGGCCACCACAATATAAAAGGAACCCCAGGGCAACTTGCTCTTTTGGCCGATAGATTCCAGGAAGCTTCTTCGGTCCAACGTAGTCGGATGTTGCAGTGGCCAGCCAAAGCAACCTGAAACGGCCTGTACGGGTTGCAGGTTCAGCAACCGCAACCAATCGAGCAGACGGCCGTAACGGAGGCTGTGATAGGACCATATCGCACGGGAAGAGAAATATCGTGCGACCCATTTGCTTAAACCAAACAGACTTAACGGATTTATCACCACAATCACCACATGACCACAGGGCGTCAAAACCCTTGCCACTTCATTGAGCACTTCGTGGGGATAAACAGAAAATTCCAGTGCATGGTGTAATAACACTGTATCAATGGTCTCCGAGGGCAACGGCAGTGCATCGAAATCTGCGATTGCCGATGCGCTGCCTGGTAGCGTTGCAGAGGCACCAATAGAAAAACTCTGCAAATGATTAAAATCATCGACCAACAAACGGTTTGAACTGGCACCCAGATACATGAGACGGTGGGCACCCGGTCCCGGCATCATATGCTCAAGCATGGATCTTTCACGATGCAACAACACCTGGCCATAGCGTGACTGAAACCAGCTGTCCAGCGAACTCTGCGAGTCGGCCAGAGGGCGGACAAGATGTCTCTGTTCGAGATATTCCCTTGCTGATAGCAACCAGGTTTGCGGTTTCATTTAAATTTCCGGTTTTCACCCACGGGACGAAGTTGGTTATTATGGGAAATATCTTTTTTTAAAACCACTGGACCTATCATGCCTCTTATTGTGCACAGGTTGCCTGCATTTTCAGACAACTATCTATGGCTATTTCATCAACCCGGCAGTCGATTGGCCTTTGTCGTCGATCCGGGGGCGGCAGAACCGGTTCTGCAGGCACTGACGGATCTTGACCTGGATCTATCGGGTATTCTGATCACACACCATCATCCCGACCACGTGGGTGGGGTCGACTCACTGCTTCACCATACGGCAGTTCCCGTCTATGGGCCACCGGACATACACCAGACAACGCATAGCCTGGTCGATGGCGACCAGCTGACTCTCGACGGCACCCACTTTAAGGTGCTTGGTGTACCGGGTCACACCCTGGATCATATTGCTTTTTTTGAGGCAGAAACCCCTTTGGTATTTTGTGGGGACACCCTGTTTGCAGGTGGCTGCGGCCGATTATTTGAAGGCTCACCCGAACAAATGTGGCGATCATTGTCGCGGCTTGCCGCCTTGCCGCCGGAAACGAAAATCTATTGCGCCCATGAATACACCAAGGCCAACCTTTTATTTGCCCAAGCCGTGGAGCCGGAAAATCGGGCAGTGCAGGAACGCTTACAACGGGTCATTGAACTGCGCAATCAGGCACAGGCCACGGTCCCTTCAAGTTTGGCAGAAGAACTGGCAACCAACCCCTTTCTGCGCGTAACCCAAGGTTCCGTGAGGAAGGCAGCCAGTGCCAGGGGGCTTCCCTCCGGGGGAACCGTTGACGATGTATTCGCTATTATTCGCCACTGGAAAGATCAATTTTAGTCCGGTTTTTTGCTACACCCCGGCTCAATACCCATTGCAGAGCCCAAGTATTCCAAACTGGGCGTTTGTTCACAACACCTCCCGAAGTGTCAGAGATAAATTGATCTTGATGGCGCAGGTAGTTAGAATCCTTAAGCTGGTACTGGCAAAAAGAACATAATACCATGCAGATTTTTTTTCGAGCGTATCTTATTGTTTTTATTGCCTTAATCTCCGGTTGCGCGCAACAGTCAAGCCAAAACTACCCACACAGCGCGGCCACCCACCCCAGTAAAGCGAAGAAGCCCAATACACAGGTTTCCACTTTGCCTCGGGAAAAACGGTGGATCATCTTCTCCGGAAAAAATACTGACAAAACTGAACCGGTCAACCTCAGGCCCGACCCTGCCGATGACTTGTGGCGGCGAGTGCGCGACGGAATGACCCTGCAAGGGCACTACGATGATCCTCGCATCGCTAAACAGGTCGAATGGTTCAGCAATAACCAGAGTTATATTGACCGTGTCATGAGCCGCGGCGAGCTGTATCTCTATCATATTGTTGAGGAGCTGGAACACAACAATCTACCTCTGGAGTTGACACTACTGCCGGTTGTTGAAAGCGCCTACGACCCTTTTGCCTACTCTGGCAGCCACGCATCAGGTCTCTGGCAGTTCATCCCGATGACTGGCGATCGATTCGGCCTTAAACAGGACTGGTGGTACGACGGCCGCCGTGATCCGCTGGCGGCAACCGAAGCGGCAATCAGTTACCTGACATACCTGAACAACTATTTTGAAGGAGACTGGCTGTTGGCTCTGGCGGCCTATAACAGCGGTGAAGGCACTGTCAGAAGAGCTATTGAACGCAACAAGCGCGACGGCAAACCAACAGACTTCTGGTCATTAAAATTGCCCCGTGAAACCAGGGCCTATGTACCGCAATTGCTGGCGATATCCCGGGTAATTGCAGACCCCGAATCTCACGGCATCGTATTGCCTTCCATTCCGGATTCGCCCTATTTTGATGTCGTCGATTTACCGGAACAACTCGATCTGGTTAAAGCGGCGGAGATGGCCAGTATTGACAGCGACACACTGCATCAGCTCAATGCCGGCTTCAGCCGCTGGGTCACACATCCCGAAGGTCCCCACCGTATCGTCCTGCCGGTAGACAGCGTAGAAGGGTTCAAACTGGTGTTAAACAATACACCTGTAGCACAATGGGCACCGATCAAGGAATACCAGGTCAGATCTGGGGACACACTGTCAGGCATCGCTGCTGAATATGGAATAAGTATTCCTCAGTTACGCATGCAGAATGACCTGCGGGGGGATTTACTCAAAATTGGCCAACGCCTGAAGATTCCCGGTACTGGCCTCGATCACCACCCACAGACGGTCTCTCTAGCCTCATACCGGGTGCAGACCGGGGATACGCTTTGGCAGATTGCCAGGGAGCATAAGGTCAGCGTTCAAGATATCGCAACATGGAGTCGACTGGACATCAATGCACCCTTAAGACCGGGGCAATTGCTTAATGTGAAAGCAAACTCAGGCTCATCAACATCGGTAAAAGGAGAAAAAAGGGTCAATTACCAGGTTCGCCGGGGCGATTCTCTATATCGCATCGCCAGCAAGTTTGACCTAAAAATCGACGACATTTTGAGCTGGAATAAACTGAACCCTGAGAATTACCTCAAACCGGGACAACAGCTGACTTTATTCATTAATCCGTTGCGTATTTGAGCCACTAGCCAAACCATAATCACCAATCTGTATTATCGACTGGCCGCATCGTAGGCTAAATCAGTGCGCCGAGCGTCACCACCTGGGGCCTGACTGATCTCATCACATTTATTCGGGTCATCACCGCAGATATCACAGCTGTAGTTTTTTTCACCCAAAGCAGCACCCACACCACCACAGGATCCCTTTAATGGTTTCCTTCCCATCATCACGCCAACAGCCATGGCTGCAATAATCAACATCAGCACCACAAATACAAGCACGAACAGCAACATCATCTAATCTCCTAACAAAAAAGGGGCAAAAGCGGATGAATAGTAGCTTTTAAAAGCCTCACCTTCTTTGACCAACAAATAAACCGCCAGTTTATTTTCTTCGGCTATCTTAAGACTGGCATCAGCCCCCAGCACCATAAATCCAGTGGCCAATGCATCAGCAAACGCTGCCGTTTCGGCAATAATGGTAACAGAAGCCAGTTGATGATCGAGTGGATAACCGGTGCGCGGGTCGATGGTATGCGAATAACGCTTACCGTCTTTTTCAAAATAATTGCGATAATCTCCGGAAGTTGCCACTGTGGCATCTCCGGGAATCAGGACTTTCTGAACCAGACCTCTTTCGAGGGAAGGTGCTTCAATGGCAATACGCCAGGGATCCTTGTTTACTTTTACACCTTTCAGGCGAAGTTCACCACCCACTTCAACCAGATAGTTGTTGAACCCCTCTTGCTCCAGTAATTCTGCAACAGCATCGACTGCGTAGCCCTTGGCAACCGCAGACATGTCCAGCGCGATATCGCTGGATCTGATAATGCTGGCACCATCCGGGGTGATCTGCAGCTTATTGAAATCAACCAATGTCAGTTCAGCGGCTATATCTGCCTCAGCAGGAATCTGGTTGCCTGTGTTTTGCGGACCAAATCCCCATAGATTTACCAGTGCGCCCACGGTGGGATCAAATGCCCCAGACGTCAGTTGGTGTACTTCCTTGGCAATATTCAACACATGCAACATGTCCTGTGAAACCGCATAGGTCTGGCCCACTGGTGCACGATTCAGCAACATCAGTTCCGAATCCTGCTGGTAAGTCGTGAAGGTATTGTTCAGGTTATCCAGTCTGGATTGAATTTTTTGCCCAAGGTCGTCACTGACTGATTGCTCACCTGGCACCAACTTGACCTGATAGGTAGTTCCCATCGTCCGACCGTCGAAGACCAATTGGGACTGTCGATCGCAGGCAGACAACAGAGAAACCATTACAGCGACAAATAAAAACGAGGCCATAGGCCCCGCTTTTATTTTTAATCGATTGATCAAACGATTCATTAGCCACCGAAGTCGTCAAGAAGGATGTTTTCTTGCTCTACACCCAGGTCAACCAACATTTTAATCATTGCGGCATTCATCATGGGCGGGCCACACATGTAATACTCGCAATCTTCCGGAGCCGGATGATCTTTCAGATAATTTTCATAAAGTACCTGGTGAATAAAGCCAGTGAGCCCTTCCCAGTTATCTTCGGGCTGAGGATCCGAAAGAGCCAGATGCCACTCAAAATTGGGATTTTGTTCGGCCAGCTCGTCATACTCCTCGCTGTAGAAACACTCCTTGAGGCTGCGAGCGCCATACCAGAAGGTCATCTTGCGATCAGTTTTTATCCGGCGAAGCTGGTCAAAGATATGCGAGCGCATGGGCGCCATCCCAGCACCACCACCGACAAACACCATTTCCGCATTGGTGTCCTTGGCGAAGAATTCGCCAAATGGACCATACACTTTAATTGTATCACCGGGTTTCAGGCTAAAGGTATAAGAGGACATCTGACCCGGGGGAATGCCTTTGGATCCAGGTGGAGGGGTCGCGCAGCGAATATTGAATTTCACCACCCCTCGCTCTTCAGGATAATTGGCCATGGAATAGGCGCGAATAACGGTTTCATCCACTTTCGACTCAAGATCCAGAAATCCAAACCGCTCCCAGTCTGCCCGGTATTCGGGCTCAATATCAAAATCTTTGTATTTGACATGATGGGGAGGGCATTCGAGCTGGACATAACCGCCCGCACGGAAGTTGACATTTTCACCCTCAGGTAAACGCAACGTCAGCTCCTTGATAAAAGTCGCCACATTCGGATTGCTGTCAACCGTGCACTCCCACTGTTTGACCCCGAAAACGTCCTCTGGCACCTCTACACGCATATCCTGTTTAACGGGTGTTTGACAGGAAAGGCGCCAGCCCTCTTTGGCTTCACGGCGGGTAAAGTGAGACTCCTCAGTAGGCAACATGGCACCGCCACCATCGAGGACAATGCACTTACATTGAGCGCATGTGCCACCACCACCGCAGGCGGAGGGCAGGAAAAGCCCCGCGTTGGACAGGGTTTGCAAGAGCTTGTTACCAGCAGCTACGGTAATTGTCTTCTCTCCATTGATATCAATGGTCACATCCCCTGAACTGACCAGCTGTGACCTCGCTGCCAGAATAAAAGCCACCAATGCCAGCACGACAACGGTAAACATGACGACGCCGAGTATGATTTCCAGATTCATTATCTATCCTCTCTTCGTCGATTACAGGGATATGCCGCCGAAGGACATAAAACCCAACGACATCAAGCCAACCGTGATAAATGTAATGCCCAGACCACGCAGACCCTCTG
>PANQ01000023.1 GCA_002707685.1 Porticoccus sp. | reverse complement strand
AATCAACACTGTGCCCGACAAGGTGGCTGCCACCTCCAGTTTGTTGCGTTGGGATTCGGCCAACGCCAACGTAGCACCCGCGGCTTCCATCTGTGCGTTGAGCGCGTCGCGCTGCTTCTGCAACGCCTGCAAGCGCCCCATTGCTTCTTTAACAGCATTTTCTGCCGTATCGACATCCTGCTGCGTACCCAGTTTCTTTGTCTGCAGGGCGCGTACACGTTCCAATTGGCGCTTTGCAGTCGCGGCGTGGTGGCGCCAGGTATCACGTTCACTGTCAATTACGGCGATGTTCTCCTTAAGTGACTCAAGTTCGCCCTGGGCACCACGGATCTGTTCGTCGGCATCCACCGGATCGATCTCGACAAGTACGTCACCCGTAGAGACCGCTTCGCCTTCCAACAGGCGATGTCGCAGCACCCGGCCACCGCGTTCAGCGGCAAGCTTTACATCACGCCCCTCGATATACCCGTTACCATAAACGAAGCCCTCGGGTAGCGGTTTACCCTGGGTGAGCCAAAAGAGCCCGTAAGAAACAACGGCAACCAGGACTATCACCGCTAACGACCAGATCCAGGATGGATTTTTCATCTTTTTTCCTTGGTTCGCACATCAACTCAGTCGAGCAATAGCCCTCGTATCAGGGCGCCATAGACCACCATGCTAATTCTCACTCTATGGAATCGCTCTCTGAACAGGGCTGACAAAATTTCATCCGGTTCATCGCCAGCAACGAAAAAGAGGCCGACCAGGTGATCAGCACCAGTCCGTTAATGGCCTCCAGCCCATAGAGAATTTTAAACCATCCCGAGGCGGACAATTCACCGGCCCCCAACGAGCTGTAGGCCACAAATGAAAAATACAGGGCATTAATCCAATCTTCGAAGCTGGTGCCCGGCAGTTCGCCAAACCCCGGAATCAGATGCGAAAAATAATAAACAAAGGCATAGACCACTACTTCGACGACATGGGCAACAAACAATCCGCAAATGATGGCAATCAATTTAATCGACTGCGCCCATCCGGTATCCAATATNGCCATCAACCGCGTCAAAAACCCATAATGCACCGTCACGGTTAATACCAGTAGAAAAGGAAATAAAATTATCAGAACCATCACATTACCTTATCGAAAATAACCAGGGTTAGGATGTTTTTACACGCAACCAGTGTCGGTGTTCATAAAACGCGCTCCACATCGCGCCAAGGGAAAAGGCAAATAACAACTCCTCGACCGGAATCCCGGCAACNTGTANACCGCTGATATTGGCATGATTCCAATACAGCGCCACAAAACCCGGATGAGAAGCTGCCATGGCGCTAAAAAACAGAAAATACAATCCCGTAAACATCAGAGCACCTTTTATTGCCTGCGATAACAAATCCGGCCGGCAAACTACCGTTGTCATTGCACCTCCCAGCAAACCCAGTGAGGCGGTATAGATGGCATTCCAGCTGGTAAGTCCCTCAAGCCCGAGAAACAGCCACACCGGCGAGCTGAGCAAGAATTTATGGTAGCGATGACGCCTGCTGGATTTCTCGCAATCAGCCAGCGGCTTGAGCACGTATTTATCCGACACCCCAAAGAGACTACTTGCCAAACCACCNACCGCGAAGGAAAAAATCAGGCTTTCGATATCGAAGCCAGTGGCTTCGCCCAAACGAAACAAGGTCGGTGGAAACCAATAGTCCGGGTAAAACAGCGGTTCAGACAGTCCCAGCGGTGCCGTCCCGATACTCATCGTCATCATCTTTACANGCTGGCTCTTTTGCNCAATAAAAACGACCAGCCAAATCAGCAACAGNATAAGNCTCCAGACGAAGTAAGTGTATTGCATATCCATCATTGACCGTTTTCACTCCGGGGATCGAGATGATTCGCCAGCACCGGTATGACACTGGAGGCGATAATGGCGGTCGCCAGCGTCATCAGTACCAGCGCGATCATGGCGTGGTGGGACAAATGCCCTTGTTGAAGCCCTACACTGGCAACAACCAGCGCAACCTCTGCCCGAGGCAATAGCGCAAACCCAAGCAACCATCGTTCACGCAGTGACAGGAAAGAACCCATTACCCAGGGCGCAAGCAACTTACCGATAACCGCCGCCGCGATGACCAATAGCACGTACCCAATCAACTCATCGTCCGCCAGAGCGAGCTCCGTAATCTGCATACCGATGGCCAAAAAAAACAGCGGCGAAAAAAACCTGCTGACGCTGGCAAAAAATTCACTGTCCGTTGTTTTGGCCGCTTTTGTTGATTGTGCGAATCGCGTTTTAAATACGGCGGCAACCGCACCCGCCGCAAAACCACCGACCACCGGTGAGAGTTCAAAACTTGCCGTCACCCATGCAGCCAGCAGCGCCGTCAAAACGGCAAAAACCCTGCGCAAAAGTGTTAGTCGTCTTAGCGATGAGCGCACCAGCAAGGTATTCAACAGCCACAGAAGAACACTGAGTCCGGACAAGACGAGCAAACTCATTAACAGCGAAAACAAGATGAGGCCCAGACCATTGTCACTGCTCAGCCCCGCATGGGTGGCAGATAACAAATACAACACCAAAATGTCATCGACGATCGCTGCCGCCAATAATATTTGGCCCACCTTGCTCTCAAGCACCGCAGCATGATGCATCAGGGCGACACTGAGTCCGATACTCGTGGCTGACAACGCGATACCCACATACAGGGCTTCATCAATGTCCTGCGATACGATATAAGCGGCTGCAAATCCCGACAGCAGACTTAAGATTATTCCCGCCAACCCCACCAGGATTCCCGGCTTGATTGCAGCGGCAAAATGTGACCATTGAATATCGTAACCCGCTGAGAACAGGATCAGGATAACCGCCAGTTCCGATAGAACGTGCTCAGCCTCACCAATCCGAATCAGGCTGAAACCCGCCGGCCCCAGCAGCACGCCAACGACAATAACCACCGCCGCCTGCGGCAACCTAAATCGCTCAGACACCCCATCACAGGCGACCATCAACAGTGATGCGGTTAAAAACAATGTCAGGTTAAAAAACAAAGCTGAATTCCCTGTAGCGTGGTTTCATTGCTGTCTCAAAGATTGTCATAACGACTCACATCGAGCAGACCTTCGCCACCACCCATACGGCCTCGATAGTGATGAAGCTTATCCAGGATCAACCAAATTCGGCGGTCTGTCCTGCGGACACCATAACGCTCGACCCATCGATCCATAGTCACCGGGTCGGTGATTTTGTTTGCTTGGCTGGTAAATTTATCAAGCTCGCTGCGCTCTACCCAAAAAATAAAATTCGGATAACTGCCGATAGCCCCGTCCACCAACATCAACATATCTTCATCAGGTATACGACGATCTTCCTCGCCGAAAATAAATGACACATTCGCGTGAGCCTTATTGATAATCATCGACACCACCTGCTCAATCTCACCGTCTTCGTTATGAATCACCAAATAACTCAGTTCGGGCAGGTTGCGTATCCAGGCTGACTGCTTTGCCGACAGGTGATCCAGAGGTTTAAGCGCGTTGGGCACGCGATCACCGATGGGAACGGCTTTATCCCGCGTGAATGAAGATCGATCACGGATCATCTCGACCAGTTCGCTTTTGACATCATGACCGGCATATCGGATGGCTGCCGGGGTATCAATCAACAACTTGGAATGGCCGTAAAATACCTTGGCCTGTGCCAGCGCCCCCCGATACCAGCGTTTCAGAATGGGTTCTCTATCGGCAATGGGTAGGAAGGAGAGAAACAATCCCTCACTTTCCATGCGCAGATAATCCATGTACATGCGAGTCAATATTTGGTGTGACACACTGCCGAACACATCGAAGTTCACCACCAGGTCGTAGTAAATGCGCTCCAGTGTCGGGTAATCAATGACCCAAACGGTATTGGGATCCTCGCCAATCAAACCCTCCGACACAGAAGCACTGTCGAAATGTCTGAACACGGTGAGCACCGGCGTTGATTGATTTTCACCCTTCCAGATGGCTGTGATCGGTAGGCCCTGCCGGGTGAGCTCGTGCGATCGATAGGCGTTGTCACGGAATTCCAGATAGCGCCGGTGGGCATGAAGTCCTTCGTGCCACAACGCGGTAAAGTCCAGAGGACCAGCGCTTGTCGGCGGAAGATCCAGAAAGGGTATNGCGTTANAAAGATAGGCGTTATCGACCACCGACAAGTCATACTCCGGCGACAGGAAGGCCACAAAGAAATAGTCGTTGATCACATTCAACGCCACCTGCCCGCGACAGACCGGACCTTTGATAAAGGATTCAACAAAAAATTGGACGTTATCCAGCATAAATCGATAACGGGCATCGGCGGGAATAGCACTGAACGTCAAGAACGGATTGGTCGCATTTTTCGTGGTGTAGCCAGCCGACTCAGAAACCTTCCAGTCACTGNAGAAAAACAGGGAGTTCCAGCGNGCCATACGACGCTGNTCNAGTGNATANACGNTATGTGTTTTATCCAGGAGTGTTTCCCTGANAGGAATGANCCGNTAGTAAAACGGCTTTTCCCCNGGNTCACTGTTAGGNCGACGNGNNGCGATTTCATTCGGNGCAATAGCCGTCGGTGTCGATGATCGGATCAACCGAAANTAATANGTTTGCTCCTTATCGGAAATCGCCAAATGCCCCAGAAACAAATGTTCATACAANTAGCGGGNAACCAGTTTATGCCGGGGTGATNNTTNNTTGAAAAATGNCTCCCACTGGTCGACTNGCGCGATCACACTGGATGGCAGATCNAGAGGTGGNTCAAAATCCGGATAGCCCTGCTTTATCCAGTTTTCCAACNGCAGTTGTTCNTGGCGCGGTAAGGGCGCCATGCCATAGGGCATGGCGGCCATCGGCTGNTTGGCAAGAANANNATCAACTTCTTCGATTGTTGCCGCACAGGACAATTCACGGTTGATATCCANCGGAAAGTCCGTGGGCAATTTTCCTCCGNANGGAAAGGTATTNTCGGGTTTGCGTGTAACAAGCCTGTATAACNCGTCGTCCAGATAGTCGGTATTTTTGGGCGAAGCNGAGGTGGCGGTAATCACCTCGTGAAANCCTAGCTTGCGCCAGTCGGTGACGGAACGGCCNTCAATAAACAGCCTTGTGGTNACGTCTTCNGAGAANCTGGAGGGGTTATAGACAGTTTGAGGGGTCGCTCCGCGCAAGAGCCCCTCATAAGCACCAAGTTTTAATTGACAGGGGGCGTCATAACANCCATGGCACACCACGCAGCGTGTATCCAGGATNCGCTTTACGTCNGTGCTNTCCGAATATTGGGTNGCGTCAGCCCAACCATTGCCGATCATCAACAGAAAGGCGGCGATCAATATTGNTATTGTTTGTATTGGAATCATTGGCACCAACCTGTTCACAGCCAGCGTTTAACCATCATGGCAATNCGCTCCAACCANCGCGATANCCCATCGCGCCGNTCCCANTCCTGNGACTNNATGCNNTCCGACNNCGATAAATCCTGCANGAACTGNNCTTTAAGTTCGGCGGCCAANCCCNTATCGGCTGTNGCCAGATTGAGTTCGTAGTTAATAAATAAACTGCGGTANTCCAGATTGGCCGTTCCCACCATCGACCAGTTGTCGTCGACTACCACCGTNTTTGCNTGCAGCATTCGNGGCAGGTACTCAAAAATTCGCACACCGGAATCGAGCAAGGANGCATAAATATGACGGGCGGCCCAGCGCGCAATNCGCACGTCACTCTNACCGGGAACCAGTAGCCTGACATCCACNCCNCGCTCAGCNGCCTGACGCAATTGNCTGAGGGTNTGACTATCGGGGACAAAATAAGGGGTGGTCAGATAAATAAACGTCTTCGCCTTGTCGAATGCCGCGCCGTACACACATCGCAAGCGGTGGCGACAGGTCAGCGTATGATTGTGCAGCAGTCTGCTACCCGCTTCCTTTTGCATGGGCTGCCAACGCAGACGACCTTGCCAAAATGCGTCAAACAATTGCGCGGCCACGTCGACAAGTGAACCGCCAAAACTCACATGGGTATCACGCCAGCGCGCATCCCCGTAATACTCCCTGGAATTTTCCTGATGTATATTGAAGCCACCGAGAAAGGCGACACGACCATCCACAATCAGCATTTTGCGATGATTACGGCGGTTATAGCGCCAGGGCCTGCGCCAGCTCCAGCGGTGAAACCAGCGCAATTTCACGCCGTTACAACGCAGGTGATTTTGCATCTTGCGCGAAAACCAGAACAGCGAGCCCGCCGCGTCAATATGCACCTTTACTGCGATACCCGCCTGTGCCCGTTCAATAAGCGCCTGACAAAACCGATTACCTACCGCGTCATCAGCAAAGATGTAGCATTCCAGCCGGATACTCTCTTTAGCACCCACTATCGCCGAAAGCATGGATGCATATAAATCATCGCCCTCGGTAAACAGCTGAAAGGTTTCCATAGCATGAACAGGTAATGTGGCGCAATCGTTGCCGTTACACTGGTTTTCCAGTCCGTCCGGCCTCACGTTCAACCCGGCGCAATATTCAATCATCAGAATTCAAACTGGAACTGCCGACAAACGCTCGCCATTGCTCCCGTCGAGGAATAAACATAGGCACCCGTTGCTGGTAGGCGCGATAGGTTTCGCCAAATTCCGCCAGTACCTGGCGCTCTTCCTTTCGGGCCAGCATGTAATAAGCAAATACAATCACCGGGAAAAGCCCCACAGAAAACAGTGTGGGCCAGTGCACCACACCCTCGCCAAACAGCGCGATAAACAGGCCCGTGTATTGAGGATGCCGGACAAAACGGTACAACCCATCGGTCACCAGCGTGTTTTGTTGACGTGCGCGATGCACCTGTCGCCAGCCCTGGAAAAAAATGCCAATCCCGAGTAGCACCAACGCATAACCCAGAATCATCGAAATCATCATGCCCGTCTCGCCCATGCCCAATAAGGTGGACCATAGGCTGGCATTCAGATCGTACCGATCAAGACCCAAAAAGCGGGACAGCAAATAAATAGTCAACGGGAAACCATACATCTCGGCGTATAAGGCGATGATAAATGCCTGCACCACGCCCGCACTGGCCCATTCATGCCAGGACTTGGGTGCCACATAGCGATAAAAAAACCAGGAAATCACCACGATCATAATGATCGCGAGCGCCCACGCGCCTGAATGTTGTATCGTTTGTTCCATCTTTAATCCTCCAGCTCACGTGCTGTTATGGTTAATTTCATATTTGTTCGACAATAGCCTGTCCAGCACCAGACAAGCGGTAATATCGCCGGTGACGTTAACCAGCGTGCGCGACATATCCAATATTCGATCAACACCGATTAACAGGGCGATACCGGACACCGGCACGCCAATCCCTCCCAGAATGGTGGCCAATACCACGATGCCCACGCCCGGCGTGCTGGGCGCACCGATCGACGCACCGATGGTAGTGGCACTTAACAGTAATAGCGCGGGGACGGATAAATCGATGCCGTATACCTGTGCCAAAAACACGGCGGCAATCACCTGATAGATCGCGGTGCCATCCATATTGATGGAGGCCCCGATGGGAATGACAAAATTTGCCGTGGATTCCGTAACCCCGAGGCGCTTTGTCGCCGTCTCAATGGATAGGGGAATGACCGCCGCGGAACTGGAGGTCGAAAACGCCAGTAACTGCAGTTCGCGGATGTGGCGTAGAAACGACAACGGGGGAATTCGGGCAATGGCATACACCAGCACAAGGTAGAACAACAATAAGCACAGCAAGCCCAACATTACCGTACCGACGTAACCGCCCATCCCCACGATGGCATCAAACCCCAGTTTTGCGGTGATTTCCGTGAGTAAGCCAAATACCGCCAGTGGCGCAATCATCATGGCCCAACTGACAATTTTCATGGCCACTTCCTGCAGGGATATAGCGATATCCCAAAACGGCCTGGCACGGGTTGATTGAATGGAGAGCAATGCGATACCAAAGAAAATGGAGAACACAACGATTTGCAACATGCTGCCCTCCAAAGCCGAGCGCAATGGATTGGCGGGAATAAGATTAACCAGACTTCTCGGTGCACTCAGATGACGATCAACGGGGTTTTCCTGCAGTTCCACCGATACCCCATCAACAGCCTGGGGTATCCCCTCCACGGAAAAATCACCGACCATCACTTGAGAGATATAAGTCCCCGGTTTAAACAACTCCGTCAATACGATCCCCAGCCCCCGCAATGCTTGTCGTGAGCAAAAAGTACGGCACAATCCTGATGCCCAGGCGCCGGAGCTGATCGCCTGTGCCACAGGAGGCAATGCCCAACACAATCGATGAAAATATCAGGGCCACCATAATCATTTGGATGAGGGCCAAAAACACATAACCCGGCACTGCAACCCAACCGGCGACCAGTTCGGCAGTATGGTTGCTGACAACAGCCATACCGCGCGGCGAAATGAGCAGGCCCAATCCGATACCGGCGATCATGCCTATCAGGATTTGCAGCCACAGCCGGGTTTTTAACAACAAGCCCAAACTTTCGGTCAGCGCCAGAATGTCAGCAATG
Organism: Porticoccus sp.; assembly: GCA_002707685.1. GTDB lineage: Bacteria > Pseudomonadota > Gammaproteobacteria > Pseudomonadales > Porticoccaceae > Porticoccus. The sequence goes on along the minus strand of PANQ01000023.1, from coordinate 19,205 downwards.
GCTGAATAATTGAAATATCTTCTCTTCATAGATTTCTTCTTAATACAGGCAATTGAACCAACCGAATTTCAAAATCACTGCGACCGCTACATTCGGCCTAACTCCACTTGCATCACATTGATGCCGCTGGAGAAAATATGCTCCCTCAAAAAGTCGCTATCGGCCCGATACCGGTCAAACCGATCTTCAGCGATGGTAATGGTTTGTATCATTTCCTCGCCGCCAATTCTTAAGTAGTCGTGCACATTCCTAAGGCCCTAGAGTTCACCTCGGATACCTCGCAACACCTGCCGTAGCGGCTCCGGTTCGGAACACGCGAATGCCCGCCAGCCGCGTACGCTTGAGTAACAGGGCATTGACCGCCACCAGCGCGGAACTACCAGACATGGCCAGCGCCGCCACCTCGGGGCTGATCACCAGCGGATAGAACACGCCCGCGGCTGCGGGAAAGGCGATGACGTTATAGGCCACTGCCCAGAACAGGTTCTGGTGCATCTTGCGCAGGGTGGCGCGCGACAGCTCGATGGCTCCGAGCACGTCGTAGGGGTCGCTCTTCATCAGTACCACGTCGGCGCTCTCCATGGCCACGTCAGTGCCGGCACCGATGGCGAAGCCGACGTCCGCCTGGGTCAGGGCCGGGGCGTCGTTGACGCCGTCGCCCACCATGCCGACCTTTTTGCCCTGAGCCTGGAGTTCCCTAATCTTGTCCGCCTTCTGCCCCGGCAGCACATCAGCGATCACGGTACCGATGCCCAGCTCACGTGCAATACGCTCGGCGGTGGCCTGGTTGTCGCCGGTGAGCATCGCCACCTCCACGCCTCTTGCCCGCATCTCCCTGACCATTGCCGCGGCGGTGGGGCGGGGCGCATCGGCGATGGCGATGAGGCTGACCAGTTTTCCATCCTGGGCGACGTGCACCACGGTCTGCCCCGCGCTCTGCAGGCGCGCGGCCTCGTCCTTCAGGTCCGCCATATCGACCTTCTCTTCCTCCAGCAGGCGGCGGTTACCGAGCAGCACAGTCTTGCCGCCAACGTCGGCCCGGGCGCCCTTGCCCTCGATGTTGGTGAAGCCGGTCAGCGGCTCCAGCGTCAGACCCTCGGCCTTACTTTGTATCGCCTGGGCCAAGGGATGGTCGGAACCCTGTTCCACCGTGGCGGCCAGTGCGAGCACTGCGTCCTCCGTGTTGTCCGCCGCCACAACGATCTCGACCACCCGCGGTTCGCCCAAGGTCAGGGTGCCGGTCTTGTCGAACACCACGATATCCAGCTTGGTGGCATCTTCCAGTGCAGAGGCGTTCTTGAACAGGATGCCGTTCTTGGCACCGAGGCCGGTGCCCACCATCACTGCCATCGGTGTGGCAAGACCAAGGGCATCCGGACACGCGATGACGAACACGGTGATGGTCAGGGTCACGGCAAACAGCAGGGTCTGGCCGATCCACCAGAACCAGACGGCAAAGGTGAGCAGGCCGATCACGATGGCGACCACCACCAGCCACTGGGAGGCCTTGTCCGCTAGCAGCTGTGCCGGGGCCTTGGAGTTCTGCGCCGCCTGCACCAACTTGACAATCTGCGCCAGCGCCGTGTCGGCGCCCACCTTGGTGGCGCGGTATCTGAGGCTGCCGCTCTTGTTGATGGTGGCGCCGATCACCGTATCGCCAGGCTTCTTTTCCACCGGCATGGACTCGCCAGTGAGCATGGACTCATCCACCTGGGACTCGCCCTCCAGCACCTCGCCGTCCACCGGGATCTTGTTGCCGGGGCGGATCACGACGATGTCGTCCTTCAACACCTCGGCGGTGGGAATCTCCCGTTCCTGACCATCGCGCAGCACCGTGGCCATGGGCGGCGCGAGATCCATCAGCGAACGGATGGCGTCCGAGGCCCCGGCGCGGGCGCGCATCTCCAGCCAGTGGCCGAGCAGGATGAATACCAGCAGCACCGCCACCGCCTCGAAAAATTGCACGCCCGGGAAAAAGAGCGTGGAACCGACGCTGAATAGGTAGCCGGTGCCCACCGAGAGCACGACCAGCACCGCCATATTGAGCAAGCCGTTTTTCAGCGCGCGCCAGGCGGCAACAAAGAACGGCCAGCTTGGCCAGAGCACCGCGATGCTTGCGAGAAATAATAGCCACAGATCAAGCCGCAGCCCAAACGGCGGCGCCGGCGGTTCGAACAGCCCGCCCATGGGCGAATAGATGAAAATCGGTATGCTGAAGATCAGACAGACCCAGAAACGGTTGCGTATGTCGCGCACCATTGCCTGCATGTCCATGCCGCCGTCGTGGCCCATCTCGTGGGCCATCTCATCCCCGGCGCCCGCACGCCCGCCGTGTTCAGCAGGATGCACCGCATCGCTGTGGGCGGAGTGCGCATCGTGGGCGGGCTTGGCGGCGACTGCGGCTTCCCCCGGCGGGTCCCCAGGCTCGCAGACATGCTTTGGCAGCCGTTCCCCGGCGCAGTGATAACCGCATTCGTGCACCCTGGTTTTGATTGCCTTAAGGTCGACAACCGTCTCGTCGTAGGCTACGGTCGCGCTGCCGGCTACGTAGTTGACCTCGGCTTTCGTGACGCCGGGTAATTTCAGGAGCTGTTTCTCTACGCCCCGAGCGCTCAGTACTGACAACAGTCCGCCGATTTCTATTACGGTGGTTTTCACTCGTGTTCTCCTTGTCCGAGGTTGAAGCGGCGGTGGAGCCCGTTGTAGATGGGGCAGAACACCAGCCCCGCATAGACGCCGTAAAGAAAACTTTCGATCAAGCCGAGCAGGAAACCCCACCAGGTGAGCCACTTGAAAGCCGGCAGCACCTGTTCGAGAAAGGTGTGCATGTGCAGGCTTCGGGGCGTCATCAGTCCGTAGATGACGCAGACGATGAAGGTAACCGCCGTAAAGAGCCCCAGTGCCCAGGCAACCAGTCTTGTGTTAAGCATGTTCCGTCCTCCGTCAATGTCGATGGCCCGAGGGCCTGTCCGAGCCGGTGTTTGGTTTTTTCGGCGCGCCATGCCCGCCCCCGCCGTGACCACCATGCCCTCCGTGGCCGAACAGATGCATCGCTATGAACAGGATGCCGATGAACACCCAGAACCCGTTTTCCGTTAACCATTCCATAAAGACCTCCCCGGTCTGCTGTTATACCCCATTGCCATTGTGTGACTTCCGGCATATCCACGCCGTGCTCGGTGACGTGGTCCTGATGTTCGATGAGCCGGTCGCGTATTTCTTATATACATCATCGAACCAGCGCGGCTTCACATTCACTACAAAAAAACCGTGTTTCTACTTTCGGCCCAATTCCACTTGCATCACATTGATCCCCCCGGCGCGAAACATGCCGGCACAACTGGCCAGGTAGAACCGCCATTTGCGTATGAATGTTTGGCTATAACCTAACGCTTGTATCGCCGGAATTTGCTCATCCACGTTTGCCAGCCATTTTTCCAATGTAATGGCATAATCCTGACCGAATTCAAAAACATCATTCACCACCAGGCCACTGTCCAGGGCAATCGCTTCAAAGCGTTCTCTGGAGGGCAGCATACCGCCGGGGAAAATATGCTCTCTGAGAAAGTCACTGCCGGCCCGATACCGGTCAAACCGCTCTTCTGCGATGGTAATCGTCTGTATCATGGCCTTGCCACCAGACTTTAGATATTCGCGTACATCCCTCATATACGTGGCCCAATACGACTCGCCCACATGTTCAAACATGCCGATCGATACCACGTAATCGAACGATCCCGTCAGTTCGCGGTAATCCTGCAATCGAACCTCGGTATTCGGGTCCAGTCCGGCGGATTGCAGTCGTTCAGCAGCATATTGCGCCTGCTCATTGGACAGTGTCACACCCGTGACATGGCAATCACGAGCAGCCGCGACTTCCATAAANCCNCCCCANCCACAACCGATTTCCAGNATNNGGCTNCCNGNNGCCGGNGCCANTCGCTGAANNATNCGTTNGTATTTNGCNTNTTGCGCNTCANNNAGTGNNANNGANGCATCGCCGTTAAANAGNNCGCNGGANTAGGTCATGCTNTNATCCANCCAGAGCCGGTAGAAGTCNTTNCCCAGATCNTANTGCTCNTGNACGTTTTGACGGCTNCGTTTGAGCGTNTTNGAGAANAGGTGGTGTTTNCACCANTANANTANTTTNAGCCANAGNTTNGTCTGNAAATACCGGTCGAAAACGGCCAGATTGGCGGTGGCTAAACGCATGAGCGCCAGCAGATCGGGCGTGGACCACTTGCCCGCCATATAGTCCTCTCCCAAGCCCACATCACCGTGGGTGATCAAACGATCAATCACATCCCGGTGATACATCGTCATTTCTGCATTGAAGCAGGCACTTTTTCCTCCATGGTGTGTTGTCTGACCATTGGGCCAGGTAAGCGACAGAGAACCGAACTGTAGAGAGTTCAATGCCTGCAAGAAAAGCTTGCGGTGGATAGTGCTCACTTTTCCTTTATTTGCTTCAGGTATCACGGATTCACTGTTTTCGGATAAANCGGCTTTGTCCATGTTTTCCATCCTTATAGTGTTTCCAATAAATCCAGTAGACGACAGGCATAGGCATACTCGTTGTCGTACCACACTTGCAGCTTGACGGTTCGGTCACCGATGACCCGTGTGGATAGCCCGTGAACAATGGCGGAATGGGCGTTGCCGACAATATCGCTGCTCACCCACTCCTGCAGGGTAAAATCCATGACCCCACTAAGGGCATTTTTACAGGCATCCAACAAACGCTGATTGACTTCATCAACCGTCACTGGTTGTTGCAATCGCACCGTAATATCGGTCAANCCNCCATCNGCTATNGGCGCCCTGACCGCCAGGGCGGAAAACTTCCCGGNAAGATCGGGCAGCACAGCCGCGACCACCTTGTCCGCACCGGTGGAAGTGGGCACCAGGTTGAGGGCCGCCGCGCGACCGCGAATGCGCTTTCGGGAGGCGACATCCACCAGCCCCTGAGAGGAGGTGTAGGCATGAATGGTGGTGGCCGACGCCGTCTCAATACCCCAGGCTTCCAGCAGCACCGCCAGCGGCGGCACCAGGGAGTTGGTGGTGCAGGAGCCACTGGAAATGATCNNGTGTTGCTCCGGGTTAAATGCACCCTGGTTAACGCCATAGATAATGGTTANATCAGCCGATTCNGACGGGGCGCTGATTAACACCCTTCCCGCCCCCGCCGCNAAGTGNTTCGCNGCATCNTCGCGCTTTCTGAATACGCCCGTGGCTTCGAGCACCCAGTCCACCGCCAAATCCGACCANGGCAACTGCCCGGGATCAGGCTGATGNNAAANCGGAATGGACACACCGGACACGCTCAACTGATCACCGCTGGTTTCAACGGGCGCCGCGAGGCGACCGTGGACCGAGTCATATTNCAGCAAATAGGCCAGCGTCTCGCAGTCGGTCAAGTCATTAAGCGCAACCAGTTGCAGGTTTTCAGGCATGCGCCGCAGGTATTCGCGAATAACTAACCGGCCGATTCTGCCGGCGCCATTGATTGCAAATCGTTTCATGGCTCTTCTCCCTATTTGCGTATGAATTTCAGTTAGTGGTACTGATTCAATCGGGCAATACCACCAGCTTGTTGGGCAACTCATTTTTGTCTTGCGTTGCCGGGTAATGCTCTGCCAGTAAGCGACCACAGGATTGAATGCACTGAATAAATCCCCCGGCAATTTGCTTGCGCTTTACCTGTTGGACAAAGGCAGAAACAATGTCCTGCCATTGCTCATCCGCTATTTTTTGGGCGATACCCCGGTCGGTAAGGATTTCCACATAGCGNTCCTGCGCNGANACAAAAATCAGTAGGCCCNNCCCTTCCCGCGTATGATGCAGACCGTTCTCCAGAAACTGCCGCCTCGCCATATTGGCNGCGCGCCAGTAGCGAACCGGTTGGGGAATAATGNGCTGAAAAAATGGCTGCCAGCGAAATAGCAGCCAGGACACGACGAAGACCAGCAACTGCAACAGTGACACTGNGCTACTGTGTCCCCACCANGGTGTNAATACNANTAGCAGAGGTGACACCAACGCGAGCAACGCTGCCCAAAGGGCTGGAATGTAATAATAATCATCACTGCGTGGCGCAAGCACGCACACCACTTCCGCATCGGTGAGTTGTTCGATGTCGCTGATGGCCTGACTGATCTGTTGCTGTAACCGTTTTGAATANTGCATCACCAACCTCCCGANGCGCCGCCNCCACCAAAACCNCCGCCACCNCCAAAACCACCGCCACCGAATCCACCGCCCCGGCGCGANCCNCCGTAATGGCCNCCATGGTGNCCATAAAATCCNCCCATNCCAAAGCGCCGNANAAAGATCAGGGGAAGAAAGAAAATCACCCACCAGGGTGGCAATTCATTGGATTGATTCTGGGGCGATCTGAAACGGTATTGTCCACCCATGGCCTGAATNATGGCATCCACACCTTCGGTAATACCCTGGGCGAAGTTGCNATCACGAAACTGCGGCAGGATCACCGCCTGNATAATGTTGGCAGACAGNGCATCGGTCAGCTCGCCTTCCAGGCCATANCCCACTTCGATACGTANCTTGCGAAGACCTGGCACCACGATCAGCAAGNCGCCATTGTCCTTACCTTTCTGNCCGATACCCCACGCCCGTCCCAGCTGGTAGCCGTAGTCCTCGATTGCCAGCCCTTGCAGNTCCTTCANNGTNACCACCACCAGTTGATTGCCNGTNGCGGCCTCNTGGGCCTGCAACTGCTGCTCNAGCTGTTGTGCCGTGCCGGNATCCAGCAACCCGGCCTGATCGACCACCCGACCGCTNAGNGGGGGGAAGGAGACCGCCGCGAAGAGCGGCAGACTGGCCCAGAGCAGCAGTAGGCAGGTACTGATTCGCCATACGCTAGTCATTGAAATCNACCNTGGGNGCCTGTTCTGNATTCTGGNTCGTNGCCTCNTAGGTNTCCCGTAGCGGCATATCACTGTANAGAATCNAGTGCCAGATCCNGCCGGGAAAGGTTCTTATCTCCCNGTTGTATTGNTTGACNGCCTGNATAAANTCGCGACGGGCNACNCTGATNCGGTTCTCAGTGCCNTCCAACTGGGATTGCANCGCCAGAAAATTTTGATTGGCTTTCAAATCNGGATANCGCTCAACNACNACCATAAGACGCTGNAGCGCACTTCCCAGNTCGCTCTGNGCTGCCTGAAACTGNTGTAGCTTCTGTGGATTATCAAGTAGANCTTTGCCCGCCTGAATGGAACCGACTTTGGCGCGGGCCTCAGTCACCGCNNTCAGCGTTTCCTGTTCATGGGCNGCATAGCCTTTGACAGTNGCGACCAGATTGGGAACCAGGTCCGCACGCCGCTGGTACTGNTTCTCCACCTGGGCCCAGGCNGCTTTCGCCTGCTCATCGTAGGTGGGGATGTTGTTAANGCCGCANCCGCTTAACCACGGCAGCGTGAATAACANAACCAGCAGAGNGCGNGGGAATAATGGCCTGAGTTNCCATCGAGCNNTTATCAACGTNGTCATAATCTTCTCCATCGTCAGGGTTATAGGGGTTACAACAAACGATCCGCAGCGATACCCAACGCGATGCCGATCAACAAGGTTAAAAAGCCCATGGCCACCGGAAGACGCAAAGTCTTAGCCCCCGCCGTCAGGACAATCGCGTACTTAAAAATCAGGTTGGCTACGAAGGCGATAACGATNGCGNTTACCGCCACNGGTGAACTGAGTGTCTGGCTCGATACCAATTTAAGATTGGAAATGGTAATGGCATCCAGGTCCGTCAAACCTGAGATAAAGGCCACGACATAAACACCGGTATCGGCGAAGTTGTCGTTCATCCACGATACCAGTAGCAATACCACAGCGAATGCCGCCGCAAAGCCCAGCGCCGTTTTCAGCTCCGCCGGATTTCTGACCTCCAGATCCGGGAGGGCTTTTTGTGCACTGACANCACGACGATAAGCCCAAAGCCCATAANCACCACCCNCNAAACCGCCGCCTAATAACCANGGCAACATGGGCCNCAACATNGANGGCTCNACCACTGANACCAGGATACCNACNCGAANNAACAGNACNATGTGNGANAGCAGNATGATGGTGCTGGCAACGGNNGANAATCCCCGNAGGCTCTTACTGTGTCGNGCATAGACGAGGGTCGTCGCNGTGGTGGAAACCAGGCCACCAAACAAGCCGANAATCAGCAGCCCTGCCTTGCCGTCCAGACAGCGNAGCGCTACGTAACCGGCGAGACTGATACCGCTGATCAACACCACCAGCCAACCGGTTTGATANGGGTTNAACACCGCATAGGGACCATAGGTGGTATCAGGCAGGATGGGCANCAAAATAAACGCGACCGCCGCAAACTGGAAGAACGACCGGATATCCTTATCCGTCAACTGCTGCGGCACCTGNCNCAATTGCTCGCGGAAATACAAAATAGCGGTNATNNCNATGGCTAAAGCAGNCGGNAANANCGGATGNCCNAGCCACANACTNTAGCCNAGNGCAAAAGCNATNAACCCNGCCATCACCGTNGTCGTATCCGACTCTTCGGATGTNGANTTTGCCTGGGCAACGACCAATGAAAGACCGACCAACAGNCCNANCNCNATGGCCAGCCCCACATTCTGNTCAGGTGTAGCAATATAGCCGGCCAGACTGCCGGNNAGCGCAATCAGGGTAAACGTNCGCACNCCGGCAATGGCNNTNTTGTGGCGCTCACGTTCAAGCCCGATCAAAAAGCCGATGCCGATACTTTGCGCAAACAACATCAGATGGGAAAGTTGCGTTTGGTATTCATTCATTAATCTGATAATTCATGGTTCACATAAATTTCCTAGTGNAGTTTCAACACAGGCCGCAAGCGTCGATTGATGCGCCCAACCAGTACCAGTAGCGCTGTCTTAACGTAACCGTGTAAAGCAATTTGGTGCAGGCGATACAGCGATATATAAAGATATTTGGCAATACCNCCCTCCACAAATATGTCGTTTTTAAATAACCCTGCGAGAACACCAACGGCATTGTAGTCCGCAAAAGAAACNANTGAACCGTGGTCTTGGTAGGCAAACGTAACAAGCGGACGATTTTTCAGTTGCCTGACTATATTTCGACAAACAGCATTCGCCATTTGGTGNGCGGNCTGGGCACGTGGCGGCACTAAAGCTCCATCGCTTAGCGTGCAGGCAGCACAATCACCCAATGCATAGATGGCGCTGTCATCAATTGAGCGNAGATTCTGGTCTACCACTACCTGGTGGAGTTTATTNGTTGTCAGCCCATCGATATTTTCCAAGACNTTCTGGCATTTCACTCCCGCACACCAGATAACAACATCAGCTGGTATCCGCGTGTCATCGTCGACNAGGANCCCCTCATGATCNACGGCTTTGACGGTGACACGGGTGAATATCCGTGCACCCAATNTCGACAATACCTTGGTCGCTTTTTGCGAAATATGCTCCGGCAATACACCGAGGAGACGATCCGANGCCTCGATGACATTGACCTCCAANGTGTTCCGGTTTACGGACCTAAATCCGTACNCCTNCAATGCATCAGTGGTTTTATACAATTCCGCAGCCAGTTCAACGCCGGTGGCACCACCTCCAACAATGGCGACTCGCAATGGCCCCTGAGCACCCGACGCTTTGATTTTCAGAAAGGCATTGAATAAGCGCTGATGGAGGCGGCTGGCCTGGTCAGTGTCGTCAAGTGTGAAACAATGCTCTCTAACACCGGGCACCGAAAAATCGTTAGTGACAGAACCCACTGCCAATACCAGGATGTCGTAGTTCACGCATCTGGGGGGCACCAGCACTTCGCCCGATTGATCACAGATTGCTTCGAGCGCCACTTCCCTGCTGGGTCTGTCCAACCCTCGCAGTGTCCCCAACTGAAATTCAAATCCGTTATTGGCTGCATGAGCACGATAGTCCACCCCATCCATATCAACATCGAGAGACCCCGAAGCCACTTCATGAAACAAAGGCTTCCAGATATGAAACGGATACTTGTCGATCAATAGAATGGATACACCCGGTAGTTTTTGAGCTGCACGCCCAAGGCGCGTCGCCAATTCCAGGCCGCCTGCGCCTCCACCCACAATCACAATCCGTGAGCTTGTTGTCATCGGGCCACCACCGGCCGGTACTCGAGCTCCCGGTGGTTCAACCAGCGCTGCCATTGACCGCCCAGCCAGAACGCAGCTAATAGGCCAATAAACAGATAAACCAGAACAACCCAACTCACTCTTCTCTGCATTAACGGTGCTCCCCAGAAAGATAACGGGAAAAAGCCGCCTGTTCGATTGCATCGGATACGCTGATTTTCTGTTTAATGGTCGCTAAGACGTGGTCATCCAGGGTTTCCTCCGCCAGTAACTGCTGAGCGGTTTCCTCCAATACTGACTGGTTAAGCGACAAGATATCCGTTGCCAATTGGAACGCCTCGTTCAACAGTTGATTGACGGCAGCCGATACCCGTTGTGCCATGTCAGGGCCGAAGCGCAGACCGGAATCATCGATAGATTGATCAAGAAACTGTGACTTCTGTGATTCGATGGACAACATACCAATCTCGTCCGACATGCCATACTGGGTCACCATGGCACGGGCAATATCAGTGGCTTTCACCAGATCATCGGCGGCGCCGGTGGTCACTTCGCTAAATATCAATTGTTCTGCTGCCCTCCCCGCCAACAGCACGGCAATGCGATTCTGCAAATCTTTTTTGCTCATTAAATAGCGATCCTCCGAGGGGCGTTGAATGGTGTAGCCAAGCGCCCCCACTCCACGGGGGATGATGGAGACTTTTTGAATCGGTTGCTCCGGGCTGAGCGCCATACCCACTAAGGCATGACCCATTTCGTGGTGCGCGACGATGGCTTTTTCCTGAGGGTTAATCAGTTTATTTTTCTTTTCCAGACCGGCAATGATGCGCTCAATGGCATTGACAAAATCCTCCATGGAGACACTGTCGGCACCGCGCCTCGTAGCAAGCAAAGCCGATTCGTTAACCAGGTTCGCCAGATCCGCGCCACTGAATCCAGTGGTTAGCGACGCAACTGCTTCTATGCTGACAGCCTCATCCGTTTGTATCTTTACCATATGAACGCGAAGTATCTGTTCACGGCCGACTTTATCCGGGCGGTCGACCAATACCTGACGGTCAAAGCGGCCAGCGCGTAGTAAGGCCGGGTCGAGGATTTCGGGCCGGTTAGTGGCCGCAAGAATGATCACACCTTCAGAGGGATTAAAACCATCCAGTTCGCTGAGTAACTGATTCAGGGTTTGTTCACGCTCATCGTGGCCCCCGGACATGGGGCCTACACCACGCACACGTCCCAGGGCATCCAACTCGTCGATAAAAATAATAGCGGGGGCATGTTGCTTGGCCTGTTCAAACAGATCGCGGACACGGGCCGCGCCGACACCGACAAACATTTCGATAAATTCCGAGCCGCTAATGGAAAAGAACGCCACTCCGGCCTCCCCCGCCACGGCGCGGGCGATCAGCGTTTTACCGGTACCCGGCGGACCGACCAGTAATACCCCCTTGGGAATATGGGCACCCAACCGGCTATATCTCCCCGGTTCTTTTAAGAACTGCACCACCTCCACCAATTCTTCCTTTGCCTCATCCACCCCGGCCACGTCATCAAACGTAACACCGGTATCTTTCTCCACTAACACCTTGGCTTTGCTCTTGCCGATATTCATCATGCCACCCATGCCCTGCTTGTCGGCAAACTTGCGGAACATCAAAAACCACACCAGAAAAAATACCAACGCCGGAGCGATCCACCCAATTAAGGTGGCGAGCGGGCCACCGGAGACAACGCCTTTATAGTCCACGTTATAGGGGGCAAGTTTTTCCGCCAGATCGATATCGACGCGAGGCGTAACAAAGTGATCTTTTCCCTCGATCGGCTCCTTGAAGCTGCCGCGAATGGTTTGCTGATCAACCACCAGGTCTTTTAACCAGCCCTGCTGCAGGTAGCGCTCAAACTCGCTATAACTGAGTTGCGCCTGACTAGCGGTATGCCCCCAGAAGGTTTGAAACAGCACAACCCCCCACAGCGCCACAAACAGGTAGACCAGATTCAATTGCTGCTTTTTATTCATTGCATTTTCCTCAGTGACAACCACCGTCCTTTGTCAAGTGTGCAAGGTTGTCGAGTTCACACTCCTCGCTGTAATGAATCAGTCCCCGTTTAACCTGCTCTACCACACCTTCGCGAAACCCAACTGCTACTTTCTCGATGGCTTTTTCAATATCCTCCAGAGAGACCTGAATGAGGTCGTAAGTCACGTACAAGTCTTCATCTTCAAACACCATTGCTTCAACACCCATCAGCATCTGCAGTGAGGCGTCCAGTTCTGCTTTAAGGCGATCGCTGATAGCGTCACAAAAACGAATGCGACGCTTCTTTAACACCACTTGGTCTTTCTGCTTGGGTGACTTGCCATGTTTTGGGTCACCCACAAACAGATGTGGATGGGACTTAAATCGCTCCAGGCACTGAGACGAACAGAAATAATGGTCGACACCCTGATAGTTCACCAACAGTGATCGGTTGATTTTTGTCATATGACAAACAGGGCAGTGAATCGTGAATTCCAGTTTGTTCATCAAAACCTCCTCAGGGTTGCTGGCCCACACCATTCAACAACTGGTACAACTCGCTTTCGGTGGTTAATACCAGCGTGGTGGAAGGATCAATCACCTGCTTGTAGGTTTCCAATGTCTTCACAAGGTCATACAGTTCACGTGACGACTTGGTTTGGTTGTAGGCCGCCGCATAGATTTCTGTCGCTTTGGCATCGGCCACACCCTGAATAGATTGAATTTTTCGGTANGCTTCGGACTCAATACGCTGCAGGTCTTTTTCCTTGTTGCCGATAATTTTGGCGGCCTCACCGGCACCTTCGGAACGAAACCGCTCAGCAATCTGCTGGCGTTCACTGATCATTCTGGCGTAGATTTTCTGCCGGACGCTTTCGTTATAGTTAATCCGCTTAAACCGGATATCGAGCAACTCAATACCGAATTCCGCCAGTTTTACGGACGCGGCGGAAAAAATATCCTCTTCAATTTGCCGCCTGCCGCGCTTAATCGGTAGCAATTTTCCAACGTCCGCTTCTGCCAGCAGGGGATCAACAGCAGGCGTTCTGTCTTTGGTGGTNCGGACNATTTCAATCAATTCGTGTTTGGCGACGGCGTTGCGGGTTTCACTACCGAGAATATCCTCCAGCCGTGACCGGGCACTGCGCGCGTCCCTTAACCGCAAGAAGTATTGCAGCGGGTCTTTGATCCGCCAGCGGCCAAAGGTGTCAACGGTTATGTAGAGCTTGTCCTTGGTGGGCATATCATTGGCTGAACCGTCCCACAACAATATCCGTTCTTCTATACGATTCACTTTTTGGATAAAAGGAATCTTGATCTTCAGTCCAGCCTCACTGATGATGTCGCCCACTGGTTTGCCAAACTGGGTAATGATCACCTGCTCGGTTTCGTTTACGGTATAGAAAGCGTCATAGGCGACAATCAGTAGCGGAACCAGCACCACCACAGCGATGGAGATTAGTCTGTTCATTGTACTTCTCCTTGAATGGCGTTGAGCTGCAGCAACGGTAATACCGATGCGGCCTTGTCATCGAGCACAATTTTGTTTTTCACCGCAGGCAATACATCCTGCATTGTTTCCAGGTAAAGCCGCCGCTTGGTAACTTGCGGCGCCTTGACATATTGAGCCAGCAGCGCCTCGAATTTGGCTGCATCCCCTTCCGCCTGATTGACACGCTGGAGCGCATAACCTTCTGCGGCCTGGATCGAACGCTCCGCCGTGCCCCTGGCCTTTGGCACGGCCTGGTTGTACTCTCCGCGGGCCACGTTGATCATGCGCTCCCGTTCCTGTTGCGCCTCATTGACTTCATCAAAGGAGGCTTTCACCGGTTTTGGCGGATTGACGTTCTTCAGTTGCACTTGGTCAATGCGCAGGCCCATTTCATAGAGGTTGACCACCTCCTGCATTTTGGTCTGAGCGCTGGCCTCAATGTCCTGACGGCCAATTGTCAACACCTCATCCACGGTGCGATCACCGACGACCTCACGCATAACCGATTCGGAGATATCACGCAGGGCATCCCCGGGATTGCGCACTTTGAAAAGGAAGTCGAAGGCGTTTTCGATGCGAAACTGGATGACCCACTCCACCAACGCCGTATTCAAATCGCCGGTGACCATTGTGGTTTCCAGCTCCCATTCCCCGGGGTTTGAAACCTGTTCCGTGAACGTCGCGCCGGGTGTGCCAAAGCCGAACTCCTCCTTGAGCTGGCGTTCTACCGGGACTTCTGTCACCAAATCGACACCCAACGGAACCTTGAAGTGTAGACCGGGATCGACGACATCGTGATAGTGACCAAAGCGCTGTACGACGCCGACGGATTCCGCCGGGACAGTGTAAAAACTGCTATAACCCAGATACACCGCAAGCGCGATGACAATACCCAAAGCAATCTGACGCTGTGTTAGGGGTATGTCCAGCAATGATTGTTCCATCTTATCGTTCATGGCTTTTTCCTTTTGGTTGAATGGTTATCCGCGCGCCATCGACTAACACGCGCTAACGGGTTGTGGCATCGGAACCAATCTCCAATACGTTGTTTTCCAGGTACTGATGCGGAGGAATAATCAGGTTGGTAGGGGCCGGCACCCCTTTAAATACCCGCCCGGCCAGATCGAACTTTGAACCGTGACAAGGGCAGAAGAAGAGTGCGTGCCTCAACTCTGCTCTACCATCTGGCTCATAGTTGGGTACACAACCCAAATGGGTACAGATACCCACAGCCACAAAATACTCTTCTTTAATACTGCGATATTCATTCTTCGCGTATTCCGGTTGTTGATTAACCTCGGAATCTGGATCCCGTAACTCGTCTCTGTGTTCTTCCATAGCCAGGTTTTTTACATTTTCGATAGTGCGCCGAATTACCCAGACAGGTTTTCCTTGCCACTCCACAGTGACCATCGCGCCCGGCTCCAGCTTTCCGATGTTGACCTTGACCGGGGCACCCGCCGCTTTTGCCTTGGCACTGGGATTCCAGGATTGAACAAAGGGTATGGCGGCTCCGACCACGCCAGCACCGGCGACAAAGGAGGTGGCACCGATCAGGAAGCGGCGACGGGGTTCATTGACTTCAGTCATTTTTGGCATCTCCCCTGTTTATTTGCTGCATAACCACTGTGGCAATGGACTGCGCATCAGACTGATTCGCCCGTAATAAACCTGGCGTATCCAAGGTACCGCCTTGATTGCGGTAACCAAAAGCGATACATCGATCAACGCCAAGATCCAAAGGGCGGCAGACACCGAGCAATATTTCCGGTCGCAGGTGCGATACAAAAATGCGCAAACGAATGTCATCGGGAAACAGGCTTATGCGGGTAGCCACATCGCTGACATAAGTCTGCTCATAGAGGTCTCGCGGCTGCCGGAAGCGACCCGGTTCTAACAGGTACGTTATGCGGCATTGAATACCTTGTTTAGACAAAGTGCGTTTTACCTCCTGACAAACGCCTAATTGATAGGCGCCTACCGCAACCAGTTGTACCTGTGCGCCGTCAGCCTTATCCAACGTCAATGCGCCCTGCTCTACCAACTGGGCTGCCTGCTTGGGTGTGAATGCTGTAACAACGTCATTTTTGGGAATCGTCATCCCCCAGATTTGCCCCTGGGTCTGGTAACAGGTATCAAGGCAGGCGACAGCACTATTGGCATCGGCGGGATACACAACTCTCGCCATATCGCTCATTTCCCCCAGCANCACCTCGCCAAAGGCGGAATCCTGATGGGATTGTTCATTCTTNCCGTTCTCCCATAAGTGCGAGGTGGCAATCACCGGCACCGACAGCCAGCCCGGCGGGCGCCCCAGCGCTTTTTGATGGCGCGCAAAAATNATTTCCTGGCGCAGCGCACCGATCATTTTCATGGCGAAGGCTTCATAGCTCACCACCAGGTTCAGACCGCCTTTGTTTCCCAGCGCCGCNTTTACGACCGCCTCTTCATTGAGTGCGGTAATCACCGAGCCATGAATGGATTCGGCCACGCCCTGTTCGGGCTTCAGCACCCGGTGCTTTAGCAAATCCAGTGTCTTACCCATGCGGTTGCTACGCAGCTCATCCGGGTTGCCGATACGGACCCGCCTATCGGGATTACTGAGGTGCCATTCGCAGAATCGCGTGTCCACCGCTGCCATCGGCGATGTCGGGTCACCCTCGGTATGCCATTGGGGTTCTGTGGGAGATCTAAGCCTGACGTTGCGCATACACAGGGCATGGTGTTTTTCCGGCACCCGCTTATCGGCCTCATGCTGAGCAATTTGTGCGTTGGCGAGTTCCAGCTCACCTCGTGAAAGAAATAATTTGGCCGCGTGTTCGTTAAACAGGTCACGGGAGTGTTCATCGCTACCTGGGTTACCCGGCAGGGGTGTGCCATGGGCGGCATTGGTACCGGCACCGTAAAAGCCGTAGCCTTTTTCCGTTTCTGCTATCAGGTATGGCAGTTTCACCGGATAGTGCATATGGCCTTCACGGATGTGCGCACTGCAGGCTTCCAGTCGCGCTTCCGATTCAAAAATACCCCAGATAAAAGCCGCCGGATCACGCCCGTCGATGGCGATAGGGTGAAAATCATTCTGCTCCAGATGCTCGTAGAACCAGGACAAACCGCCCTGTTGATACATGGTGGAGCGCTGGTCGATACGCCTGCCATTGGCAATCATCACCGGTGTCACCAGCCCGCAATCCTCGGCGCGCCACCAGCGGCTGGCCCAGTCGCTACCGCGCTGTTCTTCAAAAGCACCGTCACTTAGAAATGCCACTAGCCGTTCCCCGGGCAGCGGCATATGCACATATTGCAGTTCGGCAAAACCCAGATAGCCGCCTTCAATCATTCCACCAGCGGTGTGCGGATTTACATGGCTACCCAGAGGAACGCCGGGTCGACCATCATCCGTTATGGCGTAGCTGTAAAAATCCTGCGCTAGCTGTGTCAGCCCCTCTTCACTCAACGGATAGCGTTCAGACTGCTCCGGATAGAGGTTTTGCAACAGCGCGTTGACCGCATCGATGGCGGCCACACAGTGCCCCTGTCCCATCAACCAACTGCGGGTGATACCGGCCAGGCGATTGGCAGCCATATAGCCCACATAGGCAGGCACCATATTCAGGGAACCGCCGGTATGCCCCTGAGGGTTAGTTTTAAAATCTGATGCCCCGAGTGCGCTGCCTCTGAAATCCACTCTGTTGCTATAGGTCATATGCACCACCAACCACATGGACGCACTGGCCAGGCGATCTGCGGCAGACAATATGTCCAGCACTTCATCGATCTGTTTAAAACGCCCTGTACACAGCAGTTGCTGACAAAGATCGAACACTCTCACCTGCGTTTCATCCCGGTGTTGGATCACGCCATAACCTTNCGACCAGCGCGCAAAGGCAGGATANGTATCNCGATATAACTTTGCNCGCTGTTGTGTCCGATGATCGTTTTGTTGATCTATGGCATACATGGAATTTCCTCAATCAGCCAACGACTGAAATTCATTCTCAAAAGAAAAGTGATGGTGTACGGATCGCAACATGGCCGCTGCCTCATCGGCGACCACTACCCAACACTGCACCGGCGATGCCGGTGACGATAAAAGTAATGGTAAAGGGGAGCGAGCCAGGGGATCTTTTAACGTAATGCCTAAGTGGGAAAGACCGGACAACAAGCGACAGCAAATATCGACGTTGTTTTCCGCAATACCGCCGCTAAGAACGACACCGTCCAGCCCGCCCAGAATGGCGAAATACGCGCCCAGTGCTTTCTGGAATCGATAACGGAAAAAAT
This sequence comes from Porticoccus sp., assembly GCA_002707685.1. Lineage (GTDB taxonomy): Bacteria > Pseudomonadota > Gammaproteobacteria > Pseudomonadales > Porticoccaceae > Porticoccus. Next base: position 1,309 of record PANQ01000023.1, on the reverse strand, counting down.
CAAACGCCAGTTGGTGTTGCGGCTGTTTACTCGCAAACAAATCCGCCATGTTATCGATTCCGCCGGACAGACCCCGCCAGCCGGATTCGTGATTTAAAACATGATCAGTCTCTTCCGGCGTCCACCCCTCCTGCCGCTGCAACCAGGTCAGTAATCCGGGATCGATATCACCGCTGCGCGTGCGCATCAACAACCCTTCATTGGGTGTAAACCCCATGGTGGTATCGACCGGTTTGCCATCGCGGATGGCAGCCATGGAACAGCCGCTTCCCAGTTGCGCAGTCACCAGGGTGTAGTGTTCGATATCGGGATTCACTGTCTCCCACTGTTTGACCATGGACTCATGAGCAAAACCGTGAAACCCGTAACGGCGTAATCCATATTTCTCAGTGAGCGCGACGGGCAGTCCATAAATCTGTGACAGCACCGGCAGGTCGCTGAAAAACTCACTATCGAAAACCGCAAAAACGGGAATGGAAANTCGGGTATTCCGAAGCTGCTCAATCAGTTCAATGGCCGCTTTATTGTGCAGTGGCGCCAGTGGTATCAGGGTTTGCAGTTGCCGAAAGTTATCGTCGTTGATGGGGAGAGGTTTAAGATATTCAGAGCCCCCGTGTACGACTCTGATAATCACCGCGCGAACANCATGATTTGTCAGCACATCGGTCAGCCAAGGGGGCGCGCCAGGATAAGTCTGCGCAGCTGATTGGCCGACACCTGCTTGCCCAATAGCAACAGGCNCCGTTGCACCCGCATATTCAAGCGCCGAGACGTTATGCGTGCTCCACTTGATGGATGAACTACCCGGATTCAACACCAACAGAACCGGTTTGTCATAGCGCGGCAAACTGCTCATCAGCTGGATAATCAGTCGGATNACTGCAAGCGGTTATAAATGGCCGCCAGCANCCANCCGGCGATACCCGCTNCCACGAACCAGGCCACCAGCCCGATAACGACACCAGTGAGAGTCAAGTGCCAACCCATCTCATTCAGTTGCATATGCACCATTTCTCCNGACATGGACAACATCATGGAAGGCATTAACATCACCAGCAGACTGCAAGCCAGCCACAGTATCGCCGCGGTAATCGCGCTGGCCATCCCGAATCTGAACGCATTAAGTGTCATGATTATTCCTCCGTTTATGGTGGTGTATCTGTGAGAAATTAGTGTCTCTACAAATCCCCGAACCGGTTGGCAGACTGCGCCATACGCATCATTTCGTGCTCTTCCAGCGACCGGAGTGATTCCATCAACTCTTTGGCAGAGGGGATATCCGCCCTGGAGGCGAGATAGCGATACAGTT
>PANQ01000022.1 GCA_002707685.1 Porticoccus sp. | reverse complement strand
CATACCCACCTGACCTATTGCCTTACCATCATCGTCATTGACCTGGTTGGGCACCAGATTGGTCGTAAAGATATCCTCACCTCTCTGTACACTGAGCTCAATGGCAACGGCCGGTCTGGCCCGGACATAATTCACCCAAGTGATCCAGTCGTCCATGACGATACCATCGGCCTCTAATATTCTATCGCCGGCAACCAGACCCGCCTGATCTGCCGGACCACCGGAAGTAATTTCCTCGGCAACAGGAAGAATTGGAGGCGTGTAGAGCGTCAGCCCCAGTCCGCCGATAGGGTCTGGCTGATCGGCTTCCATCAACCAGGTTTCCAGCTGGCCTCGATACTCATAGGTCTGGATCGTATCAGGCTGTTTAGCCGTAAAGCTTATTGAACCCGTTTCACCGATCCGNCCGACCAACTGCTCATTCAGTGCTTGCCAGGTAGGCGTAGGCTTGCCATCGACTGCAACAATTTCCTGGCCCTGCTGCAAGCCCGCGCGCTCCGCCACTGAACCCGGGGTAACCGAATCAATAACTGGCGCCATACCGGTAACGCCCAGGCTGTATATCAACCAGTAGACCAGAATGGCCAGCACAAAATTCGCCGCTGGGCCGGCAATAACCACGGCCATCCGCTGCCAAACGCTCTTTTGAGTAAACGCATAGGGCAAGTCTTCAGCAGCCACATTACCCTCACGTTCATCCACCATCTTCACATAACCGCCGAGAGGCAACGCGGCAATGACAAACTCTGTACCCAATTTATCGTGCCAACGGACCAGCGGTGTGCCGAATCCGACGGAGAAACGCAATACCTTGACACCACAGCGGCGGGCTACCCAGAAATGGCCGAACTCATGAAAGGTGACCAGTATCCCAAGCGCCACCAACATGAAAAAAATTGTCTGGAGTAAATCCATTCTTGCTTCCTGAAATAGATGTTTTTTGCCATTTCTGTATGCTGGCAATTCTGCTTGCTGTAAACCTAATCACAGTACTAACGTGTTGAACGGATCAGTGTTAAGGCAACTTCTCGGGCTTTTGTGTCGAGCTGTTGGACATGCTCAAGAGAATCCAGTTCAGACACTTCATGCTTTTCAAGCGTATCGGCAACGATACGAGCAATATTGATGAACGAAAGCTGTCCCTGCAAAAATCCTTCGACTGCAATTTCGTTTGCAGCATTCAGGACTGTCGGAGCACTGCCCCCTTCTTTTGCCGCCTGTATTGCAAGCCCCAGACAGGGAAAGCGCTTTAAGTCTGGCGCCCCAAAATCCAGTCTGGCGGTAGCAATGATATCCAGGCTGGCAACCCCTGATTCAATACGTTCGGGCCAAGCCAACGCATGTGCTATTGGTGTACGCATGTCAGGATTACCCAATTGAGCAAGTACCGAACCGTCTACATATTCCACCATGGAGTGAATAACACTCTGCGGGTGAATAACAACATCAATGTCATTGGGCGAAAGACCGAATAACCAGCATGCCTCGATCAACTCCAGTCCTTTATTCATCATCGTCGCTGAATCTACGGAGATTTTCCTGCCCATCTGCCAATTGGGGTGTGCACAGGCCTGATCTGGGGTCACTGCTGCCAATTCATTCAGAGGCATACGGCGGAAAGGCCCACCAGAGGCAGTGAGTAGAACTTTCCTCACACCACATTGTTCAGATGGGTCATAACCCTTGGGTAAACACTGAAAAATGGCATTGTGCTCACTGTCGATTGGCAACAGGATGGCACCGGACTTCTGCACAGTATCCATGAATAACTGGCCGCCCATCACCAGCGACTCTTTATTGGCCAGAAGCACTTTTTTTCCGGCTCTGGCCGCTGCCAGGGTTGGCAATAATCCAGCGGCACCCACAATGGCAGCCATGACCACGTCAACCGCTTTGGCTGAAGAAACCTGGCAGAGTCCTTCCACCCCCCAGAGAACTTCAGTTCCGATCTTCCAACTGTGTAACTGTTCACGCAGTTGAGCAGCGGCATTTGCGTCAGCAACCACCGCAAAAGGCGGCTTGAAACGCCTGCACTGTTCAGCCAGCTCAGCAATCCGACTACTTCCACTCAATGCATAAACGCCGAACCGGTCGGGGTGTCTTGCCACAACATCAAGCGTGCTTACACCGATAGAACCTGTGGCACCGAGAATCGTCAGTTGCTGCATAGTGTCAAAACCAGCCATTACTGGATGCGCTTATTAACGCAAATACTGGCAAGGCGGCGGTCAGACTGTCAATCCGGTCAAGCAATCCGCCATGACCGGGAAGTATGTTGCCACTGTCTTTTATACCCCGGTGACGTTTAACCATACTTTCCAGCAAATCACCCAGGACAGACGAGAGCACCGTTGCCAGCACCGCAAACCCCAGTAACAGCCAGTGGCCAAACTCCAAACCAAAACCGACCCCTATCGCGATGACAATAGGTACATTTGCCAGAACACCGCCAAACAGCCCTTCCCAGGTTTTTTTGGGACTGACATGAGGAGACAAAGAATGCCTACCAAAACGACGCCCACTGAAGTAGGCGCCAATGTCGGCTGTTGCCACAAGCACTACGACGAGGCAAACAAGCCATGGGCCCTGGTCGAGATGAATGAGCATAACCGCAGCGACCCAGGTGGGAACCAACACGAGCAGCCCCATAATGGCCCTCATCCACCGGCTACCCCAGAGAATAGCGCTGGATGGATACCCCTGCACCCACAATAATGCGATGGCCCACCAGGGAACAGTGTATGCCAGGATTGTCTGGCCAGCATTAAAGTCCAGGGCTGATGCCGCAGGAAAATCAATCAGGAAGGCTGACAGCGATAACACGATCAATACGAGGCAGAGATAGGACAGTCGTCGCAACAGACAGGAAAACCCACTCAGGTTGGACCACTCCCAAGCACCATAACCAACGAGGCAGGCGATAGCCAGAGAGAAACCGGTCGGACTCAGCAAAAACAGTGCTACGAAAAAAACGACAGCGATGGCAATACCTGTGGTGATGCGCTGCCTAAGCATGTCGTTGGCCAACCTCTGACCCGGTTTCCCGTTTACCAAAACGTCGTTGCCGACGATGGTACTCATCAATGGCTCGGTCAAATGCCGGTCCGTCGAAATCCGGCCAGTAACAATCGGCAAAATAAAACTCAGTATAGGCCAAGTGCCACAACATAAAATTGCTGATTCGCTGCTCCCCCGCTGTCCGGATACAAAGATCCGGAGGTGGCAAATCTGTCAACGACATTTGCCTGTGCATCAACTGCTCGGTAATGTCTTCCGGCTTTAGCATACCCTGCTCAACCAAGCCCGCCAGTTTTCTGGCGGCCTCAGTAATCTCCCATCGACCACCATAATCAACCGCCAGCACCAATGTCTGCTTACCCGCCGAGGTCAATGCTTCACTTTCAGTAATCAAATTGTTTAACCGGGCACTGAAATTGTCACGGCGACCGATAAACCGCAGTTTGATACCCCGTTCAACCAGTTGCCGCACTTCTTTTTTTAGGTAGGAGGTTAATAGCGCCATCAGGGCGCGGACTTCAAGATCAGGGCGTTTCCAGTTCTCACTACTAAAAGCAAACAAAGTGATCACGTCAACGTTGTGTTTCTGACAGGCATCCAGCACATCGCGAACCCGGTTAACCCCGATTTCATGACCGGCGCTTCCGGGTAAGTCCCGCATGGCAGCCCAGCGATTATTACCATCCATGATAATAGCCACATGCCGCAACGGATGAACCTTTTCAGGTTCCTTGCTAGACGATTTCATACTTGAACAGACAGCGATCCAAAGATCAGACTTCCATCAAATCGACTTCTTTGGCGGCCAGCGCTTTATCCACCAATTGGATATACTTATCGGTTATTTTCTGAATACTCTCATTGGCACGCCGCTCATCGTCTTCACTGATATCTTTTTCCTTGAGCAAGTCTTTGATGTCAGACATCACGTCACGTCGAACATTGCGAATAGATACACGGGTCAATTCCGCCTCTGATCTGGCCTGCTTGGTAAAACCTTTGCGCGTTTCTTCCGTCAATGCCGGCATCGGTATCCGGATCAACTCGCCGGTGGTAGATGGGTTCAACCCCAGGTCAGACTTGATAATCGCCTTTTCAACCTCCGGCACCAGTGACTTTTCCCATACAGAAACAGACAAGGTACGTGCGTCCAGCACGTTGACATTACCAATTTGATTTAGTGGTGTCTCAACACCGTAATAAGACACGGTCAAACCATCCAGCAAGCTAGGATGGGCACGGCCCGTGCGAATTTTATTGAAGGCATGGCTCAGCGCTTCGACACTTTTCGCCATGCGCGATTCAGCATCCTTTTTTAGATCATCAATCATCAAAACTTTCCTCAATCAGGGTTCCCTCATCACTGCCGACCACAATGTTCAGCAGAGCGCCAGGCTTGGACATACGGAATACCCGCAGTGGCATATGATGCTCACGACACAGGCATATTGCCGTGAGATCCATTACCGCAAGCTTTTGCTCAATAACCTGGTCGTAAGTGAGACGACTGAACATTGTAGCCGCAGGGTCTTTCATTGGATCCGCAGAGTATACCCCGTCCACTTTCGTTGCCTTCAATACGATACCGGCATCAATCTCAATCCCCCTGAGACAAGCTGCAGAGTCCGTCGTAAAAAACGGGTTGCCTGTTCCGGCAGCAAAAATTACCACATCACCGCTTGTCAGGTAACGCATGGCCGTACGGCGATCATAATGCTCGACCACGCCACTCATTGGTATGGCTGACATAACCCGGGCAGATATATTATTTCGATCAAGGGCATCGCGCATCGCCAGACCGTTCATCATAGTGGCCAGCATACCCATGTGGTCACCAGTAACCCGCTCCATACCCGCTTCATGCAGCGCTGCACCGCGGAACAGATTACCACCGCCAATCACCAGCCCCACCTGAACGCCGATCCCTATTAACTGACCGATTTCAAGTGCCATGCGATCCAGCACTTTTGGGTCTATACCAAACCCTTCTTCGCCCATCAATTCCTCGCCGCTGAGTTTAAGAAGTATCCGTTTGTACTTTTTGTCTCTCGAACCGGGCATAGGAAATGTTCTCCATGGGTAAACTGACAGGGATCTATATGATAACGGGGGCCCTGGCCCCCGTCGTCGCCTTAATTACTTGGCAGAGCCGACCTGTGCTGCCACTTCTGCGGCAAAGTCAACTTCTTCTCGCTCGATCCCCTCTCCGACTTCAAAGCGGGTAAACGCGAGAACTTCAGCACCGGCATCCTTCAACAATTTGCCAACTTTCACATCGGGATCTTTGACAAAGGGCTGAGCAACCAAGCTGGACTCGGCAAGGAACTTGTTGATTCGGCCCTCGATCATCTTCTCGATAATTTCTTCTGGCTTACCGCTCTCTCTGGCTTGCACCGAAAAAATTTCGCGTTCTTTGGCCAGCAACTCCTCAGGCATGTCCTCAGGGTTTACCACTTGAGGGTTGACCGCAGCCACATGCATGGCAATGTCTTTTGCCAGCTCGGCACTCCCACCGGCAATGGACACCAACACACCAATACGGTTGTTATTGTGCACGTAACTGCCAACCACTGGGGCCTCTTGCAGAATCACCCGACGAACCGAGATGTTTTCGCCTATTTTCTGAACCAGCGCCTGACGAACCTCTTCCACGTCATTGGCCAGTGCAGCAGCATCCGTCTGCTTATCGGCAAAAGCTTTCTCGACCACCGAGCTGACAAATGACAGGAAGTTGTCATCGCGAGCGACAAAATCCGTTTCACTGTTGATCTCGACCAACACACCATAGCTGTTGTCATCGGCCACTTTAATGGCAACAACCCCTTCAGCGGCGGTACGACCGGCTTTTTTCGCAGCCTTCAGACCACTTGACTTACGCAGATCATCAATCGCTTTTTCGATATCCCCGTTTGCTTCCACCAGCGCTTTTTTACATTCCATCATGCCCAACCCAGTGCGCTCACGCAGCTCTTTCACCAGGGATGCAGAAATTGCTGACATCGGTTCATTCCTCTCAATCATTTTAATTAAATTGGAAAAGAGGGGCAGGCCCCTCTTTTTAACAGTGCCCGTAGATATAAAGCAGCTGTTTATTCGCCAGCTGATTCCGTAGTGGCCTCAGCTTCTACCACCTCGACAAATTCATCTTTATTGGTGGCGTTTGCTGACTGGGCCTTTCCCTCAAGAATTGCATCGGCAACAGCGCTGGTATAAAGCTTGATGGCACGAATGGCGTCATCATTACCAGGGATCACGTAATCCACGCCGTCCGGATTACTGTTGGTGTCAACGACACCAATGACGGGAATGCCCAGTTTATTGGCTTCCTGGATAGCAATGCGCTCGTGATCCACATCGATCACAAACAACATATCGGGCAAACCGCCCATATCCTTGATGCCACCGATAGAGCGCTCGAGCTTCTCCATGAGACGTGTTCTCATGAGTGCTTCTTTTTTAGTCAGCCTGTCGAATGTGCCATCCTGACTCTGAGTCTCCAGTTCACGGAAGCGGCGAATGGACGCACGGATTGTTTTGTAGTTGGTCAGCATGCCACCGAGCCAGCGATGACTGACATAGGGCATACCGGCGCGCTCGGCTTGTTCAACAATTGCCTTTTGTGCAGCACGCTTGGTACCAACCATCAGTACTTTATTGCCGTTGGCGGCAACTTGACGAACAATTTCCAGCGCATCGTTAAAGGCGGGAACCGTATGTTCAAGATTGAGAATATGAATTTTATTGCGGGCACCGAAAATGAATTTATCCATTTTGGGATTCCAGAAGCGGGTCTGGTGGCCAAAATGGACACCGGCCTGCAACATGTCACGCATGGTCACAGTAGTCATAATAATATCTTCCTGGTTAGGGTTAAACCTCCACATATCCCACCGGTCAACCCGTTTTGCGGGCACCCAGACCGATGTGTCGATACGTGTGTGTCGTTAGGATTGCGTTACGCCAAAAAACCATTGGCTTCAGGGCGGTGCGCTTTATACCACAAAAGGAGACTTTATTGAAGACGAAACCGCTATTTCAGGGGAATCTGCCACTGGTTGAGACAATCCGATACAATGCGCTGTTTTGATCCTTGGCAACGGAACAGATAACTATGGCAGTCACACTGAAAACCGCCGAAGAACTGGAGAAAATGCGCGTGGCAGGCCGACTGGCCGCCGAGGTGCTGGAAATGATAGAACCCTACGTGGTGGCCGGCGTCTCTACTGGGGAACTGGACAACATTTGCCACAATTACATGGTCAATGAACAACACACCATTCCCGCCCCGCTCAACTATCGCGGCTTTCCGAAATCCATCTGCACCTCGGTCAATCAGGTAGTCTGTCACGGGATACCTTCGACAAAGAAAGTGCTGAAAAACGGCGACATACTCAATATTGACATCACTGTGATAAAAGATGGTTACTTCGGCGATACCAGTAAAATGTTTTGCATTGGTGATGTACCGGAGCATGCCGTGCGCTTGATCAAAGTGACTCAGGAATGCCTTTACAAGGCGATCAATATTGTTCGCCCCGGCATCCGGCTGGGTGATATCGGTCATATCATTCAGCAACATGCCGANGCCAACTANTACAGCGTTGTCCGAGANTACTGCGGACACGGAATNGGNACAGANTTTCACCANGANCCCCAAGTNCTTCACTTTGGCAAACCGGATACTGGCATGACGCTCCAGCAAGGGATGACATTTACNATTGANCCGATGCTGAATGCNGGCAAANACCANACNAAGCTGAAGAAAGACGGCTGGACGGTNGAAACCCGGGANGGCCGCTTATCCGCTCAATGGGAACATACGCTCGCAGTCACCGCTGATGGNGTTGAAGTACTCACGGCACGCACCGATGAGCAGTGGTAATGAACAGACACGNAAAACCACTACTTTTTTTTGACGAACGCCGTTTCCGGGAAGACCTCAATAATTGCAACCCCATNCCCGTCTTCAAGAATGCCATCGCCGCTGCCAACTCGCATTTCAATGCCCGNTTTNATGAGGGNGAACAAACNGCCAANCTGATNNCTGAACGCGCCNGTTTCATGGACCTTATCCTGCGACANGCCTGGGCACAATTCGATTGGGGAAAAAATATCTGTCTGATCGCAGTGGGTGGTTACGGCCGTGGCGANCTNCACCCGCAGTCGGATATTGACCTGATGCTGNTGATCAGACGCGGCAACCCGAGACGCCACCAGCGCAGTATNGAAGGNTTTCTCACCTTTCTCTGGGATATTCAGCTGAAAATTGGTCACAGCGTGCGCTCTCTGTCNGAATGNGTTGCCGAAGCCCGGTTTGATATCACNATNGCCACCAACCTGATGGAAACCCGCACCATTGCCGGCGANGAAAANCTCCGTCTCGCNATGGTCAAAAAAACCGGCCCGAAGCGTATNTGGCCGGANAAGCAGTTNTTTCGTGCCAAATGGGATGAGCAGATCGAACGGCACAACAAGCACGGCAATACCGANTACAATNTGGAGCCCAACATCAAGGANGCNCCCGGNGGCCTGCGCGACATTCAGATGATCAACTGGGTAGCCAAGCGNCATTTTAATGTCGAGTCACTGGAAGAACTGGTTGGCAGGGATTTCCTCACACCGGAGGAATACCTGCAGCTGAAACGGGGCGAAGCTTTTTTGTGGAAAGTTCGCTACGGTTTACACCTCATNGCNGANCGCCCCGAAGAAAGNCTACAGTTCGACTATCANCGNAAGCTGGCCGCAATGTTCGGATATCATGACAGCGAAGAGCGTCTCGGCGTNGAGAAATTCATGCAGCATTANTATCAGGTCGTACTCTCCATGCGGGAGCTAAACGATGTCATGTTGCAGTATCTCGATGAAGCNATTNTGCGAAAAGANAAGGCAAAGAATGTNTANGCACTGAATGATCGGTTCCAGGTTCGCGACAACCATATCGAAACACTCGGTGAGTANATTTTTGCCAAATACCCTTCTGCCCTGCTGGANATTTTCTGNCTNCTGGGTGAGAACGANAANATTCNGGGNATTCGNGCCNCCACNATNCGNCAGATCCGCCAGCACCGCAAACTGATCGGCGACGANTTTCGCAATGANCCGCAAAACAAGGCCCTGTTTCTTCGNNTACTCCGCTGCCCTCANAAAATGAGNACTCAACTCCAACGCATGACCCGCTANGGCATTCTGGGACGATATTTGCCAGAGTTTGGGCAAATTATCGGTCAGACCCAGCACGATCTTTTTCACCGTTACCCGGTAGATGCGCATACNCTCCAGCTTATCAAGAATATGCGGTTGTTCGACCGNCCGGAGGTGGCAGAAGAATTTCCCGTNGCCGCACATATTTATAAAAACCTGCCNAAACCTGAACTGGNTTTNATTGCNGGGCTTTACCACGACATTGCCAAGGGGCGAGGNGGAGATCACTCAGCGCTGGGCGCCATGGATGCNGCCGATTTTTGNCGCAGACACGGNTTGCCCAGCGAAGAGATAAAATTGATTGCCTGGCTGGTGGAACANCACTTGCTGATGTCAAANGCTTCACAGCGCACGGATATTTCCGACCCGGACGTTATTTATAAATTTGCCAAANTGGTCGGCAACCAACTGCAATTGGATTACCTGTTTGTTTTAACCGTCGCCGATATCACNGCCACCAACCCNACTCTCTGGANNGCCTGGAAAGCNGCNTTGATGCANCAACTCTACTCCGAGACCAAGCGAGCGTTACAACGNGGNCTGGAAAATCCGGTTGANCGAAGCGTNTGGGTGGACAGCAACCGACTGTCCGCCATTANNCAACTGGCCGAATTGGGGATTGANGAGGAAAGTGCCCGCGCAATCTGGGGNAATGTCGATGACGAGTTCTTCCTCAGGGANNGGGCCGATGATATTGCCACTTATACNGCNGCCATCGCCGCACAGGGCNACAGCTCGGACCCGGTTATTTTAATACAGGACGCCGGNGTAGAAGTNCCGATTGCCACNCANATTTTTATTCATACCAAAGGGATCAATAACGTATTNCCTACCACTGCGGCTACGCTCGATCATCTTCAGCTAAACATCCAGGATGCCCGCCTGCANNGGGATACAGAAGGCCATACCTTTGACACTTTTTATGTGTTGAACGAGAACAACGAACCCTTCGGGCAAAAAACCGACATGCTGATCAAAATCCAGCGAACCCTCTCAGAAACCCTGAAAAACCCTACACCCGCCATGTTCAACGTGAACAGGCGAACACCCAGGCACCTCAAACACTTTACAATGCGTACCATCGCCAGCATCAGCAATGATATCGGGAAGAGTGCGACCATTCTGGAAGTTATCACGCCCGACCGTCCCGGGCTGCTCGCACATTTAGGCAGAATTTTTATGCAGTTTCGTCTGCGACTATTGAGCGCCAAAATTGCGACCCTTGGCGAGCGGGTGGAAGATGTATTTTCACTGGTCGATATGGACTATCAGCCACTTAGTGACGCGGCATTCTGCGAACAATTGCGCGATACCATTTGCCGGGAACTGGATGCGCGCAACAAGGAAGATATTGAAGGGGCCCCGTTGCAAAAGATGAAGCTGTGGCAATAGCAAACTGCACACTCACTCTGCCATCAACTGCTTACGATAAACCGATGATCGTATGAACATTGACCTTAACAAGCTACACCCCTACCCCTTTGAGAAACTCAATGCTCTCAAATCGGGCATTTCACCACCAGCAGTACTCACCCACATTGCGCTATCTATCGGTGAGCCAAAACACCCACCGCCGGAGTTCGTCAGGGAGACACTCGCCAATGCCCTGGATAAACTCTCGGCCTACCCACTGACCAAGGGCCTGCCGGAACTCCGTGGGACGATAGCCGAATGGCTGTGTCAACGCTTCAGTCTTCAGACAGTATGCCCAGAAACTCAGGTGCTACCGGTCAATGGCACCAGAGAAGCGCTGTTTGCCTTTGCCCAGGTGATCATAAACCGTAGTCACGAACCGGTGGTGATGAGCCCCAATCCGTTTTACCAGATCTACGAAGGGGCTGCCCTGCTCGCTGGCGCGAGGCTGCATTTTCTCAACTGCACAGAAGGCAATGCTTTTTGCCCGGACTGGGCATCCGTTTCACCGGAGATATGGCAGCAGTGCCAACTTATTTACATTTGCTCACCGGGCAACCCATCCGGCGCAGTGCTGGACATCGATACATTACAGTCACTAATTCAACTCGCAGATCAATACGATTTCACCATTGCCAGCGATGAATGTTATTCAGAGATTTACCCCGATGAAAATCACCCACCGATCGGTTTGCTGGAGGCTTGCGCACAAATGGGTCGTCACAACTATGATCGTTGCGTGGTCTTTCACAGTCTGTCAAAACGCTCCAATTTACCGGGCCTGAGATCCGGATTTGTCGCCGGTGACAGTCGTATCCTGGCAAATTTTTTGCGCTACCGCACCTATCACGGCTGTGCCATGCCAGTCCCGTCGCAACTGGCCAGTATTGCCGCCTGGCGCGATGAGCAGCATGTGCGCGACAACCGTCATCAATACCGGCAGAAATTTGCGATATTCAGAGAAATCCTCGAACCCGTACTGCCATTAAGCATGCCGGATGCCGGCTTTTATTTGTGGGCAGATACCCGCGCAGCAAACATTGGTAGCGATGAAGACTTTGCCAGGGAACTGTTCAGGCAACAGCATATTACTGTTCTGCCCGGCCGCTATCTGGCGCGCACAGCTGATGGCATCAATCCGGGAGAAAACAGAGTACGTATGGCGCTGGTGGCACCTCTGGAGGAATGCAGAGAAGCAGCCATGCGCATCCGCAGGTTTGTTGAAGCCGCTCAACAGAGGGGCTGAAACATGCTCAAAAAAGCTCGGGCAGGGTTTATCCGCCATAGGCTGGATGAACTGTATCCAAACCCGCCAATTCCCCTTGTCCACCAGGACGCCTTTACTCTGCTGATAGCCGTGCTTTTATCTGCTCAATGTACTGATGATCGGGTCAACCAGGTGACACCCACACTGTTTGCATTAGCCGATAATGCCCAGGCCATGAGCCAGGTTTCACAACGGCAGGTATATGACATTATCCGCCCCTGTGGTCTGGCACCCCAGAAGTCCAAAGCTATTGTAAACCTCTCGAAGATACTGGTGGATGAGTACGACGGAGAGGTACCTGAAGATATCGCAGCGCTGGAAACGCTGCCCGGCGTCGGCCACAAAACGGCCAGCGTGGTCATGTCCCAGGCCTTTGGCCACCCCGCTTTTCCGGTTGACACTCACATTCACCGTCTCGCCCAACGCTGGGGATTGAGCAACGGCAACAGCGTGGTGCAGACAGAAAAGGATCTGAAACGGTTGTTTCCCAGAGACAGTTGGAACGCTCTGCATCTACAGATCATTTATTACGGCCGCGAACATTGCCCCGCCCGCAGCTGCAATGGGCTGAGTTGCGACATCTGTAAAACCTGTTTTCCCAACCGGAAGCGACCCATCAAAACCCGCAAGGCCTGATCAAGATACAATCTTGTGCCAACGTTTGGTCAACCACGCGGCATAATGACCTGTACGACGCTTGAACAAGGACTCAGCCAGATCATCAGCATCCTGGAACAGTTGCCGCTGCCGCCGGGCAATTAGGGCCTGCAATGACTGTTCAGCGGAGGCCACCCTCGCCAACTGCACTTTTAATACGGTCAGGTCGTGATGGTCGCCCAACAGATCGCAGAGTGTCTCTAACGAATTCAGCTGTGCTTTGGGTGGTGGACAGAGCAGCGAGATCAGCCGTAGTTGATACCAATAATACTTGACGCATTTGCGCCAGTGGTGGCAATCATCGTCATCACCACTGTGCCGCGCCCGCTGCCAACTGCGTCGTGACGCAGCATAGCTTGTAACCAGAGCTTTGAGCAAAACATCTGCGTCCAGGGTCGGCTGCTCCGCCTGCTTGTACCGACGGAGAAACTGCCCCAATTGATCGGATACCAACTGTGACTGGATCATTGCCTGGGCTATCGTCTCCGGCTGTTGCAATACCAGCTGCCGCTCCAGTTGATCAAAGGTAAAGGTCGTGGTATCGACCAGCCCGTGATTGTCGGCACGCAGTGACAACAGGGTTTGACTCATGACCTCGGTATCGCGGAGGACAGACAGCCTGGCAGAGAGGTCGCGAAAGAATTGGTTGCCCTGGCGGAAGGTCACCTTATCCGCTGATTTCAGTAATCTGTAACAGGCACGCAGGCGTTTAAAGCATTTGCGCGCTTCGTGAATGCCTTCTAGCTGTTTTGAGGTCAGAGACCGCAGTTGTTCCCGCGCCAATCTCGTTTGCTGGAGGACGACACGGTTAAATTCTGCACTTAGATCCCCTTCCTGGAAAACAAAATTATCCATGAAAATCCGTAACTTTTCAGGCAATGCTCATCTAGCCCGGCCCCAATGAAATGGCTTTTCCGCTGACACTTTTTGGGAAACCAAAATAGCTCAACTCGGCCATGCCGGCGCCCAAATCCTGCCAATGGTTTACGTCAACCTGCATCAGGGCAATACCACAGGTGGGAATTTTATCGATCTGCATCAGGGTGAGAAAATTTACCAGATCAGTTATGGCCGGATTGTGACAAATCAGGGCAAACCTGTCGGCATCTCTGTCTAGAGATCGCAGCCAGGCCAGAATATCTTCGTAATTAAACGTGTACAGAGGCGTGACCACCTCCAGCTTCGCGTCACTCAACCCCAGACTGGGCATCAACCACTCAGCCGTTTCCATGGCCCTCACCGCCGGACTCGAGAAAACCCGCTTCAGAGAGACCGGCTCCTCCTGTAACCTGCGCCCCATCTCCGGGGCGTTCAACCGACCACGGCGATTAAGGGGCCGATCCAGATCCGGCAAGGTAGCATCTTTCCAGCTGGATTTGGCATGACGAATCAGTGCGATCGTCTTCATGGTGTTCTCCCGTGAATGCTTGGCCCAAGTTTGCTATCCTTCGCCGCTGCTTAAACCCGATTATGTATATTGATGCTTGATAACGCCAATTCATGACAACCACGTGACAAATCCTATGGCTGAACCCATTCTCTACGGCATCAAGAACTGCGATACCGTCAAAAAGGCACGACATTGGCTGGATGAACAACAGGTGAGCTATCGCTTCCACGACGTCCGCACCGACGGTCTGGACTCGCAAATGATCGAGCGCTGGATCACCACTGCCGGTTGGGAAAAAGTGCTCAACAAGGTGGGCACCACCTGGCGAAAACTGGACCCGGCTGTCAAAGAGCATGTCTCTGCAGACAATGTTGTCGACCTGCTTATGAAATACCCGACCATGATCAAACGCCCGGTGCTGGACCAGAACGGTACTATTACCGTCGGCTTTCGGCCAGATCAGTACACTTTACTTTTTAACCTGTAATCTTCCGGAGATATAACAACCAATGACACTCTACAGCTTTGGATTGGGCATCGGCACCCAGAATAACAACGGCGAATGGCTCGAGGTTTTCTACCCAAAACCCCTACTAAACCCCGGAGATACCTCCCTTACTGCAATTAAGACTGCGCTGGAAATCCAGGGTAAAAACCAGGTGATAACACTCACCGATGAGCAACTGGATACGCTTGCTGCAGCCTTCGCAACGACGGGAGAAGAAGAGCAATCGAGCATTGCCAGACAGTTTCAAAAGAGTTCTCGCCCGGTAGTGGCCACGCTGCTTGTCAGCGACGACGCCCCAGCCTCTGTCCCCGAGGGTTACCTGAAATTGCACCTGCTATCCCATCGCCTGGTAAAACCCAACACCACAAACCTGACCGGGCTCTTCGGCGTGTTGCGCAATGTTGCCTGGACCAATGAGGGTGCCATCGACATAGGGGACTTGCCCGCCCGACAGTTACAGGCTCGCCTGGCAGGCTCCCCTCTGTCTGTAGACAGTGTGGACAAGTTTCCCAAAATGGTGGATTACGTTGTCCCCGCAGGTGTTCGCATCGCCGACACGGCAAGGGTACGCCTCGGCGCTTATATCGGTGAAGGCACCACTATCATGCACGAGGGCTTCGTGAATTTTAACGCCGGTACCGAGGGTACCAGTATGGTAGAAGGCCGGATCTCTCAGGGTGTGTTCGTTAAATCCGGCTCAGATTTGGGCGGTGGCAGCTCTACCATGGGCACGCTCTCCGGTGGCGGCAATATCATTATCACTATTGGCAACCAGTGTCTGTTGGGCGCCAATTCAGGCTTGGGGATTCCCCTGGGTGACCGCTGTACCGTGGAAGCTGGGCTCTATATCACCGCCGGAACCAAAGTAAGCCTACTGGATGATCAGAACCAGTTGGTAGGACAAACCAAAGCCAGAGAACTGGCTGGCAAGGATGACCTGCTCTTCCGCCGAAATTCGGCGACTGGTGCCGTGGAATGCCTGACCAATAAATCTGCCGTAGAATTGAACGAGGCGTTGCACGTATCCAATTAGGATATCTGCCAGTCCGGTCGTCCTGTGGCGCTCCGGGCTGACTCCGCCACCATATGCTGCCTATGGGCAGACAATGCTAGTGGCCTGAGCTGTCCCAGCTCGTTAAACTTGTGATGACTGCCCCGGAGTATCACTGAATGACAACCCTTTCCCCCACTCTTGAACTGGCCTGTGAACTGATCAAACGTCGCTCCGTAACGCCGGCGGACGAGGGGTGCCAGCAACTGATGATTGAGCGCTTGGAGGCCATCGGTTTTTGTGTGGTCAGGCTACCCTTCGGCGATGTGGATAATTTTTGGGCCGTGCGCGGTGAAAGAGGCCCAACGCTCTGTTTCGCCGGACATACCGATGTAGTGCCCACGGGGCCAGAAGGTGACTGGCAACATCCGCCTTTCTCCCCCCACATTGAGAACGGCGTTCTCTACGGCCGGGGAGCTGCCGATATGAAGGGCTCACTCGCCGCGATGATTACGGCGGTAGAACATTTTGTTGCCACACAACCAGACCACCCCGGACAGATCGCTTTTTTGATCACCAGCGACGAAGAAGGTATCGCCACAAACGGCACGGTGAAGGTGGTGCAATGGCTACTGGACAACGATAAAATTCCTGATTGGTGCTTGGTGGGAGAACCGTCGAGCACCAAACGCGTAGGTGATGTGATCAAAAACGGGCGCCGCGGCTCGCTGGGAGCTGAGCTGATAGTCAGGGGCATCCAGGGGCATGTGGCCTATCCACAACTGGCGGATAACCCCATCCACAGGGTGGCTCCAGCACTGGCCGAACTCGCCACCGAAAGTTGGGACAACGGCAACGATTTTTTTCCTGCCACCAGTTTTCAAGTATCCAACATTCACTCCGGCACCGGTGCCACCAATGTGATTCCCGGGACCGTGCAGGTACTGTTCAACTTCCGCTTTTCGACCGAAGTGACCGTCGAGCAGCTTAAATCCCGCACTGAAATGATTTTAAAACAACATCAGCTTGACTATGAACTCCAGTGGCACCTCAGCGGGCAGCCCTTTCTGACCGAACGAGGGCCACTGGTAGAGGCTACGGTGGCCAGTATCCGAGAAATCACCGGCATTGAGGCGCAACTTTCGACAGCAGGAGGCACCTCTGATGGTCGCTTCATTGCCCCCCATGGCTGTCAGGTCGTCGAACTGGGACCCGTAAATGCCACGATTCACAAGGTCAACGAATGTGCCAGCATCGAGGATATTGACGCCCTCGAAAAAATTTATCGGCGTATTCTCGAGAAACTATTGACTTAAGGTCACTCTCGCACCCGGGATTATCCACTCTATACCCACACACTACCCACTACTCACTGCCGGCATCCGGGCTTTGAGCGGTCTGATACGCCTCACATATTCTCATTCACAGTGGATATTCGATGACGGTTTTTGTAGGGTGCCAGTCTTTGCATCGATCAATCACCAACAAGGACTGAAAATGCCGGATTTGAGTAACCTTTCCCACCGCCTGATGTTATTGGTCTGCATGCTACTCCCGGTAATGTCACTTGCAGGTGAGATCACTTTAAAAAACGGGGATATTATCCACGGCGAACTGGATTCATTGAATGAGAACCAAGTTATCTGGAAATCAGACATCTTCGGTCTGATCAAAATCCCCAAAAACCAGGTTACCGATTTCAATTCCTCCTCCAGGATGCCGTTAGTCACCAGTCCTGATGAAACAGCCACCAACTGCTCCCTGACAATGGAGGAGACTGTTACCGGCCACTGCGATGAGGGTACAAAACCATCACTACCCTTCATGACGCTTGTGGCCATGGAACCACCGAAGGCTTTTACTGGCGACGTTCGGTTTGGCTTCAACCGCAAAGACGGTAACACCAATACAGAGAATCTCGACTTCATTGTCAGGGCACAGTGGCTACAGGAACAGTTCAGACATGAAACCGAATTAATAGCAGAATCAGAGAAAACTGATGGCGTTGTGGTAGATGAGCACTACGAAACAAACTACCAGCTGAATTATGATTTTACCGAGCGATGGTTCAGCTACGGTCGTCTGGGCTATACAAAAAACCGCTTCAGTGCCATTGACGAGCAATATCAACTGGGTGCAGGCGCTGGTCGTCGCATCAACCTTGCCAACCAGATGAAACTGAATTTACAGCTCGGCGCGGCCTTTCTGGTTTCCCACTATGACGGATCGGACTCAGAAAAAGACCTGGCTGGGCGTTGGAGAATGCGCATGGATTGGCCCATACCCGGAACAGACATGATGTTTTTCCACGAGAATGAATTTTTCTGGGCTGTGGACGACTTCAATAACAATCAGACGGAAAGTAGTACCGGCATTAAAATACCACTGCTCGGCAATCTGTTCAGTGAACTTCGATATGATTTNGATTATGTCAANCAACCCGGTGATGGGCAANAGAGGGCCGATGAAGANTGGGTCATNTCACTGGGCTATCAATGGTGACNGGNCNAACTCAGGGNAGTTTTTGNANNGGGTAAANATCAAAACGGGTAGATTTNCCCTTGAGAGAATANCCCGGTTCACAGCCATTCAGGACCGGNGCGTGCACGGGCCGCTTCACAACAACACGGTAACGCGCCTTACCGAGNGCCACNGNCAANAANTCCCCGGCATCGTCTNNCCCAACNAGCTGATGAAAAATCTGCATNTCTTTTTTCACTTTGCTGGACTTTTCTCTGGAGGGAAACATGGGATCGAGATANATCACATCNGGGCATNNCTGATCNGTCAGTGTTTNCAGGTAATCGACNGAGTNCTGGCAGACNGTGTTAATACGCTGCAGAATNTCCGCCAACGGCGGATCTNCTTCCACCTNGTCACCAGCACGAGAAAGCCCGTCGGCAAGCAACGCATAAATAATGGGNTTTCGCTCNATCATGGTTACCTGCGCCCCCAGGGAAGCCAGAATGAANCCATCNCGNCCCAGACCTGCAGTCAAATCCAGCANCTTAGGANAGAANCCACTANGNNCGAGNCCAGTGGCCTTGGCGATNTCCTGNCCCCTGCCNCCACCATACAAACGACGATGGCGTGCTGCACCCAAGGCGAANTCGCATCGAACCGGCCCCGGCGCTTTTNNACCCAGTTGTTGTAGCGACAACCCGNCATCATCNACAACNAACANTAAGCACTCTTGTTCCNTANCNAGTGTCCCCAATGCCGGCGCCACAGNCAGGAGTGGCAACGACAGCTCTCTGGAAAGCANANCGGCCCGGTTTTCGAAGCCGGGCCGGGGCCAGACAGCNAGAAACAANTTTTTGTTACTGGGTAGGGACAAGCTCAAGCTCTACCCGACGGTTNGCTTGTCGNCCCTCTGCCGTATCATTGCTGGCAACGGGNTANCGGTANCCATAGCCGGTNNTCCANACNCGNCCNCTCACAATTCCCTGNCTNATNAGCANCTGNCCNACACTGNCTGCACGCCGCTCACTCANGGTCTGNTTGTATTCNGCACTACCGGTTGAATCNGTGTGNCCTGCNATNCGNATATTGGTTTTATCNAACTCTTTNAGNACNATNGCNACGGACTCNAGCGTGCNANAGAACTCCGGNCGAACTTCGTGACGATCCACACCAAANGTGATACTGCTGGGCATGACAAGGCGNATGTTGTCACCNTCNCGAACAACCCGAACNCCGGTCCCNTCCAGTTTTGCNCGAAGTGCGGCTTCCTGACGNTCCATATAATAGCCAATACCACCGCCAACAGCAGCACCGGCTACTGCACCAGTCAGAACCCCTTTCTTGCGATCCCCACTACTGGAGGTGGCTGCACCGATCAAAGCACCCGATACGGCTCCAATGCCAGCCCCCTTCGCTGTGTTGCTGGTTTTCTGTTGTCCGGTATAGGGGTCTGTGGACATACAGGCCGTCAGGGAGATAGCAAGAATGGCTAACAGAATTTTTTTCATGTCACTTCCTCATTAAAACGATAAAACGTACTGAACGTGGATACCTGAAACAATAAACTACTATATTCTTACTAACAGGACAGGCAACGCGTTGAAATTTGCTGCCTTACTTTAATACAAGATGCGGTTTCCAACCCTATGAAAAAGCACATCCTCTTCGTT
The DNA here is from genome assembly GCA_002707685.1 of Porticoccus sp. GTDB lineage: Bacteria > Pseudomonadota > Gammaproteobacteria > Pseudomonadales > Porticoccaceae > Porticoccus. The sequence goes on along the minus strand of PANQ01000022.1, from coordinate 68,820 downwards.
ATTGTGGTCATCGGCACACTTTTGAGTGGCTGCGAAAGATATACCTTCACCTTTAACGAACAACCTGTTCTAAAACCAACCGAGTTGTTTTCCGGCTACAAAATTCAGGACCCGGCGCTTGCTGTCTGTGTTGAACAGGCGATCAAAGACCTTGCCGTGACCCGTGCGAATCAGTTATCACAGCTCAACTGTTCTAACGCTGGTATTGCCAGCCTTTCCGGTCTTGAAATTTTCACGGGCCTTATTATCGTCAATCTGGCACAAAATCAGCTTACTTCTATAAAACCGTTACTCTATTTACCCAACCTCGATAGCATTTCTCTGGAAGGCAACACCTCTCTCGATTGTCCTGATGCGCAACTACTCTCAGAGCAAGTCGAGGGACAGATTAAACTCCCGGCACATTGCTGACACCTAACGAATCGCAACAGGATCAGTTGACAACAAACGATAAATAGTTCTCCAAAGTTACCCACAAATTCTGTGGATAACTTTGTGCATTACTTTCGTAAAACTTCGATGAATCCACGCAAAATGGGGCGCTCAAACAAAATGGCTACTTTTTGATCATTACATAAATCCCTTATAAATCATCAAGTTAAGTAATTAAAAAACTTAAATCAATAACTTACAATAGATTCTAAACATTTACTTAAGGTTATTAGTGTAATTGTGGACAATATAAAACTGATTGATACTGCTTTTGGAGGGCTGACCAGCTTTTCTGCGTTGCCGGGCATGTAACTGCATCAGTCAACAACACGGCTTTTCGGCAAAAACGTATTCATACTCGGGATAGCGCCAGCCAATCAACACCGTCGTTCTGGCAGGCATAGTGGATAGAAAACAGATCAGATGGCAGGTTGCTCATCATTGCCTGCACTGCAGCCAGAGAATTGTTCTGCTCACTGATATGACCCAATACCAGCTGTTGCAGCTGGCACGTCTGGATGTTTTGTAACAAATCGAGCGATTGCCGATTGTTCAAATGTCCCCAATCACCGGCAATACGCTTTTTCAACGACGGCGGGTAGGTTCCGTTAGCCAGCATAGCGGCATCGTGGTTACACTCGAGGAACAAACCGTGACANCCTTCGAAATGCTCTATGACATGGGCCGTGATACTTCCCAAGTCTGTTAGCACCCCCAGAGACAGGTTGTCGCCACCTCGTACGACGTACTGGACAGGTTCTCTGGCATCATGGGGCACAGCGACAGGCGTCACAGCAAGATCACCAATAACAAAGTCCAGGTGACTGTCTATCAGTTTTAGATCAATACCGGAGAAAAGTGAAAAGGACAAGGCTCGGTGGGTCCCCGCCGTCATATAGACCGTCAATCCGTACTTCCTGGCCAATGGAAGGACGCCTCGGATGTGATCCCCATGCTCATGGGTCACCAGAATGGCGTTGAGGTCACTGGGCTGCGTACCCAGCCTTTCAAGGCGCTTTTCCGTTTCCTTGATTGAAAACCCACAATCAATCAACAACCGGGTTGAGCCGACATCCACAATTGTAGCGTTACCCCTGCTGCCGCTCCCAAGTGAAGCAAACCGCATAATCAGCTCAAATTGCCGCGGATTACCTTGAGCAACTTAATAGCGAGTGAGCGCTCCAGCTTATCCCTGCTCTTATCAGCTATCCGCACCTCCACTGTCTGCTCATTGCGAACCAACTCGACCCAATACTCGACAGGGGGCACTTTTTCAACTTTATTGCCAAGATTGAGTACCCATTCCTTGAGTGTCTGCCCCTTCTCTTCAGCAACAATTTCCTGAAACTCAACCTGTAATCTACCCGCTGAACGATTCTGATCGATGATAGTGTAACCGCCCCGGGAGAGCGAGTTGAGTAGGGACGCCCAGGCCCTGTCATAGTTGAGATTCATCTTGATGTAGGGATCAGTATCTGCGGAAGAGACGACCTCAACCTGCTCCTGACCACCGATCGTCTGGGCCAGCAGTGAAACGCTGCCACTGTTAATTTCACTGGCGAGAGAGTTGGAAACGATCTCGACAAATTCCAACTCCCGGGAGTCATCCATCGACTTTGCNGGCCANGAACCNGCATCGCCTTCCTTGCCAATAGGTGCAGACATCTGCAGNAGGCTGACTTCTGTACTGTTAACACCGATGCCAGGAACTATTTTAAAGCGAAAACGGTGGCTCTTGTCTTCATCGTCCTTGAATTGCAGCCAACCCGTTTCAATAATACCNCTACTGGCATCTACCCGGGTCGTGGGGACACTACTGCGCGAGAGAATATTCCTGATTCTTGGCCAAACTTCTTCAGCAGGCTTGTTAATCGCTATCCATCGNCTACCTGAGAATGTCTCAATTTTTACCGTTTCTTCAAAAACATTTTCCGAGAGCGGCTGTGGCCTGGGAACAACAAAATATTCTGAGCCAGCCCCGGCATCAGGAACTGCAGGAACATCNTAAAGCTGACCGATTGCACCTGANCTTTTGCCCTCGGGCACAANCATNGGAGGGACTTCCTCTGANAGCAGATAATCATTACTTTTGTCNCGAACAAGATTATTTCCACAACCNGCCATTGCCAGTAACGCNATAATCACTGATAGCTTTTTCAGTGTTGCCTTCATCCAGTGAACTCCGAATTGACTGTTTGTNNACCGCTCAGCAGATNAGCCTGCTCAAGAGCTCTGNTAACTTTTAAATGATAGGCCGCAGACAACTCAGTGAGCGGGAGACGTATGGCATGCTCCATCAAACCCATTTCCGCTACAGCCCATTTGACCGGGATGGGGTTGGATTCGACAAACATNGCTTCATGAACAGGAATAAGTCGCTTGTTGATTTCACGNGCTGCATCCACCTCGCCGGCGAGNGCCAAACGACACATCTCAGCCATTANNTTGGGGGCAACATTGGCCGTAACAGAGATGTCACCATGNCCACCCCTCAGNATCAATTCCAGNGCAGTNAAGTCATCNCCCGAATAAATGGCAAAANCCTCAGGGCAGNTACTNACCAACTGGTTAACACGNTCNAGNTCACCGGTGGCCTCTTTAATACCGACNATNTTNGGGATTTCGGCAAGCCTNGCAACAGTGGCNGGAAGCATATCACAGGCCGTNCGACCGGGCACATTGTAGAGAATNTGTGGAATATCCACGGCNTCTGCAATTGCTTTGTGGTGAAGATAGAGGCCTTCCTGGGTNGGTTTGTTGTAATAGGGCGTTACCAGCAGGCAGGCATCTGCACCGATCTGTTGTGCTCGATGGGTCCACTCTATGGCTTCTCTGGTCGAGTTTGCACCAGTGCCAGCAATCACGGGNACNCGACCATCNGCGTCTTCGACAATCGCAGCGATGGTCGCCATATGCTCCTGCACATCGAGTGTCGGGGATTCGCCGGTGGTACCCACAGCGACAATCGCATTGGTCCCCTGGGCAATATGCCACTCCACCAAACGTTTCAGACAATCCCAGTCAACTTCCTGATTATCGCGAAACATGGGCGTAACCAGAGCAACAATACTGCCGGTGATCATCGGAGGAGCCTCAAAATAGCCAAGAAAAATAGAACGCGTAATGGTACTGACCAGCAACCTGGGGCACAAGCGTTATGAAAAAATTAGACACCGGCTTCAGGGTTAATAACAGAAGACCGGGAGGGTTTGATCCAACCAGCCAGAGAAGCAACCGGTATATCAGACCATTGGGCACGACAGTGTTCCCCATCCTGGCTATGCTTTATGGTTTCCGGCCCATCATCCATCATTTCCAGTTTCGTCTGGTCTGGGCAGACTCTGTTATTTGCTACTTTTTGGATAGGGTCTTGACTCGCCGGGCGGGCGGGTTTTAAAGCGCCGGTGAATCCACATATACTGATCCGGTTGCTCTAGAATCATCTTCTCAACCTGCCGGTTAACCGTTTCGGCGTCTGCCAGATCATCACCTGTCGGAAAATCCTGTAAGGGCGGATGCACTTTAATCAGATATCCCCGACCATCGGGCAACCTCACCTGAGAGAAAGGCAGCACAAGAGCGTTGCCGGTTTTGGCAAAACGCGCAGTAGCCGTGACCGTGGCTGCCGGAACACCAAAGAATCGGGCAAACACACTCTGTTTGCGTCCATAATCCTGATCGGGTGCGTACCAGATAATCCTGCCCTGGCGAAGGGCCTTGAACATACCGCGAATGTCTTCCCGGGGATAAACCACCCCCAGCGGGTCTCTTACCCGACGTCCTTTGCTCTGCACATAGTCATACACAGGATTTTTATGGGGGCGGTACATGCCATCAATAGAGTGTTTCGCAGATAAAGCAGATGCGCCGATTTCAAGCGTGGTGAAGTGAATGGCCATCAGTAGCGCCCCCCTCCCCTGCAGGCCATCAATATGCTCCAGACCCTCAAAGGTAATCAACTTATTAAGCCGTTGTGTGGACCACCACCAGGCCATACCAATTTCAAAAAAAGCAATACCGTAGCTGATAAAATTAGCCCGCAGCAACGTCAGGCGCTGCGATTCTTCCATTTCGGGAAAGCACCATCGCAGGTTGATGTCTGCAACTTCTCGACGATAGCGGCTTCGCCAGAACATTATCCGGCCGATGCACCCTCCCAACCAAAGCAACACCGGATACGGAAGGACCACCAACAAACGCCAGCAACCCAGACTTAACCAAGTCAGCCAATAACGGGGGTGGAGAAAGCGCCACTTGAAATCGTGGTTATTAATCATGTCAATTACTGGTCAAAAGGGATAGCCATTATAAAGACGTTGACGTGTAAAACCATGCGTGGGGTGCGGGTTGAAGCGGAAAACACTAGCCCCTGAAGCGGGCATCGAGCTGATCAACCAACTCGGCCCAATCGGCATCGTCACTGATGGCCTCCTCCAGAAACGCTCTCTGAGCCTTATTCCAGAACAAGGCTTCAGCCAATCTCGTTTCAGGGGGCAACGGCTGGTGTAGGGCAATAAAAAGCTCGATGGCGGCTGCGGTGGAGGGCAGCCCCAACTGCTCAAAGAGGGTAGATAAGGAGTGAACGCTGGTATCCATACATGTCTTATAGGCGTTGCCGGAACTATTGGCAATGTTACTTGAAGCAATTTACCCCCACCTGATATTGCAACAGCAGACCACGCTGAGACGCCATTGGCAACAACGACCTTATATAACACCTCTACAAATACCCGCCATTTGACTGCGTTGGCCAGCAAACACTCAGATTAATCCACTGATGGGAACCGCCGGGTCGACATCAGCCTCGTAATCTACGCTGTCAATATCGAAGCCAAAGAGCTTGAGAAACTCATGTTTATAGCCCTTTATATCGGTCAGCTCAGCCATATTTTCATTGGTGACTTTCAGCCAGTCATCGCCAACCCGGTGTTGTATTTCCGGGCGGAGTTCACGTTCGTCCACCCGAATTCGGCCTTCGCTGTCCATGCGTGGAGAGCCGCTGTAAAGACATTCAGTGTAGAGACGATATAGCTGTTCAATACAGCCTTCGTGACTGCCATCTTCCTTCATCGCCTTGAACAGCAGCGCCAGATAAAGCGGCATGATCGGGATCGCAGAGCTGGCCTGCGTCACCACTGCCTTGAGTACCGCTACCCGAGCATCGCCACCGACGTTCGCCAGTTTTTCACGGATCCCCACAACCTTACTGTCCAGGTCTTTTTTAGCCTGGCCAATCGTACCGTGCCAATACAGATCCCAGGTGACTTTTTCACCCACATAGGTAAATGCTGCCGTTTTCGCTCCAGAGGCCAACACATCAGCCTCTAGCAGCGCATCTATCCACATTTGCCAATCCTCACCACCCATAACCGCTACGGTGTTGGCAATCTCCTGTTCTGTGGCCGCTTCCAGCGAAAATTCCTGAACTTCTTCCTTATCCGTGTTGATACCCCGCAAGGTTACATTCTTGCCGATGGGCTTCAGGGTTGAATTGAATACCTCGCCCGTCTTCGGGTGCTGTCGCCGGGGAGAGGCCAGACTATAGATCACCAGATCCACCTGCCCCAGATCGGCTTTGATCGTATCAATGGTCTTTTGCTTTATTTCATCGGAAAACGCATCTCCATTGATGCTTTTCGCGTAGATACCCTGCTCGTCCGCAAACTTGTGAAAAGCTGCCGAGTTATACCAACCGGCTGAGGCGGGCTTTTTCTCACCACCCTCCTTCTCAAAAAAGATGCCAAGTGTTGAGGCTCCGCAGCCAAATGCTGCCGTGATTCGGGCGGCCAGACCATACCCTGTGGAAGCGCCTATCACCAGCACCCGCTTGGGACCATCTACCGGTCCCTGACGCTTGATGTAATCAATCTGTTCTTTGACATTTGCCTCACAGCCAACCGGGTGGCTGGTAATACACATAAAACCGCGAACTCTCGGTTTAATAATCATTGCCTATCTCCACAGGAACCCCGAGGGGCGTCAGTTAAAATAACGCCGCAATGATACCCCGAAGGCAGCAGTGCTCCAAGAAACCTCCCGGAATGCGTATTAAAGGAATTGCCCCACTGGTACTATCCCGTTAAATTGGACGTTGAAACCCGCTTATACCGGAGATTACTGGTTATGACCTACTATGAAGAGCTCGCAAAACTGGTCTTGCGCATCGCTGTCGGGCTGCTCGTTTTATTACACGGCATTGCCAAGATCCTTAATCCGGATTCACTGGGCTTTATTGGTAGCAAGCTGACAGAGTTTGGCATGCCGTCAGAGATTGCCTATGCCGTCTATCTCGGCGAGGTATTAGGTCCGCTGATGATTATTTTCGGTTACTTCGCCAGAGCCGGGGCGCTGTTGGTCATTGGCAATATGTTGGTGGCTATCTTGTTAGTCCATGCCGGCGAGCTTTTCCAGCTAACCAGTCATGGTGGCTGGGCGCTGGAACTACAGGGCCTCTATCTTTTAGCCGCACTGGCTATCGCGCTACAGGGCAGCGGCAAGTACGCCATTCGCCCGGACTGATCCTTCAGGGTGCAGATAACACAAGGTTGCCTGTATCTGAGGGTTATCGATCTGTTAGAATTAAACGTTTCCAGACCCTCTGGTAGATGTGAGCAAAAAAGCCCCAAACCATTCCAATAACACTACCTGCCCGCTGACAGGACTCATAACCATGAAACTCGCAGACAAAGTTCTCGCCGTTAACAATGATCTCCCTATTCGCACTGATGCGCCTGTGCACAGTGGCAAGGTACGCTCAGTCTACTGGCTTACAGAAAAAGACAGTCTCAGACTGATAGAGCAACAGGGTTATGATGTGGCGCCCGATGCACCACTTGCCATCATGGTAATCAGTGATCGTATTTCTGCATTTGACTGCATCTGGCATGGCGAAGGCGGCATGCATGGCGTTCCCGGCAAGGGGGCCGCACTGAATGCCATTTCGAACCACTGGTTCAGGTTATTTCGCGAGAATGGTCTGGCAGACAGCCACATTCTGGATATCCCACATCCTTTGGTCTGGATTGTACAAAAAGCCCAACCGGTCATGATCGAGGCTATCTGTCGCCAATACATTACCGGCTCCATGTGGCGTGCATATGCCAAGGGAGAGAGGAAGTTCTGCGGCATCCAGTTGCCGGACAATCTGAAAAAAGACCAGAAACTGCCAGAATTACTGATTACGCCATCCACCAAAGGCATACTGACGGGTTTACCGGGTATTCCAGAAGCGGATGATGTGAACATCACCCGACATGATATTGAAAGAAACCATGCAGCCTTCAATTTTCGCAGTATTGACGATATCGATCTCTACGAAAACCTGTTGCGGGAGGGTTTCGATGTCATCAGCCGTGAATTGGCTGCACTGGACCAGATTTTTGTGGATACCAAATTTGAATTTGGCTATGTCAAAGACAAAACCGGTACCGAAAAGCTGATTTACATGGACGAGGTTGGCACTCCTGACTCCTCCCGCATCTGGGACGGTCAGAGCTATCGAAACGGCGAAGTGGTCGAAAACTCAAAAGAAAGTTTCCGGCAATTGCTGCTCAACCACTTCCCGGATCCCGACATCCTACTCAACAAAGACCGGATGACCGAACGCCAGGCGCTGGCCAGAAACAACGAGCTGCCCGCAGATGTTTTGCTGGAGGTTTCCAAAACGTATGTTTCGATTGCCGAAAAGATCATCGGGGGAAAACTACACCTACCTGACCGGCCGAAAGCGGAAATCATGGATATCCTCAGTAGCCGATACGATCTCATTGTCTAATCTTAGCTATGTGATTTCCTGGCCAATCAGTCTGCAGCCGAGGTTGAACGCCCTTTGGTTCTACCTTCCAATGGTAAAGTACCTAGCTCTGTCAAAGACGAAGGACTATCCAGGACCCCCAAGTCCAGCACTGGCGAGGCATCGATATATTCAGCATCCATCATTTGAGCGACTCGCTGCAACGCAGAAACAATCATGGCCTGCTCCCAGTCACTGAGATTGGCATACTGGCGCGAAAAATGCTGCTGCAAGGGTGTGGGAGCATTCTTCAAGACAAGAACTGCCCTCTCTGTCAAAAAAGCATGCACTTTACGTTTGTCTGTCGATGACCGGACACGGTAAACCAGTTGTCGCTTCTCGAGTCGATCAATAATGGTAGTTACCGTCGCCTGACTCAGACTGATTTCGGCGGCCAGCTCACCAATAGTCACCTGCCCCCGGTCACGAATCGCCTGCAGTAACAAAATTTGCGGCACAGTCAGACCGGACGTTTTAGCCAAGCGTTTGGAATAAAGGTCTGTCGCCCTGATAACCCGCCGCAGTGCAACCAAGACATGTTCGATAGAACCACCTCTCATAATCAATTTATACCGCCCTGTTATGGAATACACCCACTCTGTCGCCCGCCCCCAGGGCGGCACCAAACTGGACATTTTAATGCTTTCGAGTATAATGTTTAGAGCTCTAATTATATAGTTTAATTATTTTTAGACATAAGGAAGTCATTGCTGGCTTCCAAGTAAAATGAACAACTTTCACAAGAAAATATTATTTGAGCTATAACTTTTATTAACAACGGGAATTTTGTCACTTCTTATGGACCGTAAAATAACACTTCGTCCACCAACGCCGGAGGACGGCGTGCGGGTACACCAACTGGTTGCCCAGTGTCCTCCTCTCGACCCTAACTCCATCTACTGCAATCTGCTGCAATGTACTCATTTTTCAGGTACATCTGTGGCAGCAGACATTGAAGGAGAACTGGTCGGTTTTATCTCGGGTTATCGCCCACCACAAAAAACCAGCACACTGTTTATCTGGCAGGTCGCTGTCGGCGAAAAAGCGCGTGGTCAAGGTCTCGCCTCTCGGATGTTAGTGAATATTCTCACCCGCGATGAGTGCAAAGAGGTCAACCATCTTGAGACCACTATCACTGAAGACAATCAAGCTTCCTGGGCATTGTTCCAGGGACTGGCGGACAAATTACAAGCCCCTCTGACCCAGTCTCCACAATTTGACCGTGAATTGCATTTTGCCGGTCAACATGACACAGAGGTATTGGTCAGAATCGGCCCTTTTAAGCAGCCCGTGACCACTGAAGCCTAATTCCAGAAAAGAACTAATTGAGGAAATCATGAAAATTTTTGATGAAATTGAATCTGAAGTACGCAGTTACGCTAGAGCCTTCCCACGTTTATTCAACAAAGCTCAAGGCGAATTTATCTATGATGAAGACGGCAATCAATATCTGGACTTTCTGGCCGGAGCAGGCTCCCTGAATTATGGGCATAACCACCCGGTGTTCAAGGAAAAACTCCTGGAATATATTGAGCGGGACGGCATCACCCAGGGTCTTGATTTACATACTCAAGCCAAAGGTGAATTTCTGGAAAGCTTTAACGAGAATATTCTGAAACCCCGGGATTTAAACTACATAGTTATGTTTACCGGCCCAACCGGGACCAATGCAGTAGAGGCCTCACTCAAGATTGCGCGGAAATATACGGGACGCGAGAACATTATCTCGTTCACTAATGGTTGGCACGGCCAGACACTCGGCGCTCTGGCCATCACCGGCAACTCAACCCACCGCGGCGGTGCTGGTATAACACTGCCAGGCGCCACAAGAATGCCCTATGACGGCTATTTAGGTGATGATTTTGATACCACCAACTTATTGGACAAAGTCTTGTCAGATTCCAGCAGTGGTGTCGACAAGCCCGCAGCCGTTATCGTCGAAACAGTTCAAGGCGAGGGCGGCATCAATGCTGCGTCGATGACCTGGCTGAGAAGCCTGTCAGAAATCTGCAAACGCCATGACGTGTTGTTGATTATCGATGATATTCAGGCTGGCTGTGGTCGCACCGGTACATTTTTCAGTTTTGAAGAGGCCGGCATATATCCTGACATTGTCACTTTATCCAAGTCATTGAGTGGTTATGGCCTGCCATTCTCTGTGGTTCTGATGAAACCGGAGATTGATGAATGGAAGCCGGGCGAGCACAACGGCACTTTCCGAGGTAATAACCACGCATTCGTCACTGCCAAAGCGGCCATCGATCACTTTTGGAAAGATGACAAATTTGCCAAGGAGATTCAGAAAAAGGGCCATTACATTGCTGATCGAGTGGACAAGATCGTCAACCAGTACGGTGAGGGAAACTTCAACTCTCACGGCCGTGGTATGTTCAGGGGTATCAATTGTGTCAACGGTGAACTGGCTGAGCAGATTACCCGGCGGTGTTTCCAGAAAGGATTGATTATTGAAACCAGCGGTGCGGATGATCATGTAGTCAAGTTCCTCTGCCCACTGACAATCCGTCAGGAAAACCTGGAAAAAGGCATCGATATTCTTGAGGAAGCAATCAAGGAAGTTTGTGCCAAGGCAGACTCGATCCCCGAGGAAAAAGATTTTTTCGAAGGCGACTATTCGGTCAGTGATGAAGTTGACAAGGGCACGCCGAAAAGAACCGGGTCCAACCCGATTTCAGCCTGATAGATACCGGGGGCCTGTCTCCAGTCAATACAGGGTATGCATATATCTGGCGGGGTCTGTCCCGCCTCGTTACAGACAGCAGAGGTCACGATGATAGTCAGACAACTTCAGCAAGCAGAAAAAACCTCTCGCAGAATCGTCTCTCCCGACGGCAACTGGGCAAGTACACGGATGCTACTCAAAGATGATCAGATGGGATTTTCTTTCCACATTACAACAATTTATGCCGGAGCCGATTTCCGTATGCACTACCAGAACCACCTGGAATCTGTTTACTGCATATCTGGAGAGGGTGAAGTGGAAACATTGGACGACGGCAAAAAATATTCGATTAGCCCCGGAACCCTCTATATTCTTGATCAACACGACCGTCATATCCTGCGATCCTTTAAAGAAATGACAATGGCCTGTGTATTCAATCCTCCGCTCAATGGCAAGGAAGTACACAACGCCGAGGGTGCGTATGAGCTGGATGCAGATTCAGTCAGCCAATGAGGGACAAAACCCGATCCAGCTCAGGAAAATGGAAAAAGATTCAACAGGAGACAATCCTTTAATGAGTTTTCACAGTGTGGAAAAAATCGGCGGCACTTCAATGAGCAACTATGCCGCCGTTAGAGACAATATTATTCTTAAACCCACAGGCGATACGCTTTATCAGCGTATCTTTGTGGTGTCCGCCTATGCCGGTATAACGGATCAACTGCTGGAGCATAAGAAAACGGGCAAAGCCGGTGTTTTTGCCTCATTTGCCAATGGTGTCAATGACGATAGCTGGCTGGATCTTCTTAATGAATTAAGAACCCAGGTTATTGAAATCAACAGCAACCTATTCGGCGACCCGGAAATGCTCGCCGATGCCAACCGGTTTATCGGTGATCGGCTCGATGAGGCCGAACACTGCCTGAGCGATCTGAAAAAACTTTGCCAACACGGCCACTTTGCACTGGATGTGCATTTGGCAACCGTCCGTGAAATGTTGGCCAGCATTGGTGAAGCACACAGTGCCTGGAATACTGCCCGGCTGCTTCAGAGAGATGGTGTCAATGCCTGCTTCGTCGATTTAACCGGCTGGAAAACCACGCGACACATGTCCCTGGATGAACGAATTAAAGTCACTTTTGAGGACATAGATCTCGAGAGTCAACTGCCCATCGTCACCGGCTATGCCCACACTCAGGATGGATTAATGTCCAGTTTTGACCGGGGTTACAGTGAAATGACTTTCAGTCGTTTGACCGTGATCACGAATGCGCGTGAAGCCGTTATCCATAAAGAATTCCACCTCAGCAGTGCCGATCCCCGTATCGTGGGCGACGACAATGCCGTACCCATCGGTCGCACCAACTACGATGTGGCTGACCAGCTGGCCAATCTCGGCATGGAGGCGATTCACCCCAAGGCCGCCAAAGGTCTGCGTCAAAACAATATCCCCCTGCGCGTCAAGAATACTTTTGAACCGGAGCACGCCGGGACGTTGATTACCAGCGACTATATTAGTGAAAAACCTCGCGTCGAGATTATTGCAGGGTGTCGGGGAGTACACGCTATTGAACTGTTTGACCAGGATATGGCTGGCAATTTCAGCCGTTATGACACAACTATCCTGGGGTGTATCAGCCGGTTCAAGGCACATGTGGTTTCAAAGGATATCAACGCAAACACGATTACCCATTATCTGTCCACCAACCTGAAAACAGTGAAGCGCATTTGTCGTGCACTGGAAGAAAAATTTCCCGATGCAGAAATTAATAATCAGGAAGTCGCTATCGTATCGGCCGTCGGCAGTGACATGCAGGTACCCGGACTATTGGCTAAAACAGTAGGCGCGCTCGCGGAAAAGGATATCAGCGTGTTGGCGATGCACCAGTGCATGCGTCAGGTCGACATGCAGTTTGTGATCAACAAGGATCGCTGGGAAGATGCTGTACGAAGCTTGCATAGATGCCTTGTTGAGGTACACGATCACGGACGTGCCATATGCCTCGCATCCTGACCTGCAAACCAGCGACATTCATCCAGGCCAACACACCGGGGTGTGCGATACACGCGCACACCCCGGCAAATATATTGGGCCAGCCCCAACAGCGTTTTTGGCCGACCAAGCCATGAACTATCCGATTCTTCCGGTAGTCGCACCGTACCCGTGGATCGCCTGACTACACCATGATTCTCTCCTTCCTCTGCTTCCTCTTGATGTTCACCCTTGTAGGGGTTCTGTCTGCCAAGAAAAGCCGAGGAACAAAGCAGGACTATTACCTGGCCAGCAATACTGTCCAGCCGTGGCTGGTCGGGTTATCCGCTGTTGCCACCAATAACAGCGGTTACATGTTTATCGGTGTGATCGGCTACACCTACGTCGCTGGCTTGTCGGCTTTCTGGCTAATGCTGGGTTGGATCAGCGGCGATTACCTCGCCTCTCGATTTGTCCACGCCAGGCTTAGGGATGCCGCACCCCGAACCGGCGAAGTGAGCTATGCCGGGGTCATCAGCAACTGGTACGGCAAACGACATTCTGCCTTGCAGAGGACCATGGGGTTAATTTCATTGTCGTTTTTGCTGGTGTATGCAAGCGCCCAGCTGGTCGCTGGCAGCAAGGCCCTTCATGTGCTGTTCGACTGGCCCATCTGGGCCGGCGCGACTCTCTCCGCTTTTCTGGTAACCCTGTACTGTATTGCCGGCGGCATTCGCGCATCGATCTGGACAGATGCGGCGCAGTCAATAGTGATGGTTTTGGCTATGGGCTTGCTACTGGTTATAGCCACCAGCTCTCTGGGCGGTATTGATCAGGCAATGATCGAGATGGGCGCTATCGACGGGTTCATGAGTTGGTTTCCGGGTGATTTGCCTTTCCCCGGTCTGCCAGGGGCATTGCTGTTCGCCGCCAGCTGGTTATTTGCCGGTCTCTCAATTATCGGTCAGCCCCACATCATGGTGCGTTTCATGGCGCTGAACGATAATCGCAAAATGAACCAGGCGCGGCGCTGGTATTATGCGTGGTACGTGCTGTTTTATGCCATGGCGACAGCAGTTGGCATGCTGTCGCGGGTATACCTTTCCGATGCTGCAACTTTTGATGCCGAGCTCGCACTACCGGTGATGGCCCAGGCGCTGTTCCCACCCGTGCTGGTCGGACTGGTGCTGGCAGGCATATTTGCTGCCACCATGTCGACTGCAGACTCACTGGTTCTCGGCTGCTCGGCAGCCATCACCCACGATCTGTTACCCTACAATGTTGAACGCACCAGCGTGATGAAAATTATTACAGTACTCGTCACAGCCTTTGCACTGCTCTGGGCTCTACTCAACAGCCAGAGCGTCTTTAGCTTGGTTGTCATGGCATGGTCTGGCCTTGCTAGCGCTTTTGCACCCTTGCTGATCATCCTATGTCTGGGGGGGAAACCGGGATCCGGTGTGAGCATCCTGGCCGTCTGCTCGGGACTTCTGGTCGCACTGGGCTGGCGTATGATGGGGTGGCACGATTTCGTCTATGAGGGCATGCCGGGCATTCTGTCGGGATTTTTGATCCTGTGCGGTGCTCTCTTTCTATCCAGAAGAAGGGAGGCCCAACTCACTCAATCACTGTAGACCCTCGGCACCCTGCGGGGCATCCTGGTTAACAGCTCGTAACTGATCGTCCCCGCACACCCCGCCACTTCGTTGACGGAGAGGCCTTTACCCCAGAGGATCACTTCATCCCCCACCGCCACCGTCGGCAGGTCCGTGACATCCACCGTTATCATGTCCATTGATACGCGGCCCACCATCGGGCAGCGCTGCTTATTGACCAGCACCGGCGTGCCATCTGGCGCATGTACCGGATAGCCATCGCCATAGCCGATTGCAACCGTGGCAATCCTGCTGGGCCGTTGCGCCGACCAACGCGCACCGTAGCCCACTGAGTCCCCTACGGGAACATCCCGCAAAGCAATGACGGAAGAGCGCAATGTCATGACGGGTTGTAATCTGTCGGCTTCCGCATGAGGAACAGAAAAAGGGGAACTACCATAAAGCATGATCCCCGGCCTGTTCCAATCAGCGTGGGTCTCCGGCCAACCGAGTAGCCCCGCAGAATTATCAAGACTTAATGGCACAGTATCGGCATTTGCCAAACTGGCCACTCCTGTCTTGAATTGCTGTAACTGTCGATAAGTCAGATCACTCGCCAACTCATCGGCACAAGCAAAGTGGGTGGCAAGCACAATATCGCTGGCAACATTGCGGCTGGCGGCCAATATCCGATAGGTAGACTCAATCTCGTCAACCGCAATACCCAGTCGGTGCATGCCGCTATCCACACAAATCCAGACAGTTACGGGGGTTTTCAGCGATGCTCTCAAGATCGACTGTTGTTGCTGTTTATTCACCACTGAGAGCCAAAAACCGAGTTCAGCGGCCAGGGGTATTTCGTCGTCGGAGAAAGTCCCCTCCAAAAGGCACACAGGCTTGGTGATGCCCCCTTCACGGAGCTCTACTGCCTCCTCCAAACAGGTAACACCAAAGGCGGGAACCAGCGGCTCAAGGGCGCGAGCAACAGGTAACACACCGTGTCCATAGGCATTGGCTTTGATAATCGCCATTGTTCGGGAATTGGGGGCCAGACTTTTTGCCAACTCGCAATTGTGCCTGAGGGCAAGGAGATCAATATAAGCTTTTGCTGGTCTCGACATAATGCTTTCACCAAAAAGTACAGGCGGGCTGATGCACTCTATTAATAATTAAACTTACCGGCCGTATAAATGCGCTGGGCAGCCAGCCAGACATCGCCCACTTCCCCGCTTCCGACGGGCTTGCCATCGACCTCAATAACAGGCACCACTTCTTTTGAGGAACTCGTCAGCCAGATTTCGTCCGCATTGAGCACTTCTTCCATCAAGACAGGTCGTTCCTGCACGGCGATAGATCCGTCTTTGCGCAGTAGTTCCAACAGAATATGGCGGGTAACTCCCGGTAATTTCTGGCTATCCAGCGCTGGAGTAATGACTTCCCCGTTTTTAACGATGTAGGCATTACAGGCACTGGCTTCTGTCAGCTCACCACGCTCATTGAACAGCAGAATTTCATCAGCACCCTGCTGAAAACCCTGCTGAAAGTGCATGACATTACCCAACAATGCAGTGGACTTGATGTGGCAGCGATCCCATCGCAAATCGCGATCAGTGACAACCCGGTAGGGTCTAACCCGATTTTTGTCCGCCACGGGTGCAGCGGGAATCGCATAAGTGAAAGCAAAAATGGTAGGGGTGATATTTTCCGGGTAAGCATGAAAACGGCGGACATCGGCGCCGCGACTCACATGCAAATAAAGACCGAGATTGCCACCACCATTTTTATCGATGAGTGTATTACAAACCACGCGCCACTGGTGTTGCGACCAGTCAAGTGTTATGTCAATAGACCTCAGACCTTTCAGCATCCGCTGCATATGCAGTGAAAAACCGACGATCTCGCCATCATAGGACGGCAACACTTCATAAATACCATCGCCAAACAAAAAGCCCCGATCCATCGGCGAAATACGGGCTTCAACCATTGGCAGATAGGCGCCGTCGAGATAGACAATACTCATTAAGTTACCTTGTATCTCGCCGAAATAAAGCCGGCCAGCGGGGTCATAAAGCGGCAAATCTTAGCAGTGGGTATCCAGACAGGCAAAGTAAATTCCCCAGCAACTCAGCCTGACCCCTCAACACTGCTAACATCGATCAAATCACGCAACGAATTAACCAGAGCCTTNCCCGTTTCACTGGGCAGGCCNTCTTCTGTCAGTGTGTTATCNAGGGTNACGCCATCGATACTGCCCCGACAGGCCAGGTATTCAAGTATNGCCCGGTTATCCCAGTCCGCCAGATAGTCTGTCCCTACGCAATAGGACATCATGGCTACCAACCCCAGCGCTGCCCAGTTGGATACATCCGCTATGACCAACTCGTCACAGGTGGTTANCGACGGAATAATGGTCAGTTCACCCAGTTTATCGAGCACATTACCCATGCCGATCTCATTGCCACCATCACCTAATGCAATGACCGGACAATCCGAGAGCTCAAGAAAGACATCAAAGCAGAGGGTACTGGAGTTGATATCCTCGCCGCGCATATTGTAATAATGCCCGTCAGCTGCGGGCCCGGGAAGTTCGATACTGACCATGAGCTCTGGCTGGCAATACGCTAACAGGTCGGCTACCTGCTGCCTGAGCCCTGCGGGACGACCAAGGGGCACGCGCTCCACGCAATAATCACCGCCTATGGCGTTAGCTAACACATCGCCACAAACCAGTATCGGCTCGGCACCAGTCTGTTCAAGCACTCGATAAAGCGCAATTGCACCGGCCGGCCCATCGGACTCAAAGGTGTCGAGCACAGGGAAACCCGTGCCGATCAATACCCGGCCAGAACAGCTCAACAGCCGCCTTGCTGCCCGCAGACAGTAGCCGGGTTTAAGGCTGGACTGAACGGATTGCATTCCCCGCAGATTGCGTGCCACCAGCAGGTGTTCAATGCTTTTGCTAACTGCCAACTCACGCCGGAGATCATTCATACGCCACCACAATATTAGCCATCAATCACAAACCTCGGGTTTTAGTTGCCTGTACATTCTGTCCGCCGCCAGTCGGATGCGACGGGCCTCCGCCATCGTGACGGACTTAAAAGAAATCAGACCACCCGGTTTTAATTGCGTGAGTTGTGACATGTCCAAAGAAATCACTGAGCCCAGCTTGGGGTAACCACCGATAGTCTGACGGTCATGCATCAGTATGATGGGCAGACCATCCGGAGGGATTTGTATCGCCCCCAGACAGATACCTTCGGATAAAAGATCGGGAAGATCAATATCAATGGGGGGCCCCGCCAACCGAGATGCCATCCGATCGGACTGACTCAACAATCGGTACTCGCTGGTAAAAAACCGTTGCTGCTGCTCATTTTCAACCAAGGTTGACTGATAACCACTCACCACCCTCAACAATACGCGGCCGCCATAAACCGGTCGATAGCCACGTCCCAGCGAGAGGCATTGACGACCCGAGGTGTCTGCACAGGGCAAATGGTCCCCAGCCTGCAACGGGTTACCTGACAAGCCTCCCAAACCTTCACGAACAACCGTCGCCGCACTGCCGAAGGTTGCGGGGATATTGAACCCATCAGCCACCGCCAAATAGGCACGCATGCCCCTGTGGGCATAACCCAACACCACCCTGTCACCGAATTTTACCCGGTGGCTACGCCAGCTCTCCTTTGGTTGCCCGTTAATGGTCAGTGGCATGTCTGCACCACAGAGGGCAAAAATCGTAGCTGCCCGGCATTCAAGTTCCAGACCGCCAATGGTCACTTCAAGAGCCGTTATGCCGCGATCATTCCCGCACAGGCGATTGGCCCAATTGAACGCAAGGGGATCGGCAGGACCACCGGCAGTCAACCCAAGGCGGTGATAGCCAAAGCGACCGGCATCCTGGAGAAGGGTCAGGACGCCGGGACGATCCACACGAAAACCACCCTTCATGCTAACCGGCCACCCCTGGCAAGAAAGGTTTCCCGGCTGATACTGAAAAAGCGTACCCGGTCACCCACCTGAAGCGGCATGCTGGGTTCGCTGAGGGGATCAAACATTCGCTCCGGACAAAGTCCAATCAAATTCCAGCCACCGGGGGAGTCCGCCGGATATACTGCAGTCTGTCGCCCGGCTATACCCACGCTACCACACGGTACCGAAGTTCTGGGTGTATCCAGTCTGGGCATGACAATGCGCGAATCGACCTCCCCGAGGTAAGCAAATCCCGGGGCAAAACCTATTGCGTACACAAGGTATTCCCGGGACTGGTGCAGAGNGATCACCTCCTCCACCGAGACTTTTTTGGCGCGACTGATTTCAGCGAGATCCGGCCCGGACTCCATGCTGTAGTAAACAGGTAATTCGACGAGTTTGCCGACTGAATCGTAAGCAGTTGGTGCAACGTCAAGTAGCGCTGTAATCTGCTGCTCAAGGGTTGTGGCTTCAATCCTCGAGAGATCGAAGATAACCAGTAGCGAGGCATAGGAGGGCACCAGATCAACCAGCACATCGGCTAACGCAGACTCCAGCACAACAGTTGCCTGCCGCACTCTGGCTGAGGTATCTGCGCTAACCACCTGATCAAAATAGATCATCAGCGCATTTTCACTAGCGGGAACGACTTTCATTACTCAAGTAATGCCCGGATTTCACGAATCACCGCGACGCTCTCCGGATTGTCACCATGAATACACAGGGTATCTGCTTTAATGAACAGTGCATCGCCATCCTCGGTCATAACGGAGCCATAACGTTTGAGCTGCTTAACCTGAGCGAGCGTTGTTTGCCTGTCGTGGACCGCACCGGGCTCGGAACGGGGCACCAACATACCATTGCTGTCATAGCGCCGATCGGCAAAAGCCTCAAACCAGAGCGTGACGCCCAGTGCTTCGGCCTCACGACGGTGCAGCTCAGCTTCGGGAGTGGCTTGCATGACAAGATGAATCGGTCGATAAAAACCGGCTACGGATAACATCACTGCACGACGAAGTTGATCATCCACCATCATGTCGTTGTATAACGCCCCATGGGGTTTGACATAGGATAGAGACAGGTTTTGCGAACGACTCATTCCGTCTAGTGCCGATATCTGATAATGCATAAGCGCAACAAGTTCATCGTTCGAGCAAGTCATGGAACGGCGCCCAAAACCCTCGCGATCAAGGTAGCCGGGGTGTGCCCCAACCATCACACTGTATTTTGCCGCCAGATTGAGCGTCCGCTGTATCATCAGGTGATCACCGGCATGGTAGCCACAGGCAATGCTGGCCTGGTGAATGTAGGGCATCACCGCTTCGTCTGCGCCAACCAATCCGCTATCAATGGTTTCGCCGAGATCAGCGTTCAACATCAATGACATCACAAACCTCTCTGAAGCCGAGCCATCACATTATCGCCAATTGGCTGTTTAGCAGGTCGGTCACCAGCATGGAACCTGGGCTGTGGGTAATACACAACGGTGGCATGGCCTGCTCCAACGCAATCTGTGGCGTTACCCCACAGGCCCAGAAGAGGGGTATTTCATCGGTATGGACTGTTACCGAATTGCCAAAATCCGGTTTTTTTAGCTGCCCGATGCCTATTTGCGCCGGATCGCCGAGGTGAATCGGGGCACCATGCATGCTGGGAAACCGGGTACATACCTGAATCGCCCGGATAGCGTCGGCTGCCTTGAAGGGACGCATACTGACCACCATATTTCCACCGAAGCGACCCGACGAACGACAGGGTATACTGGTGCGATACATCGGCACGTTGACTCCCTCCGAAATGTTGCGAATTTCAAGGCCATCAGTCAGCAGTGCCTCTTCAAAAGAAAAGGAACAACCCAGGACAAAAGTCACCAGATCCTGTCGCCAGTAGGCAGTAATCTCCGCTGGCTCGTCAACTAACCGACCTTCCTCAAAGACACGGTAACACGGCACATCCGTGCGAATATCCAGTTCCGCGCCCAGTGACGGCAAACTGTACTGGCCGGCATCAGAGACGGCGATCAACGGACAGGGCTTGGGATTCAGCTGGCAAAAACGCAGAAATTCACCGGCCCAGTCCTCAGGAAGAATAACCACATTCCCCTGCACAAAACCGCGGCAATGCCCAGAGGTGTGCCCGGTAAATTGGCCGGATCGAACAGCCAGTCGCAATTCACGCGGATTGGGTATCGGCATTTGAAATATTCCTGACCAGAGTAACCGTCAACTGACATTCAACCATCGAACACGGCCTATGACCACAGGCAGGAGATGATCAAAGTTCCAGGGGCAAAATCTTTCCAACTTCAACAACAAAACCCGGCAGCACCTGAATACGTACTGCCGCTGCAGGATACAATACATCCCGGGATAATGAAGGCTGGCTTCTTATCCGTCTTCAGGCGGCGCCCATAGATAAGGCTTGTCACTTTGCCCATTTCGCAGACAACTTATCGGTGCAGACCAGGCATTTTTCATAACCTCCTGAAAATCCCCCTGACTCAGATGAAGCAGATGATTGTGGTCACCCGCCTCGATATAAATATCGAGGTTATCCAGCAGAGCGCTGTCCACAATGACATCCAGCTTGAATGCCTGCCCCAGGCCCGGGATTGCACCTTTGTTGCAATCGGGGAAAAGCCCCTGCAGATCCCCTTCCTCGGCAATTTCATACTCGTGCTGGCAACCGTACTCCAGCCACTCAAGTATCAACTTGTTGGTGG
Organism: Porticoccus sp.; assembly: GCA_002707685.1. GTDB lineage: Bacteria > Pseudomonadota > Gammaproteobacteria > Pseudomonadales > Porticoccaceae > Porticoccus. Next base: position 47,652 of record PANQ01000022.1, on the reverse strand, counting down.
CTGGGATAACACACATCGCATAATGATCGTTCTGCTTGACGACCACGGCTTTTGCCAGTTTTTCCGGGGGCACATGTGCCTCTCGGGCAGTGGCCATCGAGTTACTGGTTTGTGCATGTTTCAACACTTCATAATTAATTTTTTTGCGGCCGAGATAATCAGCCAATACGGGTGAGATACTCATAATCCGGCACCTCCTGATCAGTGTATACAGGTTACTTACAGTATAGTTCGACTGATGCACTTTCACCTTCGCAGGGCACAGAACAATTCGATCTATCGGGTGCATCGGGACAGGTCTAATCCAACTTAATCCATTTTTTACTGCGAGATTTGGCCGGGTTGCTGAAGAAATTATGCATCCCCCGTTGTTGTTAAGAATACTTTAAGTATTAGTCAGTACTCTGCAAGGTAACCAGGTACCGATCAGGGTATGAACATGCAAGAGATCAGACAAACCAGTCAGGAATATTCCGACAACATCCATGCCAGGCAGTGGTTGAACCGATGGCTTGTCCCGGCGCCAGCTCTCAACCTGCACTCACCGCATTCTGAAAGCACCGCGACTGTACAACAGTATGTCGCCAGACAGTTTTTTCAAACCTATGGTGCCACAGTGCACGAGTTCCTGCCCATCTTCCTCAGTCTGTCCTGTCGGGATCAACTGTCTGCCGTAACAGGCATCCGGCCCGTCGATGCAAGTCCGCTGTTTCTTGAGCAGTACCTGGACAATCCCATCGAGCTGGAAATTAACCGTTATTCATCTGTACCCGTAGCTCGCCATCAGATTGCCGAAATCGGCAATCTGGCCGCCACCCAAAGGGGCTCAAGTCAACTGTTATTCATTCTGCTGGCGGCCACCCTAAGACGAGCCAATTTTGAATGGCTGGTGTTTACGGCAACACCACAGGTCAGGAAAGCCATCAGCAAGCTGGGATTTGAACTGCATCCTGTCGCAGACGCCAGAGCTTCCCGGCTACAGACATCAACCGAAAAAGAATGGGGCAGCTATTACCGGACNCAGCCTGTTGTGGTTGCCGGGCAATTGGCACAAGCCATAGAGGTGATCAATGAGAGAAAAACCTTGCGGGCCGCGCTCTCATTTTATGATGCACGCATTGACAGCCTGGCCAAAGAACAGCTCAGCGGAGCAGACAGTGCCGACTATTCTTTCACGGCTTGATGGTCTTTATGACGACGATCAGGTCGTCGCCAGAGACGCCACACAGCGCCTGACATACGGTGAATTGATACAACGCTGTTGGGATATAGCCGCTCTACTGAAGAAAAACCACATCGGCAGGCTGGCATTGCATCTCGACAACGGCCTCGACTGGCTGGTGATTGATCTGGCCTGCCAACTGAGCGACATCTGCCTACTCCCCCTGCCAACCTTCTTCTCCAACAGACAGGTGCAACATGCCCTGAGAGAAACGCCCGTTGATGCCATTGTCAGCGGTACCAACACTGTGTTCGACCTATCAGAACAGGTAACGGAAACCGTCCGGCTATCCGGCACTGCCAAGCTCTGGCTGAACCGTATCCCGGCCTTCGAGGACCACGCACTCATTCCGGAGAATACCGGAAAAATCACTTACACGTCTGGCTCTACAGGTACCCCCAAAGGGGTCTGTCTCAGTAACCAGCAGTTAATCGACGAGGCGATGTTCCTCGGCAGCGCTGTGGGACTATCAAAGCCACGGCACCTCTGTCTGTTGCCTTTAAGCACTCTGCTGGAAAATGTTGCCGGTATTTATGCACCGCTGTTGTTCGGCGGAGAGGTCATTGTCCCCACTCTGGAGGAAATGGGCTTCTACGGCAGTTCAACAGTTGAACCGACCACCCTGATTGAAACCATCACCAGATACCAGCCCAACACACTGATCCTGACACCACAACTCCTGCAACTGCTGGTGGTCAGTGTCCGCAATGGGTGGCAGACCCCAGAATCATTGAAGTTCGTCGCAGTGGGCGGTGCCAAGGTGGCGAATCAATTGCTGATAGAGGCATGGCAATCAGGCATTCCCGCTTACCAGGGCTACGGCCTGTCAGAATGCGCCTCTGTGGTGAGCCTGAACACTCCCCGCGATCAGATTACCGGTAGTTGTGGAAAGCCCCTGCAGCACCTGAACGTGCAAATTATCAATGGAGAAGTTGTCGTCAATGGCAACGCCATGCTCGGTTACGCGAATACCCCATCAAGCTGGGGACAACAGGCTATCCACACGGGCGATCTCGGCTATCTTGATGCCAGGGGATTTCTGCATATTCTCGGGCGACGCAAAAACCTGATGATTTCCAGTTACGGTCGCAATATCAGCCCGGAGTGGGTGGAATCCGAATTTCTCGCATCACCAATCTTTGCGGACTTTATCGTCTTCGGTGATGCCCAATCACATTGTGTTGCATTACTGTCGACACGGGATAGCCGCACCACTGATCAACAGATAGATGACATCATTCAACATATCAACCAACAACTGCCAGATTACGCACGCATTCGGAACTGGCAGAGATTGCCCACCGTCTTGACAAAAACCCCTGCACTGATAACGGACAATGGTCGACCAAAACGGGCAGCCATTGCTCAACATTATGCCGGCCAAATTGACCAGCTTTACAACATGCCCGTTGAGGAGTCACACGTATGAANGCACTAACACCCCNNCCCTTTTTCGATACGCTGACGACAGCAACAGACGCAGACAAAAAACACCTGCTCTCTGCACCCATTATCCAGCGGGGCCTTGAAGGTCGCATCAATATCGATGACTACCTGGGATTTCTGCAACAGGCCTACCATCATGTCAAACACACCGTGCCACTACTGATGGCAGTGGGCTCACGGTTACCGGACGAGCAGGAGTGGTTGCGCCAGGCAGTAGCGGAATACATTGAAGAAGAAATCGGTCATCAGGAGTGGATTCTCAACGATATTGCTACCTGTGGTTATGACAGTGACGTGGTCAGACAGGGTCAGCCCAATCCCGCAACCGAACTGATGATCGCCTACGCCTACGATACCGTCATGCGCGTCAACCCGGTTGGATTCTTTGGCATGGTTCACGTACTTGAGGGCACCAGCGTCAATATCGCCGAAACCGTTGCAGACAATGTCCGCGGAACATTAGGTCTTCCTCAAAATGCCTTTTCCTACCTGTATTCGCACGGATCACTGGATAAGGAACATGTCACTTTTTTTGAAGGTCTTATGAACCGCATAGACTCACCGCAGGACCAGGCACAAGTCATTCATTCAGCCAGGATGTTTTATCGACTTTATGGTGACCTATTCCGTTCGCTCAACGATGTTTCGCACAACATTCCACGCACGGCCTGACAGAAACGCAATATGGAACTGAACAACAAAGTAATTTTACTGACGGGTGCCACTGGTGGTATTGGTTGCGCGGTAGCCCGGAGATTGGCTGACGAAGGTGCCCACCTCATGCTGGTTGGGCGAAACACAGCGGCACTGAACCAGCTTGCCGGACAATTACCGGGAAATCACCAAATAATCGTGGCGGATATCGTCACCTCTCTGGGTCGACAGACTATCCTGTCAGAGTGTGTCGATGGCGGCGGCATTGATCTGCTGATAAACCTGGCGGGCACAGCAACATTTCAACGCTTCGAGCAGCAGTCTGAAGCGAGCATCCAGCAGATGCTCGACACAAACCTGATTGCTCCCATGTTATTAACAAGACAGCTGATCCCTCTCTTGAGCAGCAGATCGAAGTCGGCTGTGGTTAATATTGGTTCTACCTTCGGCAGTATCGGTCACCCCGGCTACGTCGCCTATTGTGCCAGCAAATCGGGCCTGAAAGGCTTTACCGAGGCGCTGCGCAGGGAACTCAGCGACACCGCCACTCAGGTTTTTTATCTTGCCCCAAGAGCGACAGACACCAGCTTGAATTCTCCCGCTGCAAACACCCTGAATCGCGCCCTTGGCAACAAGGTAGATACACCGGAACAGGTCGCTGATGCGCTGGTAAAGCTGGTCAAAACCAATCGGTATTGTCAATTCATGGGATGGCCGGAGAAACTGTTTGTGAAAATTAATGCCCTGTTTCCGAGACTGGTTGACCGCGCACTGGTTAAAAAAATGCCGCTCATTAAAAAAATTCTCAACAACCATGAGACGACTAAAATCAATACCTAGAGACTCACATTATGAAACACACTATTAAAAATATCATGGCAAGTTCTGTAGCACTGATTGCGCTAACCGCCAGTTCTGGCTGGGCCGGTGTCACGGAGGAAATCAGTACTCTGCAAAAACGCTGGGCTGAGATCAACTATCAAATGGAGGGCGATGCACAAAGCGAGGCCTTTGCCTCACTTGCTACAGAGGCCGACGCCGTCGTCTCAAAATACCCTGATAATGCAGCCCCACTAATCTGGCGTGGTATTATCAAGTCCACTTATGCAGGGGCCAAAGGCGGTCTCGGCGCATTATCGCTGGTCAAGTCGTCTAAAGCCGACCTGGAAGCGGCATTGGCAATCGACCCTCAGGCATTGGACGGTTCAGCCTATACCAGCCTGGGCACACTTTACTGCCATGTACCGGGTTGGCCAATTGGTTTTGGTGATGACAAAAAAGCCGAAAAAATGCTGCTTAAAGCGCTGGCTATCAATCCCGACGGAATAGACAGCAATTATTTTTATGCCGACTACCTGATTGGGAAAAAACGTTACCAGGATGCCCGAGCTTATTTACTTAAGGCAAAAAAGGCAGCACCGCGCATTAACCGACCACTGGCCGATGCCGGGCGGCAAAAGGAAATCAGCCAGGCGCTGGCCGTTATTGAACAGAAACTGGGAAGCTGATTAGCGTAAATGCAAATTCTGTTGGTAGAAGATGATCAACCTCTGGCCCAGGGGCTTAAAGCCGCCCTGAGCAGGCAACATTACTCTGTTAATCACGTGGACACGGGTAAAGCCTGTATCCATGTAGTGGAGACGGAACCACCGGATATCATTATTCTGGATATCGGTTTACCGGATATCAATGGCCTGAAAGTCCTCGAATCAATTCGCAACCGATCGGCCGAGTTACCGGTATTACTACTGACGGCCAGAGATACCCTGCACGATAAAGTGACCGGGCTGGACTCCGGAGCTGACGACTATCTGGCAAAACCCTTTGAGATGAGTGAACTCCTGGCCCGCCTGAGGGTTCTCGAACGCCGCCTCACCTCAGGCAAATCGACGAAAATCACGGTTGGCCCGGTCACCCTGGATACCAGCGATCAATCAGTGATCTGTCAGGGTGAACCCGAAGAACTGTCACGCCGGGAATATATGTTACTGAAAGCATTGATGGAAAATGCTGGCCGGATAATGACACGAAACACCCTGGAAGCGCGGCTTTACAGCTGGGGGGAAGAAATCTGTAGCAACGCGCTTGAAGTACACATACATCATCTCAGGAAGAAGCTGGGTGTCGACTTCATCAAAACCGTGCGCGGCGTTGGTTACAAGGTTACGCCCCCGTGAGATCAATCCGGATGTTTCTGATTGCCGCCATACTGGCGGTACTCACCCTGTTCAATTTTGTTGCCGCGTTGCAAGGTTACAGTTCCAGCCTGAAGGAAGCCAACAAGCTGTTTGACCAGCATTTACGACAAACAGCAGAACTGATTGCACGACTCTACGCTGGCCATCCAATAAAGCCCCTCGATGACGAAAGCACGTTAGTCTACCAGGTATGGCGGGGGCAGGAGTTGCTCGCCTCCTTTGGCATTGAGCAAACACGACCCATAACAGATTTTTATCCCGGTTTTGGCCACACCAATTTCGACGGTTATCGCTGGCGAACCCTCGTTTACTATGATCAGAATCACCGAAACTGGATCATCACCGCTGAACGGACAGACTTGCGTTATCTGCTGGCGGAGAGTGTTATCAGTCACGCCATTTTACCGATATTGCTGAGTATTCCCCTGGCCGGTTTGCTGATCTGGCTGATTATCAGTCATGGCCTGAAGCCACTTCGCATACTCTCCCAACAGCTCAAGAACAAGCAGGCCGATGACCTCTCACCAGTGGTATTACCAGAGCTCAAAAGTGAATTACAGCAGGTCAGCCAATCAATCAATGCATTAATGAACCGTCTCGAAGTTGCGCTGAACAGAGAAAAACACTTTACCGCCGATGCCGCACATGAGTTGCGCACCCCCATCAGTGCCCTCAAAATTCAGCTGCACAATCTAGAGGAAGACATCTCTCCGGATAATGAGGCATTTCAACAATTGCGTGCGGGGGTAGGTCGTATTCAGCATCTGGTCGAACAACTGTTGTCCCTCTACCGTTCAACACCCGAACAGCTGGCCCACAATTTCTGTCGCATCAATCTTCACCAATTGGCGCAGGATGTTATTGCAGAACTACATACTAAATTTGAAACCAAACAACAGATAGCGGAGCTTGCCGGTGAGCCCTGCATGATAGAAGGTGACCCCTTTGCGTTAACCACTCTGCTTCAGAACCTGCTTAGCAATGCCAATAAATACACGCCCCCAGGGGGTCATATCCTTGTGACGATCAGCACCGAGGAGCATGCGGTATATCTCAAAGTGGAAGACTCAGGATCGGGTATCCCTCCTGAGGACTACGATAAAATATTCAAACGTTTCCATCGGCTGAACAATAAACCCGATGGATCGACAACCCCCGGCTGCGGACTCGGCTTGACCATCGTCCGCAATATTGCGGATCTTCACCACGCTCGTATCGAGATAGAACGTTCCTGTTTTGAGAGCGGCACAGCCTTTATTGTCATCTTCAAACGAACGGAAGACTAAATGATGAGGAGAAGCACTGGCCGTTTTGTCATGCTCCTCGCCTTAACGCTTGGCATAGGCAGTAATACCAGTTTCGCGGGCACACCGGTAGTCGAGCTCAGAATCCGCAACCACCTGTTTTTTCCGGATACACTGGAAGTCCCTGCCCATACAAAAATCAAGCTGCTGGTAATCAACGAGGATCCAACGCCAGAGGAGTTTGAAAGTTATGAGCTCAACCGTGAAAAAGTGATTCTCGGCCATCGTAAAACGGTGATTTTCATTGGTCCGCTGCCACCCGGAGATTACCCCTTTTTTGGTGAGTTTTACCCAAAAACAGCTCAGGGAAAAATAGTGGTTACCGCACAGCAACCATCAGAATGAGACACTTATGTTTCTGAATTCAGTCGTACTGATACTTCAGGAGATACTGGAAGCCGCACTATTAATAAGCATCTTGTTGGTGCTTTCCAGACAACTTCAACTCAGTGCCCGATGGTTCGGCACCGGAATGATATTGGGCGGCATTGGCGCATTCGTTCTATCGGTCAACCTGGCTACGATTTCTGAATGGTTGGACTATGCTGGCCAGGAAATTCTTATCGCCGGAATCATGCTTGCTGTTCTCGGCCTGCTAACAGGGATAGGACTGTATTCAACGTTACCTCCGTCACCCTCAAGGCATGCGCTACCCTACCTGATGTCCATTTGTGTCGCCCTTGCACTCAGCCGTGAAGGGGCCGAAATCGTGATTTATCTGGGCGGCATACTCAACCATCAGGAGAGCATCCAGCCAACATTTACCGGTGCAGGAATTGGGGCCGGGATTGGTCTGAGCGCAGGGGTATTGCTGTACTTTGGTTTGCTCAGCCTTCCTGCGAGATGGATTTTCTGCACCTGTATTTTATTGCTGGCCTTGATCGGCGGCACCATGGCATCTCAGGCAACCCTCCTGCTGACCCAGGTTGACTGGATCACCTATTCTCCGGTTCTCTGGGACAGCTCAATTTGGCTACCGGAGGATTCCATCCCCGGGCACCTGCTCTATGCCCTGATCGGTTATGAAGCTACTCCATCACTTTTTCAGGCAATCGCCTATGGTCTTGGTTTTCTACTGGTCAGCATCTCCGCCACACTAGGCCATCTCAACCAATTCCGTAGCCGTCGCACAAATACGGGTGACAACTAGTATGCACACTACCGTCCAGACACCTCTCGGCTTTGTAACTCGAGGGTTAGGCATCTTATTCTGTCTCACCATCCCGGTGATGTCCCTTGCCGATGGCAATGCCGTGGATAAAATCTACCATCCCTATGTGGACGCTCTGGAACAGGAACTGGAATGGCGTGCAATCTATCAGGACGATCAGCCCGACCAACCGGATCATCGCCAGCTGTATCGCTTTTCCTATGGTCGAGCTTTTGGCGACCGCTGGTTTGGCGAGGTATATTTGACAGGTGACAAATCTGACAATGGTAGTTTTTCGCTGGCGGCTTATGAAGTGGAAGCCAAATGGCAACTCACTGAACAGGGGGAATACTGGGCTGACTGGGGTATCCTGTTTGAGCTGGAAAAACAGGCCAAGGAAAATATCTGGGAGTTTTCCACCGGGATTCTCGCCGAAAAGGAGTGGGGCCGCTGGAGCGGTACTGCCAATATCATCATCAGCCAGGAATGGGGCTCAGACATTGAGGATGAGATTGAATCATCAGTGGGCCTGCAGACACGCTATCGCCTGTCACGCTGGATTGAACCGGCAGTGGAGCTCTATGTTAATGAGCAAACCGTTGCGCTGGGGCCCGTATTAATGGGCAACATACAGACCGGCGTCAGGCGCAGTCTGCACTGGGAGGCAGGCCTCCTCTTTGGCATGAATGATAAAAGCGCCAACAATACGCTACGGGTTCTGATTGAGTATGAATTTTAGGGGGGAAGGCAATCTTCGACAATCTCAACTATCTGACAGCAATTCAATTTTGTAACCATCCGGGTCTTCCACAAAAGCCAGCACTGTCGAGCCGTGCTTCATTGGGCCGGGCTCCCTGACAACCTTCCCCCCCGATGTGCGAATTCGCTCGCAGGCGGCATAGACATCCTCCACACCAATGGCGATATGCCCATAGGCATCACCGAGATTGTAAGTGGAAGTATCCCAGTTATGGGTAAGCTCAAGCACAGTGTTTGCCGACTCATNACCATAACCCAGAAATGCGAGCGTAAAACGGCCATCGGGGAAATCCTTGCGCCGCAAAAGTTGCATTCCCAGCACATCGGTATAAAAGCGAACGGAAGTGTCGAGATCCCTCACCCGCAACATGGTATGTAATAAACGCATAAACTTACCTCTCTAGTTATTCCTGGAATCTGCACGCACTTACCCACAACGGCTTGCAAGAGTATTGAGTTCCAACCAGTCTCGGCTAAAAAGCCATGCTACAAAGTAAATCGGAATTGAATCAAATAAAACCTTTAACAAAGACGTCAATTGGGTCACTGGCTTTTCAAATAATCCAGGCCCACGACCAAGAGATTTTTTTCCACAGTCCCCTGTTTTGCTTTTTCAGCTATTTTTGTGTACTTTTTATGTAACAACCGTGACATTCACCGTTATCCAGAAAAGAGTAATAATAATGATCAATACGTTATCAAGAGACGCTCAAACAGATAGTGATTTTGACTACTGGTGGGAAATGGAAGGCCCCTGGGTTGAAGAACCAAACCATCGACGGGGCGGAATAAGTGGTGTCCAGCGATGCCGAATCAATGGCGCCACCTACTACATCAAAAAACAGACTGACCATACTTGTCGCAGTCTCAGACATCCACTGGGCTATGCCACCATAGCCCGTGAAACCCACCGGCTGGATGTGTGCCACAAGCTGGGAATATCAACGCCGGAAGTCGTCTTTTCGCAAACACGCCTTCACCAGGGGGCAATTCAGGCAATTCTGGCGACTCGGGAATTGGCTGGGTTTTCCAGTGTTGAGGCATGGCAGGAGAGCGTAACTGACGATTTCGTGAAAAAAGAGACACTCGATGCTCTCTCCCGAAAACTTGGCGAGATTCTGTCAAGACTTCACAATAGTCGCTGGCAGCATGGCTGTCTGTATGATAAACACATTTTTTTTCGTCATGAAAGGAAGGGCAGCAACGAGATTGAAGTCGCACTGATTGATCTCGAAAAATGCCGTCGACGGTTATCAATTAGCCAGGCCTCCCGGCACGACATACGCCAGATGCGCCGACATATGCCCGCGATGACTGAACGCCACTGGGGCATTTTCAATTCCACCTATCGACAATTTTCCTACCTCAGTCCAAACAAAGGTGTGCCCTGGCTTTCCACAACCGATTGCAACTAACCCCGCAACCCCGGTTATCGACGACTGGCTGAAAAAAAATCCCAGGCAAAAAAAACCGGGCTTACGCCCGGTTTCTATAAAGCGTTGTTCTCAATCGGTAAAAACCGGTGCCGCGACATATTCCCAGAGCAAGACGGTAGCTACCAGAACAACCACCACATACACAAGGGAAACAGCAAAAATCGCACTGGCATAGAGAAAACCCTGGTCCTCCGGCACATTCATCACATCGGGAATCCCGAGGTACATCAACCGAATTGCATAACTGCAGGCGGCGATAGCAAGCAGAAGATCCAGCCACCAAATCGGATAAACCGCAAAAATACCTGCCAGAAAAACCGGGCTACAACAGAGACCCATAAACACAAACCCTTTTAATGGGCTCGATTCACTATTATAGGTTTTCGACATCCAGGCAATCATCCAGCCAATAAATACCAGCGCGCCCATCAGGGCAAAGTAAAACATGACTATCAAGGGTATTGCGCTAGCTTCGGTAATCCTGGTGGGCTCATCATGGACAATCGTCCATCCAAACTTCGTTGTTCCAATATAAAACCCGATCGCAGGGATCATACCCAGAAAAATAAAATAGATGGCCATGCGCTTGATTGTCTCATCGGACAGTGCAGCAATTTTCTTCCATTCGGACTGTGGATCGTAGAGTAACCCGGCAATGTGACCTAGCATAAAATCCCCGTTTTTCTTATTTAAGACTAACAATCGGCCAACAGACATATAGTTTATTATAAAACACCTGCTTTTATACCGCTTAAATCAAATCGTTGGCATTGATCGAAATCAATAACCCTTATAACACCTACTACAGTCAATGGTGCATGTGCTGATGAGCACTGACCCCATCACTTTGTTCAGAAATCACTTCTCGTTGATGATTATGTGCCATCGCATTCCAGAGGGTCCACGCACCAAATACGATAACTATCATCCCCATGGCTGTTCTCAAAGCACGAATCTGCAACCACCGCTTTAGCTGACTGGAAAAAACGCCCCCGGCCAGCATGACCGGCAACGTGCCCAGGCCGAACGCCATCATGGATAGTGCACTCGACACGGGGTGAGCAGTGGCAGCGGCGTAAACCAGTGCCGAATACACCAGGCCACAGGGTAACCAACCCCATAACATACCAAACAGAAAGGCCCTGCCAACCGTGCGGACACGGAACAACCTGGTTGCGAAAGGCTGAATATGGCGCCAGGCATGTTGCCCCCCACGCTCAAGCCAGGACAGGAAGTGCCACCAACCCGCCAGATACAACCCCATCAGAATAAGCAGCACCCCCGCAAAAATACGCAGTGAAGGCCCCAGAGACAGGTATTCATGACCAAACAATCCCAGCAGACCGACCAGCGCACCGATAAGCCCATAAGATGTAATTCGCCCTAGATTGTAGCTTAGGAGGATTGGCCAACGCCTGCGTTGATCATCGGCGGCAAAACCCAGTGCGGCGACAATCCCGCCACACATACCAACACAATGCCCGGCACCCATCAAACCAATAACCAGCATTGCCAGTATGGACATACTGTCAAATTCAAACATTATTCCGGGCTCTTTGAAGGTGGAGAGTCTTCAGGTTGACGGGGGCGAGCCTCGACATCAACCTCAACAGGGTCATCAGCCCCATCGTCAAATAGTATTCTCTCGCCCTCCCCCTCTAGATCATCATACTGGCCACTGTTTACTGCCCAGAAAAAAAACCAGATCGCCAATGCACAGAAAATCAAGGACACAGGGATCAGCAAATACAAACTGGTCATTGGGTTATAACCTGCCAAAGATGAAAAGTATCAGCCATCGTCACGTGGCAAAACAAGGCTGTTGTGAGCACATCATGGGTACGTCGCCACGCCGACTCAGCCGCAGGGCATTACCCACAACCAATAGCGAACTGGCAGACATACCAATCGCGGCCGCCCAGGGAGGAATCATTCCCGCCACGGCCAGCGGCAATGCCAGGAGATTGTAGAGTAATGCCCACGTGAGATTCTGACGAATGATCTGGCGTGTCCGTCTGGCAAGACCGATCACTTCCGGCAATGTATTGAGGTTGCCCGATAGCAATATACTGTCAGCATGGATTCTGGCGAAATCACTGGCATCACCCAGTGCCACTGAGGCATCGGCACCGCTCAGTACAGGCACATCATTGATACCATCACCAACCATCAACACCCGGTGCCCGGCCTGCTGACAGCGGTTGACCCAATCGAGTTTTGCCGCTGGACTCTGCTGCCCGAACCACTGCTGAATACCCAGCTTGGTCGCCATATTTTCAACCGCTGCAACACGATCACCACTCAGTAAAACTGTCTCCAGACCCTGCGCTGTCAGCTGCTGAATGGCAGACGCCGCACCGGAGCGCAACTGATCCTGTAAAATAATCCAGGCCAGTGGCCGGGATTGTTCCGCCAAAAGAAGTGGTAACTGGCCTGCATCAACTGGTGCCATAGCTGGCATGGGAAGATCAAACAACCTGCTGATATAGTCCGGCTGACCGATAGCAAAGCGACTTCCATCAATCGTAGCGGAAATGCCTGATCCGACTTCCTGAACAACGTCAGTTCCCCTATCCGTCACCGCTGTGCCGGCAAAAGCCCTGGCAATGGGATGCCTGGAATCCTGCTCCAGGGTCGCAGCGATAGCCAGCACATCAGATTCTTTTTGGTCAGCCAGCTCAATCACCTCAACGATACTCAGATCACCCAGTGTCAACGTGCCCGTTTTGTCAAAAACAATTCGATCGACTTGCGACAAAACCTCCAGCATCCGACTTCGACTGATCAGAAAACCGCGCTGACGCAACTCGCCTGTTGCCACCGCAATAGCGGCTGGCGTTGCCAAAGATAACGCGCAGGGGCAGGTAACAACCAGCACAGAGAGCACAACCCAAATAGCTTCCTCCGGTTGGTGCTGCCACCACCAAAAAGCCACCAGGGCGGAGACAACCAACACGGCAGCGACAAAATAACCCGCCACCCGATCAGCCATCGCAACCGCTGCTGGTTTATCACTGCGCGCCTTTTCAACCAACTGCAAAATTGCCGACAAACGGGTCTGATGACCAACGGCAGACACTCTGATCAGCAAGGGGTTCTCACTGTTGACGGTTCCCGCAGAAACCACATCACCGGGGGATTTACCGACCGGCATCTGTTCGCCGGTGAGAACAGCTTCGACCACGCTGCTGACACCCTCGGTAATCTCTCCATCACAGGGAATGGTTTCACCGGAGGCAACGCGAATCAGGTTCCCAGGCAACAGCAGCTTGACCGGAATCGTCTCCTCTTTATTGCCGTTCAATCGCCTGGCTGTCACCGGCAACAATTGGCCGAGCGATTCGGCTCGCATGTCATTGCGATGGCGAACCCGCATCTCGAAATATCGCCCCAACAGTAAAAAAAATGTGAACATGGCAATAGAGTCAAAATAAACTTCGCCCGTTCGGGTCACGGTAGCCCAGCAGCTGGCTGAAAAACCGAGGATTATCGCCAGTGAGACCGGAACATCCATGATCAGATGGCCTTGACGCAAGCTGTACCATGCAGCTCTAAAGAAAGGATAGGCCGAGAACAAAACCACCGGCAGGGCAATAATAAAGCTGACCCAACGCAGGAAATTTTGCCACTCGGGCTCCATACCCTGAAAGGCGCCTGCGTAAAGACCAATGGCGACCATTCCCGCCTGCATCATCCCCAGTCCGGCAATACCCAAACGTTGCAGAAAGCGGCGATTTTCATGATCTCGCAACTGGCGTATAGCCTCGTCACTAACGGGACGAGGGTCGTAGCCGATTTGCTGTAGCTCTTCCAATAATTCACTGAGTTTCAGTGATTCTGGGTTCCAGGTGATGAATGCTCGATGGCTGGTGACATTAACCCGCACCTCAATCACCCCCGGCAATTTACTCAGGTGATTCTCGATCAGCCAGGCACAGGCTGTACAGGTAATGCCCCCTATCAAAAGGCGAATCTGCCGGTTGTCATCGACAGTCTCCACGTAATCCGCTTGCACCTCAGGCAAATCATAAACTGCCAGCGATGCCTGATCCGGAGCTTCCGGACGATTAGCGCTCTTCGTACGATACTGGTAAAAGCGCGCCAATCCACCATCACAGATAGCCGTGGCAACGGCCAGGCAGCCCGGACAACACATAGCCCTTGGCTCCCCCTGAATCACCAGTACCCAGTCAGTACCGGCGGGAACTGGCAATCCACAGTGATAACAGGATTGTGGCGTCATTCCGCCCTCAGGATAATCTGATCTGCAGTTGCAAAATTCAGCTCGCCGACTAACCGCCAATCCCTGTCGGGTTCGGGTAATACCCGCAGGTAATAACGCGACAGCAATGGCTGATTGAGGTCGGTGCGGTAGTGGCCGCCGGTGATCTCGGTCAGCAGCATCTCGCGATCACGTTTTGAGTCTGTTGGATGAAACAACAACAGTGCAAGCTGCTCTGGTAGTGGATGGACCGTATCAATAGTGACAAACAACTCACCACTGGTGGCATCCAGACGCAACTCGGCAGAGAGCCCCAACGCTTCGGCACGTCGATCCTGCTCCAGCACCTGATTGATGGCAAGGCCGTCGCGATAGTAATTATCCACCACCAGACTATCGGCCCCGGAAAATGCAATATAGACAGTCACCAGACTGGCGATCACCACGCTACCTGGCAGCGCTATTAGAAACCATGGCCAGAATTGACGATACCAGGGGGGAGTGTTGCTGTCGGTTGAAAGTGGCAAGGCTGTGTCCTCGGACGCTGACTATGGGCGGAAATACTGTGTCGGGAAATGTTGCAGAAAAACTAGCGTTGCAAACGCGGGCCAATAAAGCGGCTTTCCTGACGTGCATGAATAACTTCACTATCAATCGCCTCAACAACGAACATGACATCCGTGTTAGGAACATCCATCAAACCTGGATCAAGCTCGATTCTGACGGGCATACTCAACACCTCTCCTTCCTTGACACTGACCACATCCTTGCCGAGATAGTTAAATGGATAGTCGCCAGTCACCTCAATGCTGTAGCTATGGTCACGCGTATCCATATTATTGATTTTCAGAGTATAGATATTCTCAACCAAACCCCGGGTAGTTTCACGATAGAGAACATTTCGATCACGAATGACATCCACGCCCAATGGAACACGCGTCGCAATGGTATAGCTGAAGGCTGACACCATTAGAGCCAGCGCAACGGCATAGCCGATAAAACGGGGCCGAAAAATACTGGTCTTACCGTATTCCATGGCGTGTTCCGTGGTAAAGCGAATCAGACCCGGTTCGTAACCCATTTTGTCCATGACGGTGTTACAGGCATCAATACAAAGACCGCAGTCTATGCACTCGTATTGAAGCCCATCGCGAATATCAATTCCCGTGGGGCATACCTGTACGCATAAGGAACAATCTACACAGTCACCCTTGCCTGCTGCCCGATAGTCCTCGTCTTTCCGTCTAGCACCGCGTGGCTCGCCCCGCTTCTCATCATAGGAAACCACCAGAGTATCCTGATCAAACATGACCGACTGAAAGCGGGCGTAAGGGCACATGTATTTACATACCTGCTCCCGGAGAAAACCCGCATTCATGTAGGTCATCACTGAGAAAAAAAACGTCCAGAAGACAGCTGCCGGATGTGCCGAGAAGGTAAAGAGTTCGGGAACCAGCTGTCGGATCGGGTTAAAATAACCCACAAACGTCAAACCGGTAACAAATGCCACCAACCCCCACAACAACAATTTACTGCCCCGGCGCAGGATTTTCTGGCTATGCCAGGGCGCTCTGTCCAATTTGATGCGCTGATTGCGGTCACCCTCACACCAGTCTTCAATGTACATGAAGATCATGGTCCAGACGGTCTGGGGGCAGGAAAATCCACACCACACCCGACCTACCAGAACCGTTACAGTGAACAGGGCAAAGGCTGAGATAATCAGCGCCCAGGCCAACAACATGAAGTCCTGTGGCCAGAAAGTGATCCAGAAAATATGGAATTGCCGGGCCGGCAGGTCAAACCAGATGGCCTGACGGCCATCCAGATTTATCCAGGGAAGCAGAAAATAGGCACTGAGCATCGGCAGCCATGTCCAGCGCTGCAGGTTTCGATAAAATCCAGGAAGCTGACGGGTCTGAATTTTTTCTCTCGTTTCATAGAGATCAAGAACCCGGATAACTTCCTCTGAGGACCGGTTGCCGGCTTTTTTTTCCGGCTCTTGTTCACCCGTCATTTAATTTTGACACTCCCGTTAGGCAAATCCTCAAACGTTATTGGTTTTTGGATAAGCTGTACACATACGCTGTCAACAGATGTATTTTTTCTGCCTTTAGCTTGTCGGCCTGAGCAGGCATGTTACCGTTTCGACCATTGCGAATAGTATGACGAACCAGCGTAGGGGAACCACCATACAACCAGATGCCATCGGTCAGGTTGGGTGCTCCCAGCATCTTGTTGCCAGTACCGTCTGCACCATGACAGGCTGCACAGTAGGTGGCGAATAACTGGCTACCGGCCTCGGCTTTTTTGGCATCATGCTCGCGACCGCTGATTTTGAAAACATACTCGGCGACATTGTCCACGCCATCCTCGCCCAGAGCACCCCCCAGGGCCGGCATGGCACCCTGCCGCCCATTGACTAACGTAGTCTTGATATCTTCCACACTGCCGCCGTAGAGCCAATCACTGTCAGCCAGGTTGGGGAAACCATAGCTGCCCCTGCCATCGGAACCATGACAGACCGCACAGTTATTATTGAACAGGCGACGACTCATTTTCATCGCCTCGGGATTGGCGATCAATTCCTCAACCGGTGTTTCACTATACTGCTCGTAGAGTGGCGCATACTTCGCCTCTGCCTCGGCCACCTCTTCTTCCCACTGGCCCACCTGTGTCCAGCCGAGCACACCCCCAAAGTTTCCCAACCCTGGATACAGCACCAGATAGATGACCCCGAACACGACGGTGCCCACGAACATCTTGAACCACCAGCCTGGCAGAGGATTGTCATACTCCTCAATACCGTCATAAACATGGCCTGTTTTTGGGGCCTCGCCCTCTTTGGTGTCATCGGAAACTTCAACCTTGCGATTGGCGAACAACAACCATGTACAACCGACAATAGTGATTGCGGTAAATACGATAATCCAGATACTCCAGAAGGTACTCATGTCAGCTCATGCCTCTACTTATCTTCATCCTGAGAAGATTTGGTGTCATCAACTTTGGTGTCATCAACAAAAGGTAGTTGTGCCGCCTCATCAAAATCTTTTTTCTTGCGGCCACTGTAAGCCCACCAACAGACCCCGAGAAAAGCGATCATGGTGAGTATGGTGCCGATACCTTGTAATGTGCCCTGATCCATTAGCGTTTCTGCGTCAAAAGTGTGCCGAGTTGCTGGAGATACACCACCAGCGCATCAATTTCCTTTACCTCACCGTTGGCAAAAGGTGCAGCGGCATTGGCGATATCCTCATCCGAATATGGGACGCCAACTGTTCTCAATGCCTTCATTTTGGCTGCAGTATCTTTACCGGTCAGCGTATTTTCAAACAGCCAGGGGAATGCCGGCATGTTTGACTCAGGTACCACATCCCTCGGGTTATAGAGGTGTGCCCGCTGCCAGTCATCACTATAGCGGCCACCAACCCGCGCCAAATCGGGGCCAGTGCGTTTGGAGCCCCAGAGAAAAGGATGCTCGTAAACATGCTCACCCGCGACAGAATAGTGGCCATAACGCTCGGTTTCAGCACGCAACGGCCTGACCATCTGTGTGTGGCACACATGGCAGCCTTCACGGATGTAAATATCACGACCTTCCAATGCCAATGGCCCCAGCGGTTCAAGGCCTTCGACAGGCTGCGTTGTTTGATTCTGCCAGAACAGCGGAATAATCTGGGTTAGCCCACCAAAGCTGATGGCAACCACGATCAGCACAATCATCAGCCCGATATTTTTTTCAACAATCTCATGTTTCACTGTTGTTCTCCTATCAGACTGTACGGGGTTCGGCAGCGGTCACTTCCTGCTGCTGAACATCCCCACGAATGGTTCGCCAGACGTTGTAGGCCATCACCAGCATACCGGCAAAGAAAATCACACCACCCAACAAGCGCACGTAATAACCCGGGTAGCTCGCCTCAATTGACTCAACAAAGCTGTATGTCAGGGTCCCATCGGTGTTGAAAGCACGCCACATCAGACCCTGAGCAATGCCGTTAACCCACATGGAGGCGATGTAAAGCACGGTACCAATGGTTGACATCCAGAAGTGCAGGTTGATCAGTTTTACACTGTACATCTGAGCACGTTGATAAAGCACTGGAATCAGGTGATAGAGCATGCCAATGGAAATCATGGCCACCCAACCAAGGGCGCCGGAGTGAACATGGCCAATCGTCCAGTCAGTATTGTGAGACAGTGCATTTACGGTCTTGATCGACATCATTGGACCTTCAAAGGTCGACATGCCGTAAAAAGACAGGGACACCACCAGAAAGCGCAGGGTCGGATCGTAACGGAGTTTATGCCAGGCACCTGACAGGGTCATCATGCCGTTGATCATGCCACCCCAGGAGGGAGCGAGCAGAATCAGAGACATCACCATTCCCAGACTCTGAACCCAATCGGGCAAAGCCGAGTAATGAAGGTGGTGGGGACCTGCCCAAATGTAGACGGCAATCAGCGCCCAGAAATGCACGATCGAGAGACGATAGGAATATATCGGCCGACCCGCCTGTTTGGGCACGAAGTAGTACATCATGCCCAGGAAGCCCGCCGTCAGGAAAAACCCTACTGCATTGTGGCCGTACCACCATTGCACCATCGCATCGATCGTACCGGCATAGGCCGAATAGGATTTGAAAGCTGTTACCGGGATGGCAGCACTGTTGCCGAGGTGCAACACGGCAATTGTGATAATAAAGGCCCCAAAAAACCAGTTGGCCACGTAGATGTGCTTGGTGCGGCGTTTCATGATGGTGCCGAAAAAAACCACCGCAAACGCCACCCAAACCAACGTGATCAGGATATCGATCGGCCACTCCAGCTCCGCGTACTCTTTAGAGGTGGTCAGCCCCAAAGGCAGGGTAATCGCCGCGGCAACAATCACCGCCTGCCAGCCCCAGAAGGTAAACCCAATCAACCAACCGCCAAACAGTCTTGCCTGACAGGTTCGCTGCACCACATGGTAGGCAGCGGCAAACAGTGCACTACCACCGAAGGCAAAAATAACCGCATTGGTATGGAGCGGACGAAGTCGCCCAAAGTGAAGCCATGGCTGGTTAAAATTAAGACCCGGCCAGATCAGCTCAGCGGCGATAAACACCCCCACCAGCATCCCGACGATCCCCCAGACCACAGTCATGATGGCAAACTGTTTGACCACCCTGATATTGTATTCCGGCTGGTCACCGGCGCTTGCGACATTGCTACTCATTGCATTTTCTCGTCATTAATCCATTCTTTGGAACCCGTGAGAGTAGCCTTCAACTCCCTAAACTACTCCCTGCGTATTATTCCCTAAACCCACCCACACTGATATTGATTTGCATCAACTCGAACAGGTGGCAATCAGGAATCCATCTTGCGATTTTTGTTGGCGGCAATCCGCAAACGCAATGCATTCAGTTTGATAAAACCCTCTGCATCCTTCTGATCATAGGCCCCGGCGTCATCTTCGAAGGTGGCAATTTTCTCATCAAAAAGGCTGTCATCAGACTGACGACCCACCACAGTGACATTACCCTTATAAAGTTTTACACGCACCTTGCCGTTTACCACGTGTTGCGTTTCATCAATCATCACCTGCAACATCTTGCGTTCCGGGGACCACCAGTAGCCGTTATAAATCGTCTCGGCATATTTGGGCATTAATGCATCTTTCAAATGCGCCACCTCACGATCCAGTGTGAGTGATTCGATGGCCCGATGCGCCCGCAACATAATAGTCCCGCCCGGTGTTTCATAACAGCCACGTGATTTCATGCCCACGTAGCGGTTCTCAACCAGGTCTAGTCGACCAATCCCATTGTCGCCGCCCAATTTATTGAGGTGAGTAAGTACTGTAGCCGGTGTCATGGGTTGATCATCAATTGCAACAATATCGCCTTTTTCATAGGTGAGTTCGACATAGGTAGGCTGGTCAGGTGCCTTCTCGGGAGAGACACTCCAGCGCCACATATCCTCTTCAGGCTCCCACCAGGGATCTTCAAGATTACCCCCCTCATAGGAGATATGCAGCAAATTGGCATCCATTGAATAAGGGGATTTTTTCTTCTTGGTAGAAAAATCTACCGGAATATCGTGCTGCTCACAGTAGCCCATCAGTTTTTCACGGGATGTCAGATCCCACTCCCGCCACGGGGCGATCACTTTGATACCCGGCTTCAGAGCATAAGCACCGAGCTCAAAACGTACCTGATCATTTCCCTTACCGGTCGCACCGTGAGAAATCGCATCTGCACCGGTTTCGTTGGCAATTTCGATCAGTCGTTTGGCAATCAGTGGCCGGGCAATAGACGTCCCCAGCAGGTATTCCCCCTCATAAATTGTGTTGGCACGAAACATCGGGAATACATAGTCACGTACATACTCCTCGCGAAGATCATCCACATAGATTTCTTTCACGCCCAGCGCCGC
Source organism: Porticoccus sp. (assembly GCA_002707685.1). Lineage (GTDB taxonomy): Bacteria > Pseudomonadota > Gammaproteobacteria > Pseudomonadales > Porticoccaceae > Porticoccus. The sequence continues at coordinate 26,838 of PANQ01000022.1, read as the reverse complement.
CGCTTTGGCGCGGGCCGGTTCCACCTCTTCTCCCTGACCGATATCCGCAGTAAATGTGACGACTTCACAGCGATAGGTTTCCTGTAGCCACTTGACAATAACCGAGGTATCCAACCCCCCCGAATAGGCTAAAACAACTTTTTTAATGTCGGACACGACATGACTCCTGATTGGTATTTTGTGGGATAAAAGTGGGCACTATTCTAATCGTTAAGTGGATAGTTTCACAGTGAGCAGGGCAGGCTCTGCCGAATCACCCTGATCCTACTCAAAATGTTTAATCCGGCGACCGAAACCGGATCGCCCTCGTTTCTTCTGTTAAGCCAACAACGATTCCGGTAGCATTGATTGACTCAATGACCACCTGTAGCAGCCAACTTGAACATGACTCAATTAACCATCACCCGCCCCGATGATTGGCACCTGCACTTGCGCGATGGGCAACTGCTCGCCTATACCGTACCAGACGCCGCGCGATATTTTGGCCGCGCCATCATCATGCCCAACCTGCTTCCACCGGTACTCAATACCGCTCAAGCCCTTGCCTACCGAGAGCGGATTCTGGCCCATCGTCCAGCCGACAGTCAGTGGAAACCGTTAATGGTGCTGTATTTGACCGACAATACCGACCCGGCGGAGATAGAACGAGCCACGGCGTCTGGGCATGTGGTCGCATGCAAGTATTATCCGGCCGGCGCGACCACCAACTCGGACTCCGGTGTCACCCAACTGGACAATATCTATCCCGTCCTGGCGCGTATGGAAAAAATCGGCATGCCACTGCTGCTGCACGGTGAGGTCACGGATACTGAAGTCGATATTTTCGATCGGGAAGCGGTATTTATCGACAGGCACCTCGGCAAGCTCATCAACAACTTTCCGGCACTGAAAATTGTGCTGGAACACATAACTACCCACGACGGCGCCCAGTTCGTAGCAGAGGCATCAGCCAATATAGCTGCCACCATCACGCCCCAACATCTGCTGTTCAACCGCAACCAGATGTTGGCGGGCGGTATCCGCCCCCATTACTATTGTCTCCCCATACTGAAACGGCAACACCACCAACAGGCACTGATCGCAGCCGCCACCAGTGGCGACCCCAGTTTTTTTCTGGGCACTGATTCGGCGCCCCACAACACCCATCGCAAGGAAACCGCCTGCGGCTGTGCCGGTTGTTATTCCAATCATGCCGCGCTCGAACTCTATGCCGAAGCCTTTGATCAAGCCGATGCGCTGGACAAGCTCGAAGGGTTTGCCAGTTTTTTTGGCGCAGACTTCTATGGCATGCCCCGCCATACTGACACGATCACGCTGCAGCTTTCACCGTGGCAAAGTCCGACCAGCCTCCCCTTTGGCAGTGACACCCTCACACCATTAGGTGCTGGAGAAACCAGGCAATGGAGCGTCAGTTAATTATGCACCCGCCCATCTCGGATCGTTTCAGAGGCTTTCTCCCCGTGGTCATCGACGTGGAGACCGGCGGCTTTAATGCCGCTACCGACGCATTGCTGGAAATGGCTGCTGTGACACTGGCCATGGACGAAGATGGCATCCTCATGCCCAGCGAGATTATCTATCATGCGGTGATCCCGTTTGAAGGAGCCAACGTCGAGCAGGCGGCTCTGAACTTCACTGGTATCGACATCAACGACCCCTACCGGATGGCGCTGGAAGAAAATGAGGCCTTGAGAGCCCTGTTTCAGCCTATTCGCAATGCAGTAAAGGAGGCACACTGCAGCCGCGCTGTCATGGTGGCACACAACGCGCATTTTGACCTTGGATTTGTCAACGCAGCTGTTGAAAGAAATGGCATTAAACGCAACCCCTTCCACCCATTTTCCTGCTTTGATACGGCCACACTGGCCGGGCTTGCCTATGGACAGACCGTACTGGCCAGAGCCTGTGAAGCAGCAGAAATAGAGTTCAGCAACGACAAGGCACACTCTGCAGCCTATGACGCTGAAAAGACGGCAGAATTGTTCTGTGGTATCGTCAACCGCTGGAAAGATCTCGGCGGTTGGCATAAGTAACCCAGGTAAATGGGATACATAGAACGTCGTCAGTCGAAAACCATCACAAACATCATCAAGGAACAGACATTATGAGCGACAAGATAAGCGGCAAGGCCAAGGCAATTATCGCGCACATTACCCTGATCGGCTGGATTGTTGCGTTGGTACTCAACATGCAGAAACGCGACAGTTATGCATCCTTCTATATTCGTCAGTATCTCGGCATCATGATTTGCGGGTTTGTCGGCAACATGGTGTTCAGTATGATTCACAACTCACTGGTCATGATCTGGGCAATACTGGTGCTGGTGGCCTGGATAATCAGTCTTGTTGGTGCCATCACCGACAAGGAAACCGAGATACCTTATGTAGGCAGCTACTTTCAGGACTGGTTCAAAGGTCTTTAGGAGAGATAGAACCCCGGGCACAGGTCGCCACGGGGTTGAAGGAGCATTCACTATAACTGCCCGGCCTACACCTAATACTGGGAAACCGGCAATCTTACTACCAGACCATCCAACTCAGCCGTAACCTTGATCTGACAGCTCAGACGGCTGGTTGGCTCCGGGGCCGGCACCATCTCAAGCATCAACTGCTCACTGCCTTCGGGCGGGCCTACTTTATCAAACCAGTCCTCATCGACATAACAATGGCAGGTCGCGCAACTGCACACACCACCACACTCACCAAGAATGCCGTCAATCATATTATCGACGGCACCCTGCATAACAGATTGCCCCACCGGCACCTCAGCCTCGTACTCTGCACCATTCGCCTCGACGTAATGAATCAACGGCATATAACAACCTCATATTTATCTATTGTGGCCAATCAGCTCAGCCAGTTTTTTGGATCAATAGTTTCATCAGCCAGCGCGACAGGGTCCACAGCAAGCCCTCTGGCCAACAGTTGCCTGGCAACCATAAACTCTTTTGGCCGGTTGATACAATCTGCCGCCAACAGCCGGCCACCACGGAGATACCAGGCAACAAAGCCTCTCTGCCGATCTTTGCCGCCCCGCAGGACCACCTGATCGTAACCCTCACTCAGACCGGCAATCTGCAACTTCAAATCGTATTGATCAGACCAGAACCAGGGATAACTCTGATACGGAACAGGTCGATCACAGAGTGTCCCCGCCGCTGTTTTTGCCTGTTCGACCGCATTGGGAACGGACTCCAGGCGTACACGGCGTCCCAGCAGCTCGTTCGGGTGATTGGTGCAATCGCCAGCGGCAACAATGTCCGGATCAGATGTCCGGGCGAACTCGTCAACCAGAATACCATTGTCTATCGCCAGCCCACAGGCTTCAGCCAATTCCACATTGGGTGTAACACCTACACCGATAATGATCAGGTCCGCAGGAAAGCGGCTGCCATCAGCACAAATCACCACCCTGATTCCATCTCTATCTTCTATGGACAGCACCTCGACACCCGTGTGGATATCCACACCCTCTTCACGATGAACCTCGGCATAAAAAGCGGATACCTCTGACGCACAGACTCTGGAAAGGACACGCGCCTCTAATTCAAGCAGCGTCACGGCCATCCCCAGGCCGCGCAATGCCGCAGCGGCTTCCAGACCAATATAACCACCACCGATTATGACCGCGCTTTTATCCGGTGAAATATTGGCGCGAATGCCGTCCACATCAGCAAGGGTCCGCAGGTAAAACACACCCGGGCTGCCAACACCCCTGATGCTGGCTGGCCTGGCACGCGCGCCGGTACAAAGGGCCAGCTTTTGATAGCTCAATTGTTGCCCATCTTCCAGAGCGACCATTTTTGCTGTCCGGTCAATGCTCAGCACACGACGCCCGGTCAACAGATCGACACCATGGCTGGCATAGGCGGCAGCAGGACGAATCAGGATATTATCGGCCGTTCGCTCGCCAGCGAGATAGTCTTTCGAAAGCGGTGGGCGTTGGTAGGGAGCCTGAGACTCCTCTCCCACCAGCAGAATCTCCCCCTGCCAGTTCTGCTGACGAAGGCTCGACGCAAGTTGAGCCGCAGCGTGACCTGTTCCGACAATAACCACCCGTCTCTGCATGCTGCTCATCGCTCCGGCCAAAGGAACACATTATCCTTAGTCAACGGAAGCATTGGCAAGAGCCCCCTGCAAACAACGCCAATAAAGCCACCGGGGGCCGCCCAGGGAGATTAGCCAGAAAAAAACTGCCATAATGTAGAAAAACTACAAATCGAGCCACTGACCAGGAAAGAGATTACAGCTTGTTTTATCATCAAGAATTCACATTTAAGGCCAAATCCTCATAAAAACTTTTACCAAAGACGAGACATGTTTCGCTTGAAACACCAAAATCATGTATCTAGACTACACAAAATTTGGACGCCTGCGACGACGGCAGAACGCATGGTAATTTCATTACCATTGGCGTTAGAATAGCTGCCCTGCCCGGCCCCTTATAACGATTTAAACCGAGAGAAAAATGGCTGACTCATTCAAAGAAAGTGCCCTGCGTTACCACACCCACCCCGTTCCGGGAAAAATAGAAATTCGCCCAACCAAACCACTCGCCAACAAGCGCGACCTTTCTCAGGCCTATTCTCCGGGTGTTGCCTATGCCTGTGGGGCCATTGTAAAAAACCCCACGGAAGTGGCGAATGTCACAGCTCGGGGCAACCTGGTGGCTGTCATTACGAATGGCACCGCTGTGCTGGGATTGGGCGATATTGGTCCACTGGCCGCCAAACCCGTGATGGAAGGCAAGGCGGTTCTGTTCAAGAAATTTGCCAATATCGACGTGTTTGATATTGAAATTGATGAAACCGATGTGGACAAGCTGGTGGATACCATTGCCTCGCTGGAACCCACCTTTGGCGGCATCAATCTCGAGGATATCAAGGCTCCCGAGTGCTTTCTGGTGGAGAGAAAACTCAGGGAGCGCATGAATATCCCGGTTTTTCACGACGATCAACATGGCACGGCCATTGTTTCAGCCGCAGCGGTCTACAACGGGCTCAGGATCGTCAACAAGAAGATTGAAGACATCAAACTGGTGGTGACCGGTGCCGGAGCAGCCAGCATCGCCTGCGTGGATTTGCTGGTCAGCATGGGACTGCAAAAAGCCAATATTCGAATGATCGACCGCAACGGGGTCATCTACAAAGGCCGTGCAGAAGGGATGAACCCCTGGAAAGAAAGCTATGCGGTGGAGACCGAAGACCGCACTCTGGACGATGCCATCGACGGCGCAGACCTGTTTTTGGGCCTGTCCGGTCCCGGCATCCTTAAGGTCGACATGGTCAAGAAAATGGCACCCAACCCGTTGATTCTCGCCATGTCCAACCCCACCCCCGAAATCATGCCGGAAATCGCCAAGGCCGCCCGCCCGGATGCCATCCTGGCCACCGGCCGCTCCGACTACCCCAATCAGGTCAATAACGTACTCTGCTTTCCGTTCATTTTCCGCGGCGCGCTCGACTGCGGCGCCACCGTCATCAATGACGCCATGAAACAGGCCTGTGTAAAAGCCATCGCCGATCTGGTTCACCGCGAACCATCGGAAGCCGTGGCAGAAGCCTACGCCGATGAAGTATTGAAATTCGGCCCGGAATACCTGATTCCCAAACCTTTTGACCCACGCCTGATCGAGGAAGTCCCCCTGGCGGTAGTCAAAGCTGCCATGGAAAGCGGCGTCGCCACCCGTCCCATCGAGGATATGGAGGCCTACCGCAACAAACTTCACTCTTATGTGAGCCGCAGCCGCCTGTTCATGCAACCAATGATCGAACTGGCCCGTCGTCACCCGTCGCGCATTGCCTATGCCGAGGGAGAGAACGACGACGTATTGCGTGCCATGCAGGGTATTGTGGATGAAAAAGTTGCCAAGCCAATTCTGATCGGCCGCCCCAACGTGATTGAGCGCAAAATTCAGGACATGGGGTTGCGTATCAAGATCGGCACCGACATCGAGATTTTCAATCCCGAAGAAGGTGATCACCACCAGAACTACTGGCAGTTCTATCACCAGCGAGTGGGACGATCCGGCGTTTCCGTGGAAGCCGCCCAAAACACAGTGCACACCAACAACACAGCACTGGCAGCAATTATGGTCGCCCTCGGTGATGCCGATGGATTGATATGCGGCAAAGTCGGTCGTTTCGACAAGCACCTGAAAGACATCAGCAGCATCCTGCCCCAGAGCAGCACCACTGAGATGTCATCGGTTTGCGTGCTACTGATGGAGGACGGACCACTGTTCCTTGCCGATCCATTCGTCAATGTGGACCCCAACGAACAACAGATCGTCGCCACCGCACTGAACACCATCAACTTCGTCAAAGGTTTTGGTATAGCGCCAAAAGTGGCCCTGCTCTCGCACTCCAACTTCGGCACTTACGATGACCACTCTGCCCACAAGATGAAACGGGCCGCCGAGCAATTGCGCGAGCAATTGCCCGATGTCCAGATCGAGGGCGAAATGCACGCCATGTCCGCCATGAACGAAACCCTGCGCGGCAAGACTTACCAGAATGCCAATATGCAGGGGCAGGCCAATGTATTGATCATGCCCAATATGGATGCGGCCAGCATCACCCTTGGCCTGTTGCGCTCACTGACCAATGCCCGATTGGTTGGGCCATTCCTGTTCGGTTTCGACAAACCGGCCCATATCCTGATTCCGTCCGTCTCCGGACGAGGTATTCTGAATATGACAGCGTTAATCGGGGCGGACATCACATCAAAACACGAGTGAGAAACGCCACACCATCAAAAAACGCGGCTTCTGCCGCGTTTTTTCATGACTGTAAAAAGCACTGATCTACACTAACTAGTAGTGAGGTGGCTTCTCGTCTTCGCCCTCTTCATCTGGCAACTTGGCAGCGATCTCCCCTAGTTGCCCGCGCAATGCTTCAGCGCTGGCAGCCAACCGGTCGATCTGATCCTGTTGCCGGCAAATCACATTGTTTAACTGCTGCAGGGTGTCCTCCTGAAAGGCCAACCTGGTTTCGATCTCCACCAGACGATCTTCATCCATCACCCAAGCCCTCTATTATCTAATGAGCCAAAAAAAACCGCAGAAGTCACCTTCTGCGGTTTTTCCAGAGACGACTTGCGTATCAGAGCTTGTCTGAATTTTCGGCAAGATAGGAAGCCACACCGGTGGGTGAAGCATCCATACCTTTGTCGCCTTCTTTCCAGCCGGCGGGGCAAACTTCGCCGTGTTTCTGGTGGAATGACAGTGCGTCGACGATACGCAGCATTTCATCGATATCCCGACCCAGCGGGAGGTCATTGACGATCTGATGGCGCACAACGCCGTCCTCATCGATCAGGAAAGAGCCACGGAAAGCAACGCCAGCTTCATCAAATTCAACATCGTAGGCCCGGCAGATTTCGTGCTTGACGTCGGCTACCAGCGGATATTTAACCTGGCCGATACCGCCTGCATCTACGGGTGTATTTCTCCAGGCATTGTGGGTAAATACCGAATCAATGGAGACACCGATAACTTCCACACCGCGTTTTTTGAACTCATTCAGGCGGTGGTCAAATGCAATCAGCTCTGATGGGCAAACAAAGGTAAAATCGAGCGGATAGAAAAACACGACGGCTTTCTTGCCCTTGATGTTGTCTGACAGCGTAAACGCATCAACGATTTCACCGTTACCCAGTACTGCACCAGCCGTAAAATCCGGTGCTGCTTTACCTACTAATACACCCATGATCTAACTCCTTAAATGGTCTGTTTTTCTGAAGGAATGTAGGGGCTACCTGTAGCAGCCCGTGCTCGAAACTCTTATCTCAATCTTACACAATCAGTTTTTTGTGTCTCATTGTAATTAGCTATAAGCGCCATAAGCCCTGTTTAATGATCGGGCCTTTGCCTACTCTGCAGCTTTCTGTCCACTCTGGGCGGCATCCTGTACCAGCGGAGCCAATTCACCTTTCTGGTGCATGTCAGCAATGATGTCGCAACCACCAATCAGCTCACCATTAACCCAGAGCTGGGGAAAGGTAGGCCAGTTGGCGTATTTTGGCAGATTAGCACGGATGTCCGGGTTTTCCAGAATATCGACATAGGCAAAGCGCTCACCGCAAGCCATCAATGCCTCAACCGTGCGGGCAGAAAAGCCGCATTGGGGCTGATTGGGGGAGCCTTTCATGTATAAAATGACGGGGTTCCCTTCCACCTGCTCACGAATGGTTTCCATAATATCCATTGATATAAACCTCTGACTGAAATTGGGGGCAATAAAAAATAGCCGACTATTACAGTCAACTATTTTACTCCACTGTCCATCAATCTAAAACCACCTGCCCGAAAAAACATTTTACCCCAGGCAATCTACAAATGGTCTCGTAGCTTAGAGATAGCAACAATGCAGATCGTTGCGAACAGGGCAAAACCACTATAATATCCCTGCTCCAGGGCAGCGCAACTCGCGTCTGCCTTTTTTTGTTTTGGAAGAGACCATGACCAGTGACGCATTAATGAACAATTATGGTGCCAGAAAAATCACCCTTACCCGGGGTCAAGGGTCCTGGGTCTGGGATGATCAGGGTCGCCGTTATCTGGATGCCATTTCCGGTATTGCCGTCTGCGGACTGGGTCACGCACATCCGGCAGTAACCAAGGCTATTGCGGAACAGGCTGCCACACTGGTTCATTGTTCAAATCTCTACAACATCCCCGTGCAGGAAGCACTGGCCGAACAGTTGCGCAGCATATCCGGTCTGAGCAAACTGTTTTTTTGCAATTCCGGCGCCGAGGCCAATGAAGCCGCCATCAAACTGGCACGCCTGTTTGGCCACAGCAAAGGGGTGGATCAACCCACCATTATTGTCATGGAAAACGCTTTCCACGGACGCACCATGGCAACACTCTCGGCCACCGGCAACCGCAAGGTGCAGGCAGGTTTTGAACCACTGGTGGGCGGGTTTGTACGGGCACCTCACAACGATCTGGAATCGCTGCATACCATCGCCAAAAATAATCGCAATGTGGTGGCCATTCTGGTCGAACCCATCCAGGGGGAAGGCGGCATACGGGTTCCTGCAGACAATTATTTACCCGGGTTGCGGGACATCTGTGACCAATATGACTGGCTGCTGATGCTGGACGAAATCCAGACCGGCAATGGGCGAACCGGGCAGTACTTTAATTACCAGCACGCCAACCTGATGCCCGATGTGGTGACAACGGCCAAAGGGCTGGGCAACGGGGTACCCATCGGTGCCTGTCTGGCCGGCAACAAAGCAGCTGACCTGATGCAACCCGGTAGTCACGGCACCACCTTCGGGGGTAATCCCCTGGCATGCGCAGCGGCATTGGCCACCGTCAGCACAATCCTCGACGAAAACCTCTGCCAGCGGGCCGCCACCATGGGCAATTATATAAAACAGCGTCTCGTCGAGCGCCTTGCCGACCACCCCAGGGTCGTGGGGGTACGAGGCCAGGGACTCATGCTGGCCATTGAGATGAGCGAACCCTGCCCTGAAATGGTCGCAGAAGCCGCCGCGAAAGGCCTGCTGATCAATGTCACCGCCCAGTCCGTCATCAGACTGCTGCCAACGCTGATTATCAGCGAGGACGAAGCAGATCAACTCGTTCAAATACTGGGTGAACTGATCACCCGGGGGTAACCAATTATGGCCATAAGACACTTCCTTACTTTGCAGGATCTCTCCAGAGACGAGTTGAAAGCGATCCTGCAAAGGGCGACAGAACTAAAGGTTCAGCGCCAGAAAGGCACGGATGACCATCCGTTCTCCGGCAAAGTCATGGCCATGATTTTTGAGAAGTCCTCCACTCGCACCCGGGTTTCCTTCGAGGCTGGCATGGCCCAGCTGGGGGGCAGCGCGCTGTTCCTGTCGCCCAACGATACACAACTGGGACGCGGTGAACCGGTTGAAGATTCAGCCAAAGTGATCTCAAGAATGGTGGATATCATTATGATCCGCACCTTTGGTCACGACCGCATTATCACCTTTGCTGAAAACTCCTCAGTACCTGTCATCAACGCCCTGACCGATGATTTTCATCCCTGCCAGTTACTGGCGGACATGCAAACCTACCTGGAACACCGGGGCAGCATTGCCGGCAAGCGAGTGGCCTGGATCGGCGACGGCAACAACATGTGCCAGTCCTATATCAATGCTGCGGACAGACTGGATTTTGAACTGGTCATCGCCTGCCCCGAAGGCTACGAACCCGATGCGGCACTGCTGGAGAAATTCAGCGACCGGGTATCCATTGTTCGCAATCCCCTTCTGGCTATTACCGGGGCGGACCTGGTGGTCACCGACACCTGGGCATCCATGGGCCAGGAAGAGGAAAAGAAATCACGGGAACGGGCCTTCCAGGGCTTTCAGGTCAATGAAGACATCATGCAGAAAGCGGCACCGGACGCCCTGTTTATGCACTGCCTGCCCGCCTATCGAGGCCTGGAAATCAGCGAAACGATGTTGGAATCAAAATGGTCCGTGGTCTGGGATGAAGCAGAAAATCGCCTGCATGCACAAAAGGCGCTGATTGAATTCCTGCTCAATGAAAGGACCAACAAGTCGAAGTAGAGGCCCTAGCGAAACAGCTTCCAGGGAAGTTCCACAAAGTTGGTCAGGGTCTCGCCAACACGGTATTTCATAAAGCCACTGCCGGTCAGCGCCTGACGCCATAAATCAATAATCTGGTCACTGTTGCTGATACCGGTTTTGCACCAGGTGGCGAAGTGCTCACAGTTGTTGAACACCAGATCAAAGGCAAATTCACCCAACCGGCTTTCGGCGCGCCGCATTACCGCATCCTCTGAAAAATCCAGCTCGCCCGTTTTCAGTCCTCGCAAATTGTCCATCAGACGATTCAGGCCCCGGGTGGTACGATCCAGAATATCGCCACTTTTTAGCGTCTCGAAAAACTGTTCGTAATCCCGCACATGAATCTCGTCGCCCCGGGCAAACCTGTCCATACTGGTACGCCGCACCTGACGAGGCGTCACCCAGTGATCACTGGTGTAATGGATTACCGTACCGTCGCCCGCATCAATACCGTGGTGGGCATAAATCCCACCAAAGCGAAGAGCGTAAATGTGATCACCGCGTGCCATAGGCCAGGTCCAGGTCCAGCTTCCCTTTGGAGAATCCCGTATAAAGGACTACCAAATAATAGCAGCTTAACAGGACACAGCTACTGTTCGTGATATTACGTTCGTGACGTTCGTCGCCGACAGGGACAAACTGATAGATCACCAGCTACCCGGCATCAAACAGCAAAAGTGCTAACCGGCAAAGTAATAGCGACAAACTGGCTAAAGCTGTAAGACGTGTTCACCCGGCCCCCACAATTTTTCAATCTGATTGCGGTAAATCTCAAGGGCGCCACTTGTCCAGAACTCATCACGTCCTACACGGTTGTCCGCTGCAAGCAATCCCTCGGCCGTGAGCCTGCGAACAACCTGATTTGCCACAGCTGTTTCCGTATTGACGATGGTGATATCGGGCCCCGCTAACTCAGCAATCAAATGAGACACATGGTTGTAGTGTGTGCAGCCGAGGATAATGGTATCGACCTTTTTTTCAATAAGCGGGGAAATGTAACGCTTCAGCAGTTCAATCGTCCTGTCACTGTCAAAACTCAATGATTCTATTTGAGCAGCCAGATCAGGACAGGGTTGGAGCTCAATTTTCACCCCGCTTGCGTAGCGCTCCGCCAAATTAACAAAAGAATGTGTTTTCAGCGTTCCCGGCGTCGCCAAGACACCAATCACACCGGTGCGGGAACAGAGTGCAGCGGGTTTGATCCCCGGCTCAACACCGATAATCGGAACCGGGTATTGAGTCCTGAGCTTGGCAATGGCCGACGTAGTCGCCGTATTGCATGCCACAACAACCGCCTTTGCGCCACGGGAAAGCAGGAACTCTGTGACAGCGCTCATTCGTTCCAACAGGAAGCTGTTCTCTTTATCTCCATAGGGAGCATGAAGGGCATCTGCAACATACAGAATGTTTTCACTCGGCAACAACTCCCTGACTTTTCGGGCAATTGACAGCCCACCAATGCCTGAATCAAACAGGCCTATAGCACTGGAATTGGTCATCTCGTTAAATACCGATACTGAAAGCTGAACGTTAAAGAAACTGGGGCAGCACTACAACTTCCCAGGTTTGAGTTGTTTTAGGGTTTCCGGTTTTAAAACTAGGGATAGCTCGTAGGTTGGGGTGAGGAACGAACCCCAACAATATTTACCGTGAAAAGAAAGCTCCCACCTTTTGTATCCGCACGCCGATAAGGCATTTATTCCAATTCAATTGATTTTCTTCATCCTTTTCGTTGGGGTTCGTTCCTCACCCCAACCTACGGGCTATTAAATTATTAAAGGGGTCGGTATTAAAGGGGTCGGTGACAATTGAGGATTATTCTCAATTGTCACCGACCCCTTTAAAAATACCGGACTAGTTTGGCCCTTAAGTTGTGAGTATACTGGACGACCATTGGCCTTTTAGGCTTAACAATCCACTTGATCATTATCGAGAGAGGGAACTTCTATGAAAAAAACTGTAGGATGTTTATTAATCTTGCTGTTGGCGGGGTGTGCCGGAAAATTCTCAGAGTACCCCGAAGCAAAATCATATCCCCATTCAACCCAGCAAAAGCTGCAAGCAGCGTATCACTGGAAGGTTCTAGCAGCTAATGAGGCTGAACTGATTTCATCCAAGCTTCCTCCAAGCGGAATAGTCTATCTGGCATGCACTGCTTCTAAGTGTAATGACAAGAGCAGAGGCTCAAGTATTTTCGACAATACCTATAGAGATCTTCTGACATCTGAGATGGTTAACCGTGGAATAAAAATTTCAGTATCAGAATCTGGCGCAGATCACAAGCTGGCAGTCAATGTCAACACTGTAGAACATATTGATAGAAACAGCTTACCCCCAAAAGCCGGCTATCGCACCGGTGTTCTCAGCTTTCTGGCAGGCCTTGGCACTTCCGCAAATAATTGGAGTGAGCCAGCTTTGGCCTTAATCCCTTTGTCTGCAGCTTCTGATCTCCATCAATACTGGGCTGACCGGGCAGACGAGAGTATTACTGAAGTGATTATCACTACCCAAGTTACATCGAATGGCCAAATAGTTTCCTCTAACAGCTCGATTTACTATTTTAACTCAAACGATTTCGATCACTACCAATCACAAACACGACTGTCTGTGACTGGTAATAGGTAGGGGGCTGACAAATGAAACTATCCAAAATCATATACGCCTTACTTCTATCCACTCTAATCGTTGCAACGTTATCGGCTTGTACCACCTCAAACTCAAAGGCAGGGGGATTCGTTAGTGATGCTGATATTGTCGCCCTCAGCTATAAGGCTGCAGACCTTTTGATGGAGCAGGCAGGTGATAAGATAAAACCAAATAGCAACACAATTGTTGCCAGTTATGCAGATATAAACAACCTATCCGTATCGTCAACTTTTGGCCGTATTGCCGCACAGCAAGTCGCTTCACGACTAACCCAGCGTGGCCATAAAATTACCGAAATGTTGCTAAGAAAAGATATTTATATCCAGGAACGACAGGGTGAGTTTGTCCTATCACGTGCTTTGAAAAACATCTCAGTAGAACATGATGTTACACAAGTAGTAGTAGGCACCTACGCTGTGGCCTCAAGAAATATCTATATAACGGCTAAGCTTATACGGACTTCCGATAGCGAAATCCTAGGCTCAGTGGATTACACCCTACCCTTGGGTCCAGATATGCGCCAACTGACCCGGAACTAGTTCTGATGGGTCATTAAGACTATATGCTATATGTATAGTGGTAGTATTAGTTGACGCAAGCTTTCGTAGATCACCCTCCAAGCCGCTTTCCCAGCGGCTTTTTTCTTAGCTTCTACGCAATTAAAACAGTCGGAATTAAAGGCAATTAAAGGGGTCGTAACGATTATTTGTTAATCAATCAGCCATCGCAGAGCCGCTGTGCTTCGGCGACATCCAGGGTGCCTTCATAGATGGCACGGCCGGTGATGGCACCGAGGATGCCCTGATCGGCCACTTTATTGAGTGCCACAATATCGTCCATATTGGTAATACCGCCGGAGGCGATGACCGGAATGGATGAGGCTCGGGCCATCGCTACGGTGGCATCCACGTTAACGCCCTGCATCATGCCATCGCGGTCGATGTCGGTGTAGACAATGGCGCTGACGCCGTCCGCTTCGAAGCGTTTGGCGAGATCAGCGGCCAGCACTTCGGTGACTTCCGCCCAGCCGTCGGTTGCCACACGGCCGTTTTTGGCATCGAGGCCGACGATGATATGGCCGGGGAATTGTTTGCACATGTCGGTCACAAATTCCGGCTCTTTCACGGCCTTGGTGCCGATAATCACGTACTGAACCCCGGCCTTTAGATAGGCCTCAATCGTCTCGGCATTGCGGATACCGCCACCGATCTGAATCGGCAGATTCGGGTAGGCTTTGGCAATGGCGGTGACGACTTCGCCGTTGACCGGCTCGCCGGCAAACGCACCATTCAGATCCACCAGATGCAAACGCCGGGCACCGGCATCCACCCATCTGGCTGCGGTTTCCAGCGGGCTGCCGGAAAATACCGTGGAGTCCTCCATACGACCCTGGCGCAATCGCACACACTCACCGTCTTTCAAATCAATCGCGGGGATTATCAGCACAATGTATTCCTGTTATTTCTCAATTATTTTCTGACTAAGGATTGTCTGGTATTGCGGGCCGTAAAAATGCCGACCCGATCAATCACCGCGCCATGAGACAAAGTTGCTCAGCAGTTGCAGCCCGGCCGTATGACTTTTTTCCGGGTGAAACTGCACGGCAAACAGGTTGTCGTGAACCAGCGCGGCGGCGAACTTGACCGAGTAATCACAGGTCGCAGCCACAAACTCTGGGCGACTTTCGTCCACGTAATAGCTGTGTACGAAATAGAACCGGCAATCCTGTTCAATGCCGTGCCACATGGGATGGTCGATGGTCTGGTGAACCCGGTCCCAACCCATGTGCGGAACCTTCAGTTTTTCACCGTTCTCATCCCGCAGATGGTGACCAAAAAAACGCACTTCCCCCGGCAGGATGTTCAGGCAATCAACACCATTATTCTCTTCGCTGTGTTCCAACAGAGCCTGCATACCCACACAGATACCGAGTACCGGCTTTTCCTGGACGGCTTTTGCGACAAACCGGTCAAAACCCATTCGCCGAATTTCGGCCATGCAGTCGCGAATGGCACCGACACCGGGAAAGACAATCCGGTCAGCGTCCTCGGCCTCTTCAGTATCAGAGGTGATAATCACCTCGGCCCGCGGAGCCACCAATTCAAGGGCCTTGGCAACGGAATGAAGGTTGCCCATGCCATAATCCAGCACGGCGATACGGGTACGAAAATCTGTCATAGACGGCTCTTTTTTACAGTGTGCCCTTGGTCGAAGGCATCACTCCGGCCATTCTGGGATCCATCTCAACCGCCATACGCACGGCGCGGCCAAAGGCCTTGAAGATGGTTTCAATCTGATGGTGGGCGTTGTGACCGCGAAGGTTGTCGATGTGCAGGGTCACGCCCGCGTGGTTAACGAAGCCCTGGAAAAATTCGTAACTGAGGTCCACATCGAAATCCCCCACTCGGGCGCGGGCAAAATCGACAAACATCTCCAGACCCGGGCGACCGGAGAAGTCCACCACGACTCTGGATAGCGCCTCGTCCAGTGGCACATAGGCGTGGCCGTAGCGACGAATGCCCTTCTTGTCACCCAGCGCCTGCTGGAATGCCTGCCCCAGAGTGATGCCGACATCCTCCACCGTGTGGTGGTCATCGATGTGGGTATCCCCTTCGGCTGTTACCGTTATATCAATCAAACCGTGACGGGCAATCTGGTCCAGCATATGCTCGAGAAACGGGATGCCGGTGGCAAAATTGACCTGCCCGGTTCCGTCGATGTTTACCTCAACGCTAATCTGGGTCTCCAGCGTATCGCGTTTGACTGTTGCTTTCCGTTCCGCCATCTGCGTCTCCAACATGTGTCCCGTTATCGGGCCGTCCCATTATAGAGCCCTCACCGCCACCCTTCCATAAGCAGGAGGAAGTCATTACACTCACCGGCTGTTTATTACACTTATCTGCCTGACCTTTATGCGTTTGCGAAGCCCCAACATTCTTCTCGTCTGCCTGTTGGCTGTCACTACCCTGTGGCTGAGCGAGACGGCGGCCGCCCATGTGCATCTGGACAATCACACCGTCAGCTGTGAGATTCTCCACAGCGCCAGCGGTGGACTGGCCACCCTGCAAAGTCAGTCACCGGATTTTCTGTTACAGCTTGTCAATGCCGGCATCGTCGCAGCGCCGGCTTCGACCCATCTTCTCCAGCCCAGTGCACCGCGCAACAGTCGCGCCCCACCCGCCTATCACTGAACACACAATTCAAGCTCTGAATTTACCTGTTTAAGTTATAGGAATTACACCCATGAAAACGCCTTTTATGGTAGCACTGGCCGTGTCCAGTCTGCCCTGTGTTGCCCTGGCGCAAAGCCAGCACCACAACGAAATCAATGAAGTGATCATCTCCGCCTCACCACTACAGGAGGACTCTGCCGGAATAAAACAGTCCGTCAGTGTTCTGTCGGGTGAAAACCTGCGCAACAAGGCCGCCGCAACCATCGGTGAATCCCTCAAGGATGAACTCGGCGTCACCAATCAGGGGTTTGGCCCCGGGGTTGGCAAACCCGTGATTCGCGGTCAGAGCGACAACCGTGTTCGCGTCCTCCAGGATGGCCTCGGCACCATGGATGCCTCTACCGTGAGTGGCGATCACGCAGTCACCACGGAAGCATTGCTGGCGGAACGTATCGAAATCCTGCGGGGGCCGGCCACACTGCGCTATGGCAGCGGGGCGGTCGGCGGCGTGGTCAATGTGATCGACAACCGGATTCCCGACCAAGTACCTGAGAAACTAAAAGGGGCCGTGGAATATCGCCATAACACCGCCAGCGATCAGGACAGTACTGTGTTCAAACTGGACGGCGGCGCCGGTAGCTGGGCGTGGCATCTGGATGGCATTTACCGGGAAAGCAATGACCTCAAGGTTCAGGGTTATGCCCAGGAACCGGAACCCGGTGAAGAGCCCGAAAGCACCCGTGGCTATATCGAAAATACCGACACCCGGGCCGACGCATTCAGTGCAGGATTATCCTGGATAGGCGATGAAGGTTTTATCGGTCTGTCGTTCAGCCAGATCAACAATGAATACGGCATACCGCCGGGATCCCACGGGCATCACGAAGAAGATGACCACGATGACGATCACGACCATGACCACGACCATGAAGAAGAAGGCGAGCTGATTCGCATCGATATGAAGCAGACCCGGATCGACCTGAAGGGCGAATGGGCAAACATCCTGCCCGGTATCGAACTGGGCCGCTTCCGTCTCGGCTATAACGACTATGAGCACATAGAACTGGAAAGCGGTGAAAAAGGCACCAAATTCTTCAATGAAGCGTTTGAATTCAGAGGAGAACTGGTACACCGGGAAATTGCTGGCTGGAAAGGCGCTTTCGGTACACAGCTGGAAGATCGCCGCTTCGGTGCCATCGGCGATGAAGCCTTCGTGCCCAAGTCCGATATCCGTCAGGGTGGGTTGTTCTGGGTTGGAGAGACCACACACAACCAGTTCAGCCATGAACTCGGGGCACGCTTTGACCGGCAAACCGTAGACCCGGACAACGGTTCCAAAATCAGCCATAACATTTACAGCCTGTCCGCTGGCAGCCTCTGGCAGGTGACCGACGAGCAGTCGTTGAGTCTGTCGCTGAGCCGCGCAGAGCGCGCGCCCGTCGTTGAGGAACTGTTGTCCAATGGTCCCCACTTCGCCAGCCAGAGCTTTGATGTCGGCGACAGGGATCTCGATGAGGAAACCAGCCACAATATTGAGCTGGGCTACCGCTACCAGGGACCAGTTGATCTGAAACTGAGTATTTTCTACAACAAAATTGATGATTTTATCTTCAAGAAAAATACCGGCGAAGAAAATGAGGAAGAGGAGCTGGATATCTATCAGTTCCAGCAACAGGATGCCACCTTCAGGGGTGCCGAAGCCTCACTGGTCGTTCCATTCAAGGATAACTGGCAGGTGGAAATATTCGGTGATTACGTGCGTGCCAAGCTCGATAAAGGCGGTGATGTGCCAAGAATCCCGCCACTGCGTTATGGCATAGCACTGGATTATCAGGCCTACAACTGGCACACCGGCTTCCGGCTCACCGACGTCAAGAAACAGAACCACGCCGGTGAATTTGAAGAGGATACCGACGGCTACACCCGTCTGGATGCCCACTTCAACTACCATGTGGATACTGCCGCCGGGGACTGGCTGTTTTTTGCCAAGGCCAACAATCTGCTGGATGAAGAAATCCGTAACTCCACGTCCTTTCTGCGGGAGTTCGCCCCCGAGGCACACCTGAGTCTGGAGCTGGGGGTACGTTACAGCTTCTGATCCGGCAGCGGCACCAACCCGTCGCGTACAGGTAAACAATCACGGTCATTGCGAGTAACATAGTTGCCTGCAATGGCCGTTTTGCTTTTCCGGACAGAGAGAAATACCCATGAAACTGCTAAGAATTATATTGGTAATGTTACTGGTGTTGATGTTGGTTGTGGCCGGGGGCGTAACTTTTCTGCTATTTGGCGTCGACCCGAACACCTACAAACCTGAACTGGAAAAACTTGCCCGACAGAATGACCTCGAGCTGAAAATAGACGGCGACCTGAGCTGGTCGTTCTTTCCCAATCTGGCCGTTCAGGCGGGCAGCTCATCACTCACCGCCACCAAAGAAGATACCGGAATACCCGATATAAAATTTCGGGAAGCCAGCCTGATTCTCGACTGGCGAGCACTGCTGACACGCACTGTTCGCCTGCAAGCGATCACCCTTGATGGTGCCGATATCCGCACGAAAACAGCAGCCGAAGCCGCCAATGTGGCGGCACTGCCCGGCGCCGCTGCTGCGACCAGTGACACACAAACCGGTGACCTGCCTTTTGAGCTGGCCATCGATGAAATCGCCCTGACCGATAGCCGGATCACCGTGACATCACCAGATGCACCTGACCGGATATTCGAACAACTGAACTTTACCAGCACAAAACTCAATCTCGATGGCAAACCCTTTGCCATAAACCTCGAATTCACCACCGCGCTCCCCGACCAGCCGACCCTGCAGGTCGCGCTGCAATCCTTTGTCGCCGTTGAGGCCAGCCCACAAAAACTCACCCTCTCCGATGCCAGACTATCGGTAAAAGGGCTGGATAAACTGCCGCTGACGTTGAAATTCAATGCCGGTTATGAGGGTGACACAGACAGCGTCTCCATCACGGACATCACCGGCAAACTGGGGTCGGCGAGCATCAGTGGCGCGGTCAATGGCGCAGGATTACAAACCGCTCCTGCGTTGCAGGGCGAACTGTCACTACAGAACCTGGTCCTCGCAGAACTGCCGATAGAAGAGCCTCCCGAAGGTTTCAAAAAGGTGGATGTCGCCACCACCTTTGCCGTATCAGAAAAAGCCGTCTCCCTGAGCAACCTGAAACTGGCGCTGGACAAATTCAATGCCACCGGCAATATGAACCTGCAACTGCAGGGAACTCGCCAGCTAGCCATGAAAATAGAGGGCGATCACCTTGTCCTGCCCGCCACCAGCGAAACGGAATCCACCGAGCAGCAGGCTGCCCTCCTCACTCCATTGCTGGCACCACTGGCACTGCTCGAAGGCGGCAAGGGTGAAGTGGAGCTGAGTCTGGCAAGTCTGACCGCGGATAACATCAGGGTCGACAACCTCCGCCTCAAACTGCTGGCCAATGGCAAAGTAGTGCAAGTCAGCGAACTCTCCGGCGGCATATTTGGCGGCACCTTCAAAACCACAGTCAGGGCAGACCTTGGCAAAGCGGTACCGACCGTCAACTTCACCCAGAACGTCGCTGCCATAGACCTGCACAAGGCACTGGTGACACTGGCCGAGCAGGGCGACATTCACGGCAAGCTGACCATGAATTTCAACGGCAGCAGCGCCGGCGATAACAGCGATGCCCTGCTGGATAACATGAACGGCAACGGCGACTTCAGCTTCTCGGAGCTACAGGTCGACAACATCAATGTGGAAAAAAGCTATTGTGAAATGGCCTCGCTGGTAGAGGGCAGAACATTGACCGGCAGAACCTGGCCCAATCACACCACCCTGCAGGACATGCAGGGCACCATCAAATGGCAGGACCAGCAGATTACCCTGCCCGGTTTTACCACCGGCATCGGCAATATGCTGGTTTCCGGCAACGGCTCGGCTCATCTCGGCAGGGAGACCTACGACATGCTGATCAAGGCCAATCTGCGCGGCGACACCAGCTCGGAGACCGGCTGTACCATCAAAAGTAAATCCATCCAGAACCGGGACATTCCATTCCGCTGCACCGGCTCTTTTGCCGAAAACGGTGGGGGCAGCTGCCTGCCCGACAAGCAATTCATCAACCAGCTGATTCAGGGCAAAGTGCAGGATCTTCTCAAGGAAAAGCTGTTTGATAAATACCTGAAACAGCCATCTACCGCCACAGAAGAGCCTTCAGCCATAGAAGAGCCCTCAGCGGTTGAAGAGCCCTCAGCGGTTGAAGAGCCCTCGGCTGATAAAGAGCCCTCAGCTGATAAAGAGCCCTCAGCTGATAAAGAGTCCTCAACCAATGAAGAGCCTTCAGCCACGGAGGAGCCTTCAGCTGATAAAGAGCCCACGGACCCCAAAAAACAACTGATCGATGAGGTGCTCAAGGGTATCTTCCAATAGTGTCTGCAACATTTTCCGAACAGCTGCTATGCTGGTTTGACCAGCACGGCCGCAAGGACTTGCCCTGGCAGCAGAACAAAGACCCCTATCGGGTATGGGTGTCGGAAATCATGTTGCAGCAAACCCAGGTCAGTACCGTTATCCCCTACTTTCAGCGGTTCATGGCGCGTTTCCCCAACATTTCATCACTGGCAACAGCCCCGCTCGATGACGTATTGCAACAGTGGACCGGTCTCGGTTACTACGCCCGGGCCCGCAACCTGCATCGCTCGGCACAGCTGGTTTGCACAGAACATAGCGGCGTTTTTCCGGATACCCAGGAACAATTAATGGCATTGCCCGGCATCGGCCGCTCCACCGCTGGCGCCATCTGTGCCATTGCCCTCGACAAGCGGGCCGCCATTCTCGACGGCAACGTCAAACGGGTGCTCGCCCGCTATCATGGCATCGACGGCTGGCCCGGCCAGACATCAGTCGCCAGACAACTCTGGGAATGGGCCGAGCAACATACCCCGGCGCAGCACTTTGGCGATTACACCCAGGCGATCATGGATCTCGGTGCCACCCTCTGCACCCGCAGCAAACCGTCCTGCGGCCAATGTCCGCTCTCAGGGGGATGCAAAGCACTGGCAGAGGGCACGCCCACCCGCTACCCCGGCAAAAAACCCCGTCGGCAACAGCCGGTTCGCCAATGCCTGTTTCTGCTCATTCAAAACCCGGCGGGAGACGTGCTATTGCAGCAGCGCCCCGCCAGTGGTTTGTGGGGCGGACTCTGGGTGTTTCCCCAATGCGATCATAAAGATGAGATAGAACAGACCTGTAGCAGCCTCGGTTACCGTGCAACAGACTGGAAATTACTGCCCGGCCGACGCCACAGCTTCAGTCATTACCATCTGGACTACCAACCGGCGCTGATCACCGTTCGGCCACAGCAGCAGGTCATGGATACCAGCGCGCTGGTCTGGTATAACCCCCAGTCAACACTGGCGGTGGGCACCGCCCAGCCCGTCAGGCAACTTTTACAGGAATTGCTAGAACGGCAACAACCCAAGCAATCAACAAGGTAATCCAATGGCACGTATGGTTCACTGCAAAAAACTCAACCGGGAACTGGAAGGACTCGATGCACCACCCTTCCCCGGCCCCAAAGGACAGGATATCTACGAACACGTCTCCAAACAGGCTTGGCTGGAATGGCTCGAACACCAGACCCGCCTGATCAACGAAAAGCACCTCAACATGATGGACATGACCGCCCGCACCTACCTGAACGAACAGCGGGACAGGTTTCTCTCCGGTCAGGACATCGATCAGGCGGAGGGCTACGTACCGCCTGCGGAATAATTTCCGCGCCCGCCCTTGACGCTGGAAATATGAGAAGGTTTAATACGCGCCTTCGCCAGTTACCACTGGTAGAAATGCCCAGATAGCTCAGTTGGTAGAGCAGAGGATTGAAAATCCTCGTGTCGGTGGTTCGATTCCGCCTCTGGGCACCACGATTTTAAAGGCCTGCGACTAATCGCGGGCCTTTTTCGTTTCTGGACTGTACCAAAATTGTGCCCTGGGAAGAAAACCGGACCATGTAAAGCGCAGAAGACCGGTGAAAATTAAATGGGAATGATTCTTAGTTGTCACCGACCCCTTTATCGCCTTATCTTGATTTCTTCCTATATATACACTCGTATATAAAAGTTAAAATGCTGGAAAGTAGGTACCGCCTTTCTACAATAGAAAGCCGTAGTTCATTGACAGGAAATTTAACACCATCGAACTAGATGAGCTGACAGAGCATGATATGGCTTCCTAGATCAACAAAATACTATCGGTGATGCTTGTCTGGCCTACCAGAAAAAGAGTGCGAGACACTCAAGGAGGCCAAAGATTAAGGATAGAGAGTGCAAAAGCATAAGATCAGCACAAAATAGAGGCCAGCCTGTAATCAATTCAGTCAAGTTACTTATAGGTCAAATAATTAATGAAAAGGACAAAAAAATAGCTTTTAGAAATATATTAAAATATTATTTATAACATTTTGAAATAACAAATTATATAGTGATTTCGACAAGATGAATATACAAGCTGGAAGCCGAATAAATCTACCATTCTTAAAGTGGGCTGGAGGCAAAAGGTGGTTAACAAGAACTGATTATAAGCTTTTCCCAAGAGAGTACAGGACTTACAGAGAGCCTTTTCTCGGAAGTGGAGCTATATTCTTTTCGATGCAACCTTCAATCTCTGTTATTGCAGATGTTAATAAAGAGTTAATTGATACGTATAAGGCAATTCAATCTGATTGGAAAAAGGTATATTTATCTCTTCGCAAACATGCCAAGTTACATAGCAAAGAGTACTACTACCATGTTAGATCCTCTAACCCTAGAACCTTACATTCAAGAGCATCAAAATTTATCTATTTGAACCGTACTTGTTGGAACGGACTGTACAGAGTGAATCTAAAGGGTCAGTTCAATGTACCAATAGGTACAAAAGACTCAGTTATTCTCGATACAGATAATTTTGAGCTTATCTCAGAGAAATTAAAGTATTCAAAAATAATTTGCCAAGATTTTAAAGAGACAATAAGACAGTCAGAGAAAGGTGATTTTGTTTATATTGACCCCCCCTACACTGTCAAACACAACAATAACGGATTTATCAAATACAACGAAAATATCTTTTCATGGGATGATCAAATCAGATTAAGAGACTCTGTACTAGAAGGGGTAGAAAAAGGAGTTATGTTTACTATATCAAATGCTAACCACGAATCTATATTAGAGTTATATAAAGATTTGGGGGATATTCTTTATGTCAATCGAAATAGCATCATATCTGGAAAATCAAAATTTAGAGGAAAGACAAGTGAATTACTTATACGTGCCGGGTGGTTATAATAAATACTAAAAATGTTAAGGAGAACCAGATTTGTCTTTTATTGACCCTGTAAAAGTTGAAGAGATTAGAAACAAATTTGTTGTCGACCCTTCAATGCTTGGAAAAATATACAAATCAAAAAAAAACAAGTACATGGAGAAAAGCGTTGATCATTCACTAGTAGAGGATTACTTAAGAGATGGGTGGGAGGATTACACAAAGCCATTAAAAACAAAAACAAAGCTAAGGAAACTTAAATCATATGATCAGCAATTCGAAGATGACATATGGTGTCAGTTTTATGAGCTAGGATATCGTATATTAAATTTCGACAGGCAATTCATACTACCATATGGAAAATCTGCTTCAGAAACCCAACAAATAGATGTCATAGCAGTCAACGATGAAACTATCATACTAGTTGAGTGTAAATCTTCAGAAAAACCCGTTAAAGCACCATCATTTAAGACAGAGCTTGAATCATTACCTTTAAAATTAGATGGTTATAGAAAATCTCTTGCTCAGATTTTTGATAATACTAGGCGAATAAAATATATATTTGCCACAAGAAACCTGAGGATAGATCTAGAAGGCTCTGATGTAGAAAGGATTTATCAAAACAATGCCTTTTACTATAATGACAATACTTACAAATATATCGAAAGATTAATTAAGCTATACAAATCAGCCGCTCATTACCAAGTTTTAGGCATGTTGTTCAAGGGACAGCAAATTGGCAATGAATCATTACGTTTTCCTGCCATTGAGGGGAAAATGGGTGGTCATACTTATTATATGTTTTCTATCGAACCCTCAATTTTATTAAAGCTTGGGTTTATTCTTCACAGAACTGCTGCCAATGAGTCAGAAAGCCCTACTTACCAAAGATTATTAGTCCCGTCACGCCTAAGAGGAATAACTAGCTTTATAAATAACGGCGGGTACTTTCCAAATTCTGTTATTTTAAATTTTACAAGCTCTAAAAAACAAAAA
This sequence comes from Porticoccus sp., assembly GCA_002707685.1. GTDB lineage: Bacteria > Pseudomonadota > Gammaproteobacteria > Pseudomonadales > Porticoccaceae > Porticoccus. The sequence continues at coordinate 2,142 of PANQ01000022.1, read as the reverse complement.
ATAAGGTTTGAAGCTGACTCAAGAGAAGGTGATTCAGATTCCAGATCTGGAACTTTAGTTATACCAAAAGCCTATGCCATTGCCTACATTATCGATGGACAACATCGGCTATATGGTTACTCCGGCTCAAACCATGAATTTTCTAACACAATACCTGCGGTAGCATTTATAGGATTAGATTCTACAGACCAGCTTAAAATTTTCATGGATATCAATGAGAATCAGAAAGCGGTTAGCGCATCTTTAAGGCTAACTTTAGAGGAAGATTTGTATTGGAATTCTGAACGAATCGATAGTCGTCTTAAGGCTCTACGGTCAGCTGTAGTAAGAGAGTTAGCCTCAACAGCTGGAGGTCCTCTGTATGAAAAAATTCAAATTGGTGAAGATAAAGCGGCTTTAAGCTTCAAAGGGTTTGCAGATGCCTTATCTAAATCCAGTTTGATTCCAAAGGCTAAACGTCACGAATTTATTCAGGAAACTACAAAATACGGTTTATACAATACGCACAACCACAACCATGAAAAGGAAATGACAAGAGCTAAGAAAAGCCTAGTGAATTTTATCAATACTTGTTACTCATTTGTTCAAGAAGACTATCCTGAAGTATGGAACATGGAAAGATACTTTATATTCTCTAATAGGGGAATAATTCCTTTTATAGGCTTAATTTCTGACTTGAACAAATTTGAAAATGAACTTGGAACAGTCAATACAAATACTAAACCAAGTGATAGATTCGAATCAATAAAGAAGTATTTAATAGTACTCTTAGAAAAGCTTAACAACATGAGCGAACAAGATAGCCGGGGGCTTCTCTCTACTCAAGGCTCTGAAGTTGAAAGACAATGGTTAAGATTTTATCAATCTATAATCAATGATAGGTTTCCAAATTACAATCCACCAGAATTAGTTGACTACAAAGAACGACAAGATACTCAATTACAGAATAGAGGTCGTGAAGTTGGAGTTGCTATTGAAAAACATATCAAGGATGTCGTGATCTCAAGGCTGAAAGAACTTTATGGTGATAACTGGGATCTTGAAATCGCTACTATTAAAAAACAATGTCAGGATAGAGCAGACGCAGAAATCCAAGCAGCGTATGAACAGGGCTTAGGTAGAAAGACAGTGGATTGGACGGAGATGTTCACTATTCTCAACTACAAAACAATCATTGAAAAACATTGGACTAAGCATCCCCAGGTCATTCAGGAAGAGTTTAAAACTTTTGAAGATGTGTTTGCTCTCGATATGGGCCTTGGTAATTTCAATAGCAAAGCAGATAAAGTTAAGTGGATGGCTGTTTTTAATAGTCATAGAAATTTATGGGCACATGAGGGATCAAAAAAGAAGACATTAAATCGCGAGGAGGTAGAGTTTCTTGAAGACCTTCATCAAAAACTTATAGGAACTAGTGCCTCTGTATAATTTGCTACTATCTTTGCTTTATAGACAAATCACTTTAGGATAGTTCCTTATGTTTCATAGGGATAAAAATTGATGCCTTATCCGTCTCTCTCTGGGCACTACAATTATTTAAGGCCTGCGGCTAGTCTAGTCGCGGGCCTTTTTTCATTTCTGGACTGTGCCAACATTGTGCCCTGCACTTCCCCCGGCGCCGCGGCCAGATTTTTTCACCATAGACCTTGAAGCTTGGGGCAATGCTGCAAAACACACCTCGCATTTCCCCCACCCTTTTTTACTCTTTTGCTGCACCCTCTTACTCCCCCCGTGTCCAGTTACCCAGGTCGTCAATTTCAGGCTTTGCGTGTAAACTCGGGCCAATAGCGGATATCTATAACGGAATACTCATAAACCATGTACCATTTCACATTGAATCAACAAGTTGCAGCAGAAGTTTTTGAAGACGAATGTATCATCGCAAATCTGGATAGCGGGCTTTATTACAGTGTTCAGGGCATTGCTGCTGGCCTGATTCAGGCCTTGCCGTGTGCTGACCCTGACGCTGCAATCGCGACGATTTGCTCATCGTTGGGCGAGCAGCGCGCAACGGCTGTGGCTGAACTCTCGAGCATTTGGCAGCGTAAGCTTCCCCAATAGCTGGACAGGTAATAAGTAGAGCTTTCTGGAATAATACTGCTAGGAGGTTCACATGCGGAAGTCCCGTTTTTCTGAGACGCA
>PANQ01000021.1 GCA_002707685.1 Porticoccus sp. | reverse complement strand
CCTACACCGGCCGGCCACCGGATGAGCCTGCGGTACTGGGCGTAGCGCTGAACGAGGTCTTTGTACCGCTGCTGCAGAAGCAGTTTCCCGAGATCACCGACTTCTACCTGCCGCCCGAGGGCTGCTCCTACCGCATGGCAGTGGTGTCGATGAAAAAGCAGTACCCCGGGCACGCCAAGCGCGTGATGCTCGGGGTCTGGAGCTTCCTGCGCCAGTTCATGTACACCAAGTACGTGATCGTGGTGGACGAGGACATCAACATCCGCGACTGGCACGACATAATCTGGGCCATCACCACCCGCATGGACCCCAAGCGTGACACCGTGATGATCGACAATACCCCGATCGACTACCTCGACTTTGCCTCACCCGTCTCCGGGCTAGGCAGCAAGATGGGGCTGGATGCCACCAACAAGTGGCCGGGCGAAACCACCCGGGAATGGGGCGTCGCTATCGAGCAGGACGCCGCCGTGCGTCAGCGTGTCGACGCGATCTGGGCAGAACTGGGTATCGACTAGATGAGAGTAGCGCTGGAGCCAGGCGACCTGAGCCTGGAGATTGACCAGGGCGAGACCATTCTCGCCGCCGCACGCCGCCAGGGCTTTGATGCGCCCAACAGCTGCCGTAACGGCAACTGCCATGTCTGCACGGCAGTGCTGTTGAAAGGGCGCGTGAGCCTGCCCGGCGACCGCGAAGGCCAGGCCGGCGACGAGATTTACACCTGCGTCGCCACGCCACTGGAAGACTGCACCCTGCATTGGGAGGGCGTCTTGGCGCCCGGCCAGTTGCCGGTGCGCTCGCTGGCGTGCCAGGTTGCGGAATGCAGCCCGATAGGCGGCGACGTCTGGCGTGTACGGCTGCGTACCCCGGCTGGCAAGCCGCTGCGCTATTACGCTGGCCAGTATCTGCTGCTGGAGCGCGAGGGCGCCGAGCCGGCAGCCTTCTCCATAGCCTCGGCACCGGGCGAGGAGCGGATGATCGAGCTGCATATTCTGACCCGCGACCCGCTGACCCAGGCCGTCATCGACTACCTGCAGCACCACCGCATCGCGCGCGTACAGGTGCCGTTCGGCGACGCCTGCCTGACTGCTGCTCCCACCCAGCCGCTGGTACTGATAGCGGCCGGCACCGGCCTGGCACAGATGCAGAGCATCATCGAGGACTGCCTGCAGCAGGGCGTTACCCAGCCGATTCACCTGTATTGGGGCGTACGCCACAGCGACGACCTGTACAACGCGCCGCACTGGCAACGCTGGGAGCAAGCTCCCAACCTCTATCTGCACCGCGTAGTCAGCGACCAGGCCGACTGGAGCGGGCGCCAGGGCTTGCTGCACCAGGCCGTGTGCGAGGACCTGACCGACCTTGCCGACTACCGGTTTGTGGTCAGCGGCTCACCCGGCATGGTCTACGCGACCCTGGACGCTCTGGTTGCCGCCGGCATGCCGGAGCAGCAGATGCAGGCCGACGCCTTCGCCTACGCGCCGCGCTGACAGCGCACGCCCGCCTCCCTATACTGACGAAAACCTGCGCAGCCCGAACAGTCGGGCCGCGCGGGCTGACTCGCCGTTATTGAGGGCACGCGACATGCGGGCATTGCCGTACTCAAGCTGGTTTTTCGGACTCTGGCTATGCGCCAGTCCGGTCAATGCCTTTGAGTTGAACAGCCTTGAGTGGCCGCCCTACACCGGCGCAGCCCTGCCGGAGCAAGGCCAACTGTCCAGCCTGTTGCACGGCGCGCTGGCTCAGCAGGACATCCCGCTAAAAATCCGCTTCCTGCCGTGGAACCGGGCCGTCAAAACCGCCCTCACCAGCCCGGAGACACTTGGTTACTTTCCCGAGTATCAGGCCCCGGACCTGCCCTGTGTCTATTCAGACAGTCTGGGCACCAGCCGACTGGGCCTGGCTCATCGCAGCAGCGAATCGCTCGATTGGCAGCAACTGACGGACCTGGCGCCGTATCGTATTGGCGTGGTCAGCGGCTATCGCAACACGCCGGCCTTCGATCAGAGCGTCGCCCACGGCGTCTTGCAGGTAGAGGCGTCAAACAGCGATCGGACCAACCTGCTGAAGCTGCTGTACGGTCGGCTGGACCTGGTGGTGATTGATCAGGCGGTCATGCAGTACTGGCTGCAGACCTCAGAGGAGCTTGGGCGCAGCGCCAAGCAGCTGGCGTTCTCCCCCAGACTGCTCGGCGAGCTGAGCTTGCATGTGTGCTTTGTGGGTGGCCCCGACGCCGAGCAGGCCCGGCGTCAGCTCAACCACGCGCTGCGCTCGTTCCAGCCCTGAGCCCACCGCTCACTCCGGCAGCGGCAGTGTCGGCAGCTGATCCTCGATCATCTCAAAGCCATCACGCAGGGTGCGCTCGGCAGCGCCCTTGTCACCCATGCGCTCCTGCAAACGAGCCAGCTCAGCGCAGGTCTGAATATCCCGGCGGCTGGAGAAGCTCGCCTCCAGATAGTCACGTGCCTTGCCCCACAGCCGGTTACGCTGCGCCAGGCGCCCGGCAGCCAGCAGTAGACTGGCGTTGTGCGGGTGCTGGGTGAGCCACTGCTCGGCGGTCACCAGTTGGCGCGCCACATCCTTGCCCTTGAGCAAGCCGTAGAGATTGACCAGCCGCTCGTTGAACTGCTGCTGCAAGGCACTGCGCAGCACCTCTTCGGCCAGCTCGTCACGACCACGCGTGCGCAGCTGCAGCGCATAAGCCTCGACCAGTTCCGGCTCGTCGCGCAGGCGCTTGGGCATGCGCTCCCAGGCGGCAATCACCAGACTGGCCGAGGCCCTCAGATCTGAAGCCATGACCGGCGCCGCTTTGAGCCGCTCAACCCCGGTAACGATGGCAGTATTTCCTTCCAGGGTAATTTTGGCCCCCATTCGATTAAGCTCATGGGTCTGGACCAGGCGATTCTCAAAGATCGTCTCGGTAATCGTGCCCACCCCATCGGCAACCGCATTGACGGTTGTCAACTGTGCCTGCATGTCTGTAGGAAAGGCCGGATAGGGGGCTGTCTTGAAGTTGACCGATTTCGGTCTGCGCCCTTCCATATCGAGTGCTATCCAGTCCTTGCCGACACTGATTTTTGCACCGGCTTCCTCCAGCTTGATCAACACAGCCTCGAGAATATGCGGATCGGTATCCTTCAACTTGACCCGTCCGCGGGTCGCTGCCGCCGCCGCCAGATAAGTGCCCGTCTCAATGCGATCGGGCATAATCCGGTAACTGCCTCTATGCAGGGTGTCGACCCCATCGATGGTCAGGGTTGTGGTACCCATACCCGTCACCTGGCCACCCAACGCGTTAATACAGTTGGCCAGATCGACCACTTCGGGTTCACGAGCGGCATTTTCAATAATAGTCTGGCCATCGGCAAGCGCGGCGGCCATCATCAGATTTTCCGTTGCACCCACGGAAACCGTGTCCATCAAAATATGGGCACCCTTGAGACGTCCATTACAGCGGGCATTGATGTAGCCACCGTCAATATCTATCTCCGCACCCATCATTTCCAGCCCGCGCAGGTGCAGATCTACCGGTCGACTGCCGATTGCACAGCCTCCGGGAAAGGAGACATTGGCAACACCAAACTTCGTGAGCATTGGCCCCAGCACGAGAATGGAGGCACGCATGGTCTTGACCAGGTCGTAGGGCGCCACGTGACTGTGCAAGGTCGTGGCATCGACTTCCACCTGCATCTTTTCATTCAGCACCACACTGACACCCAGGCATCCGAGCAGCTCGAACATGGTGGTTATGTCATGCAGGTGAGGCACATTGGAAATCATCACCGGGCCATCGGCCAGGAGCGTGGCCGCCATGATCGGCAGTGCAGAATTTTTGGCACCGGAGATACGGATTTCCCCGAACAATGGGCCGCCTCCGGAAATCAACAACTTGTCCATTCAAAACCCTTGTGATTCAGCAAGGCAGTGGCCAATGTGAGCTGAGATTGGTGAGGGAAACCGGCGCGGGCTTATTTGCGAAATTCATCCGGCGTATAGGTTTTGATATTTACCGCGTGAATAGCGCCTTCGGCTATGTGTTGCTGAAGCACGGCATAGATTTTTTGTTGCCGCTGTACCGGGCGGAGTCCGGAAAATAAGTCGCCGACGACCTGTATTTCAAAGTGGCTACCATCGCCACCGACGGTGACATCACAATCGGCCAGAGCATCCTGCAGGAGTACCTGCACATCATCGGGAGTCATGGATTACCCCTCACTTTTCATAACATCAGACGGGGCAGACCAGTTGGCTATGACCTGATCGATATTGCCGTCATATTTTTCGGCTCTCTGGGCAAACTGGTTGCGGAACGTTTTACCCAGGTTGATCCCGTTGATCACAACATTGGTGATTTTCCACACACCTTCTCGATTGAGCGCCATAGAGTAATAGAGCGGAAAGACCCCATCCTTGCCACGAATTTCCTGAACCACGGTAACCCGGCGCTTACCTTCAAGATCTTCCTTGGGCGGCAACACCACAATGGTTTCATCGCCATAGGAAATCAGACCGCGACCATAGGTTTCAATCAGATCGCGATGAAAGGTTTCGACGAACTGCTCACGCTGCTCATCGGTAGCCTCGGCACGGTAAGTACCCATAACATTGCTGGCAATCCACTTGAAATCAATCACCCGAGTCAGCAGGCAATCCAGAGAATCGAAGAAAGCCTGGGGCTCATCGTCAAAAGTCTCACGGTGTTCATCAATCATCTGCAACAGATCGTCAGTCACGGTCTCAATTAATTCATGGGGACTTTGTTCTGATGAGGTAACGGCATCATCCGCAGCCTGGGTAGCAATTGCATGACCCGACAACAGAACAACGAGTGCGGGAAGCAATGTTTGTATCAACCTTTTGTACATGGCAATTTTCCTCTAATTATTCGGACCTGCTGGCTGAACAGCTGACCTTTGTTCGGCCACAGTCATTTGACAGCAACAACCCAGCCAAGTGCCTGACTAGCTGACTTGAAAAGGCGTGCACTATACCATTGCCCCGCTATTTCCGAAATCCTTGAGAGCCAGGCAATTTTATGGAGAACCTGTTAATGGCCTCTGCCAACGTCCTGACTGAACTGCCAGGACTGGGGGTGCGCTGCCAATAATAATGTATACCTCACATAGCGACACGAACGCCCGCATGCTGATCATCGTCAGCACTTACAGCATTACCTGGTTGCCGGTATACTTGGCAAAATATTTTGGGTAGCCAATGACCACCAGTAATTTTGCCGAAGCCGCACGCCGCACCATCCGTCTTGAAGCCGAAGCCGTCACCCTGCTCGAAGAGCGGATTGATGCAGCTTTTGACCGTGCCTGCGAGCTGATCATACAGTGCACTGGTCGCGTCATTGTTACCGGCATGGGAAAGTCAGGACATATCGGCAGAAAGATTGCCGCCAGTCTGGCGAGCACGGGAACCCCCGCTTTTTTCGTTCATCCCGGGGAAGCCAGCCATGGCGACCTTGGCATGATCACACGGGTTGATCTGGTTCTGGCATTATCCAATTCCGGAACCACCGCCGAAATCATTACCCTGCTACCACTCATTAAGCGTATGGGTCTTCCGCTGATCAGTATGACCGGCAACCCGGACTCGATTCTGGCCCAGGCATCCGAGGCCCACCTGGATGTCCGGGTTCCCAGTGAGGCCTGCCCTCTAGGGTTGGCACCTACCACCAGCACCACGGCGACGCTGGTCATGGGCGACGCCCTGGCAATTGCTCTGCTGGAGGCTCGGGGTTTTACCGCCGAGGACTTCGCNTTTTCCCACCCGGGCGGNGCNCTCGGTCGAAAACTGCTACTNAAGGTGGAAACCATCATGCACAGTGGCGACGAGNTGCCCCGGGTGTTCGAGGACGCGNTACTGAAAAAAGCCCTNGTGGAAATGACCGCCAAAGGGTTTGGCATGACNACNGTGGTTAACCGCCANGGAGAATTGGTCGGGGTATTTACCGACGGCGATCTGCGCCGGGCNGTCGATAACGATATCNANATCAATCANAGNACNGTCCGTCAATTAATCAAGGGCAGCTGCAAGGCCGTTCATCGGGAACTGCTCGCGGCCGAGGCATTAAAAATNATGGAAGACAATAAAATTACGGCACTTGTTATTGAAGACGCCAACCACCATCCGATTGGGGTTCTCCATATGCACGACATCCTGCGCGCGGGAGTCATGTAACCATGTCAGCCCCGAACCTGAAANTCACCAGCAGAGCTCGTCAAATCCGGTTATTGCTACTGGATGTAGANGGNGTCCTGACCGATGGCNGCCTCTACTACGGCAACAATGGAGAGGAACTGAAATCGTTCAANATACAGGANGGTCTCGGGATCAAACTATTACAGCGCAACGGCATCAAAGTCGGCATTATCACCGGCCGATCTTCAGCACTGGTGGCAAGACGGGCCGAAGAACTGGGTATCGANCTTGTCGTACAGGGAAGAGAGGACAANCTGACCGCTCTGGAAGACTTGCTGGTTACNCACCCTTACCAGATGAACGAAATTGCCTTTCTCGGCGACGATCTTCCCGACCTGGCTGTCATCAGGCGGGTGGGNCTGGGGGTCGCCGTNGCGAATGCCCGGCCAATTATTGCTGAACACGCACTCTGGCAGACNACCNCCTGCGGTGGAGCCGGTGCTGTCCGGGAACTGGCCGAGCTGCTTTTGCAGGCTCAGGATAAACTGGAATCCACCTTTACGGACTACCTCTAGNCTTATGCGNAANATTTTGATGACTGCCATGCTGCTCGCCTCAACAGGGATTTTCCTGTTGTTCTGGCTGTCACCACCAGAGGTATTTCTGAACAAGCCAAGCGCCGATGNAGAAGAATTACCNAAAGCAGACAGTTATATGAACAATATTGATACGGTAAATTTTGACAGGGATGGCAACCGGGCTTACACCCTCACAGCCACGGAGGCACGCCACTTTAATCGNGGCAACCGACTGGAACTGGAGAACCCCGGCATGGTGTCTTACAGTGAGCCGAACGAGGGTTCGGANCAGGCACCCCCATGGCATGTANCCTCCCAGAAAGGNACTATCTACAACGGGGGTGANCGGGCTGTCCTGTCCGGTGANGTCTATGCNNGGCAATCTGTTAAAAAAGGCGGCAANAATNAATTTCTCACCAGCAAATTAACCATATTCCCTGAGACCAATATTGCCGAAACCGGCCTNCCTGTGACCATTAAAACNCCTCNGGGNGAGACCACTGGCACAGGCATGTGGGCAGATCTTAATGATGAGATATTCAAACTGCTATCAAAAGTAAAGGGGATTCACCGTGCGCCATAATTTATTCATTCTGCTGCTACTGGCAGNATGTCATTCCTCCAGTCTGGCGCTACCCAGCGACGCACAACAGCCTATCAATATTGAGTCGGANAGAGCCGAACGATATGAAAAAACCGGNACAACGATCTACGAAGGCGCTGTCGTTATTACCCAGGGAACCATCAAAATNCACGCGGACAANGTCACCGTCTACACGGCAAANAACCAGGTCGTNCGAATTGTCTGNGTGGGANANCCTGCCCGCTACCAACAACAACCGAACCCCAACGACAACATGATGTACGCCAAGGGNGANACTATTGAATACCANCTGGCCAGNGACCGTATCGACCTACTGAAAAATGCCAGCGTTGAGCAAAATGGCACCGTTATCACCGGTGAAAAAATCAACTATGACCTGAAGGCAGAGGTGGTCAAGGCGAGCAGTGGCGACAATCCCCGCCAGCGAATCCAGATGGTCATTCCACCCAACAAGCAAAAGGATGCAAACTNAATGGCTATCCTTAAAGCGTCAAACCTGNTCAAAAGCTATAAAAGAAGGCCGGTGATTCGCGATGTNTCCCTCACCGTCGAAAGCGGTGCGATNGTCGGATTGCTCGGNCCTAACGGCGCTGGCAAAACCACCTGTTTTTACATGATTGTCGGGCTGGTTCATCAGGATGGCGGCTCTGTTTATATCGATGATGAAGACATCACTTCTCTGTCCATGCACGGCAGGGCGCGCAAGGGACTTGGCTATCTCCCGCAAGAGGCTTCCATTTTTCGCAAGATGACCGTGGAGAATAATATTCTGGCGATCCTGGAAACCAGAAAAGATCTCGACAAACAACAGCGTGCAAAAAAACTGGAACAGCTACTCCAGGAGTTTCATATCAGCCATATCCGCAACACCCTTGGCATGAGCCTCTCGGGAGGGGAACGTCGCAGGGTGGAAATTGCTCGAGCACTGGCCATTGAGCCAGCCTTCATTCTTCTGGATGAACCCTTTGCCGGGGTCGACCCGATTTCAGTCAACGATATCAAGCAGATCATCCGTCACTTACGCGATATAGGTATTGGTGTCCTGATCACAGACCACAACGTACGCGAGACACTCGATATCTGCGAGCATGCTTATATCGTTGGCGAAGGACAGGTTATTGCCGAGGGGCAGGCCACCGATATTGTCGCCAACCAGCAGGTACGGGATATCTATCTCGGCGAAGACTTTATGCTTTGATGGGACGTATCACCGCACAGCGATTGTGCAAAGCGGCACACATTTTGCTTGTCTCCCCCCCCGGAGGCAGACTACACTTTCCGTGTGAACATCTTCGTAACAACTCTCTATACGCAGTCATAACATGAAAGCCAGCTTGCAACTGAAAATCGGCCAGCAGCTGACGATGACCCCTCAGCTACAGCAGGCCATCCGTCTGTTGCAATTATCCTCTCTCGACTTGCACCAGGAAATCCAGCAGAACCTCTACGATAACCCGCTGCTTGAGCTTGCTGAAGAATCCGAGAATCTGGCCGCAGAAACCGCCACTGGGAAAGTTGAAGATATCGACAGTGCAACGCGTGATCTTAACAGCAGTGAATGGGACAGCAAAATACCCACTGACCTGCCAGTCGATGCCAACTGGGACGACATCTACCAACCCAGCACCACCATCAGAAACACCGGCGCGGATACACGCGATTTTGACAGCGTTCACAACGTCACAGAGTCGCTTCAGGACCACCTGATCTGGCAACTTAATCTGACGCCGATGTCTCCCAAGGATTACCTGATCGGTGAAATCATTATCGATTCAATTGATAGCCGGGGCATGCTGACGGCACCGGTTGAAGAAATCTGGGCTGCGCTGGACGACGAAATTGAGCTGGATGAAGTACTCGCTGTAGTGCACCGCATTCAGCAGTTTGACCCACCTGGTGTTGCAGCCACCGGCCTCGCCGAATGCCTTCTGATTCAGCTGAACCAGTTCTCTCCTGATACGCCGCTGATTAACGAGGCCATCCAGCTCGTCACTGACCACCTGGAACTGGTTGGACAGCGCAATTTTCGACAAATGGAAAAAATCACCGGTCTGTCCCACGAGATACTCGAGGGTGCCATCCTACTTATCCAGACATTGGCTCCCAACCCCGGTGACGCCATTCGAAACGATGATATCGAGTACGTGGTACCCGATGTTCGAGTCACCAAAGTCGATAATCACTGGAAAGTTTCCCTCAATGAGGACATCACTCCTCGCCTGAGTATCAATCAACAGTACGCGCAGCTGATTCGCAGAGCCGACTCCAGCCAAGACAACACCTTCCTCAAGAATCACCTCCAGGAAGCCAAATGGTTTCTGCGCAGCATGGAAAGCCGCAATGACACCCTGATGCGCGTCACCAGTTGCATCATTGAATTACAACAGGGCTTTCTGGAACAGGGACCCGTGGCGATGAAGCCCATGGTGCTGGCAGACATTGCCGAACGACTGGACCTGCACGAATCCACTATTTCGAGGGTGACCACCCAAAAGTACATCGACACACCGCAGGGTGTTTTTGAACTAAAGTATTTCTTCTCCAGCCACGTCTCGACCGACGCTGGCGGGGAGTGTTCATCAACAGCCATTCGCGCTATGCTGAAAAAAATGGTAAGCGCTGAAAATCCGGGCAAGCCCCTCAGCGATAACAAACTGACAGCACTGCTTCAGGAGATGGGTATTCAGGTTGCCCGACGCACTGTTGCCAAATATCGCGAGGGGATGGGCATCCCCTCTTCCAGCGAAAGAAAACGCTACAACCCCAACACCTAACACCTATTAAGGAGAACCGCATGCAATTGAACATCAGCGGACATCATCTCGATATCACTGATCCGATCAAAGACTATGTCACTACCAAATTATCCAAACTGGAGCGTCATCACGACGGTATCACCAGCACGAACGTGATTCTCTCAGTTGAAAAATTGATCCAGAAAGCTGAAGCAACAGTCCATGTTAGCGGCGGTGAATTCTTTGCCGATTCCGAGCATGAGGATCTTTATGCGGCTATCGACATGCTGACCGACAAACTGGATCGACAGCTAATCAAGCACAAGGAAAAGAACCGCGGTAGATAACACTCATGAAACTGATTGATGTACTCACCCCTGAAAACACCGTTGCCAGCGCCGAGGGCGGTAGCAAAAAAAGGGTACTGGAAAACCTTTCCGTCTTCCTGAAAGAACGCATGGAGGGGGTCAACGCAGACGATCTCTACCAGAGTCTGCTGGCAAGAGAGCGACTGGGCAGCACCGGGATAGGAGAAGGTGTTGCCATCCCCCACTGTCGACTGGCAGGCTGTGAAAAGATTACCGGAGCACTTGTCAAACTGGCTGATGCCGTCGATTTCGATGCTATCGATGGAGAGCCGGTAGACCTGATCTTTGCACTGATCGTTCCCGAGGAGCAAAACGACGAACACCTGCAGGTCCTCTCTTCCATCGCCGAATTACTTCAGGACGAAACGGTTCGCAATGCATTGCGACAGGCCGGCAGTGATCAAGACCTCTTTCGGATAGCAACCGGCAATGATGGCGACTGAGGCGAAAGGCTAATGCGACTGGTGGTGGTAAGTGGGCGTTCTGGATCCGGCAAGAGTACCGCACTGAACGTCCTCGAAGATGTCGGTTTTACCTGCATTGACAATCTTCCCGCCAGTTTGCTTCCCGGCCTTTTTCAGAAAGCCATCAACGCCAAGAACCAGCATTGGCTGGAAAAAATTGCGGTGGGAATTGATGTCCGCAACCTGGGCGAAGACCTTGACCAGCTTCCAAAAATTCTTGCGGAGCTGAAGCATTCGGGCATCAACTATGAAGTGCTTTTCCTCGATGCCAGAAATTCCGTCATCATCCAGCGTTTCAGTGAAACACGNCGCAAGCACCCNCTNACCAANGACCGGGTNGATATNNACGAAGCCATAGAACTNGANACCACCCTGCTGGACCCNATNGCCTCAATTGCAGATCGCAGAATTGATACCAGCACCATGACNCTGCACCAGCTNCGCGATGTCATCAANCANCAAATTGCNCCCCACANCAGNGANGACATGGCTNTCATGTTTGANTCCTTTGCCTTTAAACGCGGAGTNCCAGTCAACGCGGATTTTGTCTTTGACGTTCGCTGCNTGCCAAACCCCCACTGGAAACAGGANTTAAGGCCCTTTACCGGCAANGACCANCCAGTGATCGAATTTCTCGAATCGCAACCGGAAGTCATCGACATGACNAATGANATCAAGCAGTTNCTGTCCCGCTGGACACCGTCATTTCTTGCCAATAATCGCAGNTATCTAACCATTGCAGTGGGCTGCACCGGGGGNCAGCACCGCTCAGTCTACATATCCAGCGTTCTAGCCAGACATTTCAGCANCACNATGCCGAATGTACAGGTCCGGCACAGAGAACTGNCCTGACGGGCGCCATCACGNGANGGCTGTTATGTCAAAAATNATCTGTACAGAAATCACCATTGTNAACCGTCTNGGGCTGCATGCTCGAGCAGCCGCAAANCTGGCTTCGACTGCCGGAAAATATGGCTGCGCCATCAAAACCGGGCGCAGTCCCGACAAACTGGTGGACGCCAAAAGNGTGATGTCACTGATGTTGCTTGCCGCGACCCANGGCACCTCTCTCCATTTCATTTTCGAAGGCAGTGATGCNGAGCGNGCCCATCGCGATATCGAACAGTTAATCGGNAACCGATTCGAGGAAGAGCACTAACCGCGCCGNCTACCAACCAGACCACTGTATAATTTTGTCACGCCCACCTATACACTATCCGCCTTCAAACTGACNGTCAGGGAAAACTTCTCAGATGCAGGGGCCTAACGAAAAATTCAGCCATTTGTCCAGGCTCGCCAGCATCAACGAAATGATGAATTCGAGCGATGTGCGCCTGCTNCGNCACATGCTCAATAACCTTTCTCCCGGCGATATCGCNGACCAGATAGAGTCTGCACCACCTAAAGCCCGGCGGGTATTATGGGACCTGGTNGACCGGGAGCTGGAAGGCGANGTNATCGGTGAGCTCAGCGAGGAACTNCGCGGTGAAATCCTTAGTGAAATGGAAAGTCACGAGGTCGCCTCACTNACTGAAGGNCTTGANCCCGANGANATTGCNGACATTCTGCAGCAACTNCCCGACCAGGTAATACCAGAAGTACTNCAGGCGATGAGCAGCCAGGANNGGCTGCGGGTNGAGCGAGTACTNACTTACAANGAAGATACCGCCGGCGGGTTGATGAANACGGACACCATCACTGTCCGNCCCGANCTGACNATTGATGTGGTNTTGCGNTANCTGCGNCGCCANGAAGAAATTCCGGATATCACCGATAATATTTTTGTGGTGAANNGGGAAGANACNTTTCTCGGCACATTACCGCTCACCAAACTGNTGACCGCGAGCCCNAATATCACNGTGCGCGANATGATGGTAACTGATGCACAGGCCATCACAGCCGATATGCCNGATTCGCAGGTTGCACTNCTGTTTGAAAAGAATGACTGGGTTTCAGCNCCAGTNGTAGGCNCGGACCACAAACTGCTTGGCCGAATCACCATCGATGACGTGGTAGACGTGATTATCGAGGATGCCGCCCACTCANTGTTNGGGTTGGCCGGTCTCAGCGANGAAGAAGAGACNTTTGCNTCGGTNAANCGCACGGCNCCCCGTCGGGCCGTTTGGCTCGGGATGAANCTGATAACCGCTATCCTCGCCTCNTCGGTGATCAACATTTTCGAAGCCACGATTGAAAAGGTCGTCGCNCTGGCTATCCTGATGCCCATNGTCGCCAGCATGGGTGGNGTTGCTGGNAGTCAGACNCTCACCGTGGTTATTCGGGGCATGGCACTGGGACANATCAGCAAAAACAATATGCGCTGGTTACTGAGCAAGGAATTTGCCGTCGGNGCNTTGAATGGCATGCTATGGGCACTGGTGATGGGCGGCGTTGCTGCTCTCTGGTTTAACGACCCGATCATAGCTTTCATCATTGCTGCCGCCATGGCCATCAACCTCATCTCCGCTGCTGTTGCAGGCACGTTGCTGCCGGTGTTTCTAAAAAAATGCCGTATCGACCCCGCTCTGGCGGGGAGCGTCGCGCTCACCACGGTTACAGATGTGGTGGGTTTTCTTTCGTTTCTGGGTCTCGCCACCCTGTTTTATAGCTAAGTATCATGATTGAAGATTCTTTTCCAGACCATCTGCCAGACGAAGAACCACCCAAAAGCAAGTCGGCCGTCAAACGCGAGATGATCGCACTGCAAAAGCTCGGCGAAGAGCTCGTGGACCTAGCCCCGGCCAAACTGGCCAAGGTCACCATACCAGAAGAGCTTGCCGAAGCCGTCGCGTTGGCAAGACGGCTAAAAAATCGCGAGGGTCGACGACGCCAGCTGCAATATATTGGCAAAATCATGCGTGTTATCGACAGCGAGGGCATACGCCGGGAACTGGAGAGTTTTCACCATGACAGTCAGGTTTTTCGCCAGCAGTTTCAACGCCTGGAGAACTGGCGCGACAGACTGATCAGTGAGGGCGACTCGGCACTAGAAGAGCTGATTGGTGATATACCGGGACTTGACCGACAGCACTTGCGCCAGTTAATCAGACAGGCCCAACGCGACGCATCACAACAAAAACCACCGGCAGCCAGTCGCAAATTGTTTCAGTACCTTCGGGATAACTGTCAGTGAGTTCGCCCAGCGACCCGGAGAAGTGCTCTACGGTCTTTTCCCGGAAGCGGGCATCCGACGACAACCCCCGCTGCCCCTGGGCTGGCAATGATCCACTCTATCAGGACTATCATGATCAGGAATGGGGCGTTCCCTGTCGCGATGACCAAAAGCTGTTTGAATTTCTGGTGCTTGAGAGCGCCCAGGCCGGTCTCGCATGGATCACCATTCTCAGAAAGCGCGAACACTACCGACGAGCCTTTGCTGAATTTCGACCGGAGCAGGTAGCCAGCTTCAACCGGCAAGATATTGTGCAGCTGCTGCAGAATAGGGGTATTGTGAGAAATCGACTGAAAATTGAAAGCGCTGTCAGTAACGCCCGTCTGTTTCTGGACATCCAGTCAAAATTCGGCAGTTTTGCTGATTATCTGTGGGGCTTCGTCGACAATCGCCCCATTCAGAACCATTGGCAGGATTCCGACGCTGTCCCATCGACTACCCCGCTATCGGACACCATCAGCAAGGACATGAAAAAACGTGGCTTCCGCTTTTTTGGCAGCACCATCTGTTATGCCTACCTGCAGGCTACCGGGTTGGTCAACGACCACCTGACAGGCTGCTTTCGCCACCGGCAATGCCACGATCTTTAATCGTGGCACCCTGACAGCACTGTCAGTTTTTGCCAGCTCGCTTGCGTTCGTTCTCGCTCAGGAGCTTTTTGCGCAAACGAATGTGGTGGGGGGTTACCTCTACCAGCTCATCTTCGGCAATAAACTCCAGCGCCTGCTCGAGGGTATGTCGAACCGGCGGGCTGAGCACCAGGTTCTCATCGGTACCGGCCGCCCGGATGTTGGTCAGCTGCTTGGCCTTGGTGGGGTTTACTGGCAAATCATTGTTGCGGGAATGCAGACCAATAATCTGCCCTTCATAGACCTCGGCACCGTGCCCGAGGAACAAACGGCCACGATCCTGCAGGGTGAACAGGGCATAAGCCAGTGTCTTGCCCTTGGTCATGGACACCAGCACGCCGTTCTGGCGACCGGCCATGTCACCCTGTTTCACTGGACCGTAGTGATCAAAAATGCTGGTCATGATGCCGGAGCCACTGGTCAGCGTCAGAAAGTGTGAGCGAAAACCAATCAGGCCTCGGGAGGGCACCATAAACTCGAGTCTCACCCGGCCTTTACCGTCGGGTTCCATGTTGGTCATATCCGCCTTGCGAAACCCCAACTCCTCCATTACCGCACCCTGATGCCGGTCTTCAATATCAATCACGACCTGCTCAAAAGGTTCGTGAATCTCGCCGTCCACGTCTTTCTGAATGACTTCGGGACGCGACACACCCAGCTCGAAACCCTCTCGGCGCATGTTTTCAATCAATACCGAAAGGTGTAATTCACCGCGACCGGACACCACAAATTTGTCGGGTGTCTCACCCTGTACAACCCGCAGCGCCACATTGTGAATCAGCTCCTGATCCAGTCGCTCCCTGATATTTCTCGACGTAATGTATTTGCCATCCTGACCGGCGAACGGGGAATCGTTCACCTGGAAAGTCATGCTGACGGTGGGTTCGTCAACACTCAGTGGCACCATCGCTTCCGGCTTGTCCGGGCTGCAGATGGTGTCGGAAATGTTCAATTTGTCGATACCGGTGATGCAGACGATATCGCCCGCTTCGGCTTGCTCCACCTCAAATCGCTCCAGACCGCGATAACCCATCACCTGTAATACGCGACCGCGACGGGTTTTGCCGTCGCGATCAACCACCACCACCTGCTCGTTGGTTTTGAGTTTGCCGCGGGTAATTCGACCGATACCGATAACGCCCACGTAACTGCTGTAATCCAGGGCACTGATCTGCATTTGCAGTGGACCATCGCGGTTCACTGCCGGTGCTTTGACCTTATCCACGACCATCTGGAACAGCGGCGTCATGTCTTCCGCCAGATTATCCGGCTCATTACCGGCAACGCCGTTCAGCGCCGAGGCATACATAATGGGGAAGTCCAGTTGTTCGTCGGTGGCACCGAGACGATCGAAGAGATCAAATACCTGATCGACGACCCAATGGGGACGGGCGCCGGGGCGATCCACCTTGTTGACCACAAGAATCGGATGGAGCCCTTGCTCGAAGGCCTTTTGGGTAACAAACCGGGTCTGCGGCATAGGGCCGTCAACCGCGTCCACCAGCAACAATACGGAGTCCACCATCGACAGAACCCGCTCAACCTCACCGCCAAAGTCAGCGTGGCCCGGAGTATCGACGATATTGATCCGGTAACCATTCCATTCGATGGCCGTGTTTTTGGCCAGAATGGTAATACCACGCTCACGCTCCTGATCATTGGAATCCATGACCCGTTCGGCACCCATGGCTTTGCGGTCCAGCGTACCGGATTGTTGCAACAGACGGTCCACCAAGGTGGTTTTACCGTGGTCAACGTGGGCAATAATGGCGATGTTGCGGAGATTTTCGATCACAGGATTTCTCGGTCGGTAAAAAATAGGCGCGGATTATAGCGGTTATAGCGCCAGAACGCAGGGATTTCTTCAACACCGTACTCAGATCTACCCACAAATGGCAAGGGCCATCATGGAAAGCCGTTTTAGTCAGGAACACCAACCGGGATGCCCCGAACAACTTTGATGAAACCCGACAAACAAACAGGGCGACGGGACCCAGCCGACGCCGGCCAGTGACGGCAAATCGACATCCCAATCCGAGAGCCCTATACTGCTCAGCAATTTACGCACACCATATAAAGGATCTTATTTTGGTGGTTCAACAGCAAAAATTTGCTGTCAGTCTCATGGAGCATCTGGTCACAGCAACTTTTGTCCTCGACCGGGACGGTTACGTCGTCATCTGGAACAAATCCTGTGAGCGACTCACTGGTGTCAGGGCCGAGGAAGTGCTTGGCACACGGGACCACTGGAAGGCTTTCTATGCAAAGCAACGGCTCTGTCTCGCTGATGTACTGGTGCAGGAACGAACAGCTGAGCTCGATCAGCTCTACGCGGTTCACGCACAACTCTCAATCTATGGGGAAGGCTATAAAGCCGAAAACTGGTGCGTTATGCCCCGCATCGGTTCACGGCTCTATCTCACGGTGGATGCGGGCCCTATCTACGACGCCCACGGCAGTTTGATCGCCGTTGTTCAAACGATCAGGGACAATACCGACTATAAAAATGCCCAGTCAAAACTCGAGAAAATGGCCATCACCGACGAGCTTACCGGTCTCTATAACCGGCGCTATTTTACCGACCATCTCGACATGGAATGGCGACGGGGTATGCGCAGCCGGGAACCGCTCGCACTGATTTTCCTGGATATCGATTACTTCAAGCAATACAACGACCACTACGGACACATGGTTGGCGATGACTGCCTGAAATCCATTGCCACCACCATACAGCACAGCCTGCTACGCGCCACCGACATGGCTACCCGTTATGGCGGTGAGGAGTTTTGCATCCTGCTGCCCAACACTTCACTGACCGGAGCCCTGAAAGTAGCGGCCCAGGTCCAGGCGAACATCAAGAGACTGCAAATCCCACACGCCGACAACCCCATATCGTCGTCGATAACTATCAGCGCCGGTGTCGCCAGCCTGGTCCCCACTACGGAAGAACGCTCCTCACGGCTGACCTCTCTGGCCGACAAAGCCCTTTATGAGGCCAAGGGCAGGGGGCGAGATCAGACAGTTGCCAGCGATACCTGTTAGCTGCGGCACTGAATAAAAACCACCTGCTCCATCAGCAAATTGTGCATGAAGTCCGCTGAATACAATGGTCAAGACAAAGCGGACACAGGGACACGCTTTTTCAATTGGGGGGAGGAGCCGGCCCATATTGTTTGTAGTGACATGTTTCCGCTCGACAATCAGCTGAGCGGCCAACCGATCAATAAAACCGTTATAGTCACTACGCCGATAAGCAGGTTCATCGGCACCCCTACCCGAAGGAAGTCCGAAAAGCGGTAGCCACCCGGTCCATAAACCATCAGATTCGTCTGATAGCCCAAAGGCGTCGCAAAGCTTGCCGAGGCCGCCATGATAATGGCGAAAATAAAAGGCTCATTGTTTAAACCGGCCTGCTCAGTCATTTTCAATACAATCGGCAACACCAGTACGGCCGAGGCGTTGTTGGTAATCAACTCGGTCAGAATTGACACCAGCAGATAGCACAGTATCAGCAGCAACCAGGGCTTACCGGAACCCAGCTGAATCATATTGTCGGCAAGAAATGCCGCCACGCCGGTTTTCTCCAGCGCCATGCCCAGTGCAAACGCCGCTGCGATTGTCACTATCACCATCATGTCGATATTTTTTTCCGCCTGGTTGACCGAGCAGCAACCGCTGAGGATCATCAGCAAACTACCGAGCAGCGCGGCGTTAAGCATACTGGTCAGGCCCAGTCCCGCCAGAGCGACGATACCACCCAGAATAGCCCAGGACAGGTAAGCGCGCTCGTGCCTCGGAGGATCGGTATTCCGCTCGTTGACTAACAGGAAATCCTTGTTATAGCGCTGACGGCTGACAAATGCGGGCCGGGCTTCGAGTAACAGAGTATCGCCCACTGCCAGCTCAATGGTGCCCAGATTCCCCTGAACCCGCTCACCATGCCGCGCAACGGCAAGGACCACTGCACCATAGCGACTCCGAAACCCGGAATCCCGAATGGCATGCCCCACCGCATCACAGTGGGGCGATACGACCACCTCCACCAGACGCCGCTCAGCTCGGTCAGTATCCAGGGACAACCCCTCCTCATTCTCGGTCGATGGCACCAGGCCATTGATGCGGAGCAGGTCTGAGATCGCCTCCGTATCACCGGCGAACACCAGGCGGTCACCACCCTGCAGTTTTTCCTCAGAGGGAACGGCGGTCACCACCGTGCCTCCCCGTTCAATTTCCACAAGATAAACGCGCCTCAGATGACGCAGCCCTGCACTCGCCACCGTTTTGCCGACCAATGGGCCATCTTTCGCAACGGAAACTTCCAGCGTGAATTCACGCAGGTTGCCAAAAGCCTGCTGGTCACCGCGATCCGGCAGCCACTTGGGGAAAAATAGCCAGATAAAAAACAGCCCAATCACAGCGACCGGAAACCCCACAGCAGTGATAGAAAACAACGAAAATCCCGCTTCACCCGTCAACACCTGATATTGACCATTGACCACCAGATTGGTGCTGGTGCCGATAAGGGTCAGGGTACCGCCCAGAATTGCCGTATAGCTAAGCGGGATCATCAATTTGGATGGCGCAATATTGATTTGTCGCGACCAGGCATGAATGGCCGGAATCATCGTGGCGACAACAGGCGTGTTGTTTAAAAAGCCGCTCAGCAACGCCACAGGTGCAAACATCCTGGTCAAGGCAGACCGGACGGTTTTAGGCCGCCCCAGGAAGCGGTTCACCAGCAGATCAATCCCACCGGACCCATGCAGCCCCGCTGCCACCACAAACATCGCCGCGACAGTGATAACACCGCTATTGCTGAACCCTGACAACGCTTCAGTGGCAGTCAGGATGCCAGTGACGCTCAGTATGCTCAGCACCACCATCATCACCAGATGGGGTCCAATCCGGGTGGTTGCCAATATCAGCAAAGCACCCAGTGTCAACGCCAATGATAAAATGCCTTGCCAGTCCATAAATTTCACTTCGCCTGCTCAGAGAGCAGCAAGGGTAGAGGCATTATTAATATTCACAAAGAATAAAAAATTATCTGCGGGTACATTTAAGATATATAGAGTTTTTCGAAGCCTTTGCACCCTTTATTTTCGGGCAGGGCGATAAACGCCTACATTACAGAAACCCTGCTCTATCAGGTGCTCCGCATGCAGTCGGCTCATCACCCCCCTGTCACAATACAGCACATACCGGGAGGCCTGTTTCAGCTCGCGGAACCGGCCCTGCAATGTATAAAAAGGGATCAGCTCTACCTCTGCTTCAGGCACATTCAGTGGCCGGGAACAAACCTCCTCAGGATGGCGAATGTCCAGGATCACTGAGTCCGGTGGTGGATTTTCAAAGACATCCACAGGAATGATGCCATTATCGTTCAGCACCTCATCGATGGTCTGGACACGAGCATGGGCGAGCGCGTGCTCTAATACGCTGAAATCAAACTTCTCTTCTTCGTGAGCGACCTTCTGGCCCGTCGCACGGGTGGTGGGCCTGACAGAAATAACACCACAGTATTCCGGCATATTGGCTGCAAAACCTTCTACCTCTATGGCCCGGGCAATATCGATAATGTCACCTTTGTCAGCGGTGATCAGTGGCCTGAGGACCAGTGCGTCAGTCACCGCATCAATCACAGCGAGATTGGCCAGTGTCTGACTTGATACCTGGGCAACGCTCTCACCCGTCACCAGTGCATCAATTTTAAGCTCCCTGGCGACGTCACTGGCGACGCGCAGCATCATACGCTTCAGCACAACCCCCATTTCCGCATTGCCAACCCTGGTCAGGATTTCCTCTACCACACCGGCAAACGGGATGGTTATAAAGTGCACTGGGTGGGAACTGGCATATTTCTGCCACAGATAAGAGGCCACCTGTTTNACCCCCACCTCATGATTTCGTCCACCCAGATTAAAAAACAGATAATGTGTNCNCAGNCCCCGCTTGATAGTGAGGTAACTGGCCACAGAGGAATCAAACCCACCCGACAGTAGTGAAATNACTGCATCCTGGGTACCNAGAGGGAAGCCACCCAACCCGGGATAAACCGCTTNAANCACATAAAGCTCGTTGTGACGNANNTCCAGACGGACGGTGACATCCGGCNGCTTAAGATTAACGCGGGCTGAGNCACAGTGNNTCAGCAGGGCAGCACCGACATANCGCTCGAGATCACTGGACTTGAACCCATGTTCGCCAACCCGTTTCACGCGAACAGCAAAACTTTTGTTATCCANGCGNNNNCGCCAAAAANTCAGTGTTTTTTCAACNACATCNTCAAANTCTCCCAGCGGATAGCGCTGTATTCGGGCAAATTTGGCGATTCCTGGGGTTCTGCCCAACAGATCTACAACCTGGCGGGCCAGCTCCTCGTCGNCAGGGCCGACGACCTGAANTTTCTCCCAGTCCTGTTGAAGATGGATGGCAGGATTGATGTTCAATAGTAATTTGCGAAGATTNTCCCTCAGCTGGCGGGTCATACGCTTGCGGACNGGGGGACTCTTNATGGTAATCTCNGGGAAAAGCTTGACGATAAAATGCATGGGGATAATGACGGTAGCTCGTGTTTAATGGCCCAAGATTATATTACAAATGTGGCCAAATCCGCTTATCATGAAACACTGCAACCGGACCCAAGCAATTCGCACTATTTTAGTGCAAAATTTATAAAANAGATTCCAATATGGTGCAAAAGACCGTCTTGCCAAACTGATAACCTGTTGTTTTACTTGGCTGATACCAATGGCATGGCTTTTGCTTCATATTGGCACATTGCTTGCNAACCATTAAAACAAAACCATTGAACTAACGATATACTCAACCCAGAGNTGCCGCTTTCGGCAACCCTACAAAACCGGATATCCANACTTGGAGGAGCCAATGTCCAATAAAACTCTTAACCTGATCAAAGAGAGTGAATCTCGCTGGGTAGACCTGCGTTTCACCGACACNAAAGGTAAAGAACAACACGTCACCATTCCCTCAAAGTCTGTCGATGAGGAGTTTTTTGAAACCGGACAAATGTTTGATGGCTCATCCATTGCTGGCTGGAAAGGCATCAACGAATCAGACATGGTCCTGATGCCCGACGACAGCACAGCCATTCTCGANCCNTTCTCGGACGACAGCACNGTCATTCTTCGCTGTGANATCCTGGAACCCAANACCATGACNGGTTATGAGCGCGATCCTCGCTCTGTAGCCAAGCGCGCCGAGCAATACCTNGCCGCCACCGGCCTTGGGGANACCGCTTTTTTTGGCCCCGANCCCGAGTTCTTTGTTTTNGATGACATCAAGTGGGGCATCGACATGAGTGGNTGCTTTGTCAAAATCAGNTCAGAGGAAGCCGCNTGGTCCACAGGNAATGAATACGCTGAAGGCAATATGGGTCACCGCCCNCGNGTGAAAGGNGGATATTTTCCGGTACCCCCGATTGACTCNCTGCACGACCTCCGGGCTGCCATGTGTACNGCNATGGAACAAATGGGCCTGGATGTGGAAGTACACCACCACGAAGTGGCCACNGCTGGTCAATGTGAGATCGGNGTGAAATTNAGCACGCTGGTCAAGAAAGCGGATGAAACCCAAATACTNAAATACTGNGTTCACAACGTGGCCCATGCCTATGGNAANACAGCCACATTCATGCCCAANCCCATTGTTGGNGANAATGGCTCCGGCATGCATTGTCACCAGTCTTTCTGGAAAGACGGNGTCAACCAGTTTGCCGGTGACGGTTACGCAGGCCTGTCCGAAACGGCCCTGTATTANATCGGCGGNATCATCAANCACGCCAAAGCNCTTAACGCNTTCACCAANCCCGGCACCAACTCCTACAANCGTCTGATTCCGGGCTTTGAGGCACCAGTGATGCTCGCCTATTCGGCCCGGAACCGTTCTGCTTCAATCCGCATTCCCTACGTTGCATCGCCCAAAGGAAAACGCGTTGAGGCCCGCTTCCCCGACCCGATTGCCAATCCCTACCTGGCTTTTGCTGCCATGTTGATGGCCGGTCTCGACGGNGTACANAACAAGATTCACCCNGGCGACCCTGCAGACAAGGATCTCTATGACCTGCCCCCNGAAGAAGCCGCCGCGATCCCGCAAGTTTGTGGCAGCTTGCGTGAAGCACTGAGCAACCTCGATGAAGACCGNGCTTTCCTCACCGCTGGTGGTGTCTTTACCGATGACATGATNGATGCCTACATTGAGCTGAAAATGCAGGAAGTTTACCGGGTTGAGCACACCACTCACCCGATAGANTTCGACATGTATTACTCGGTTTAAGCAGAAGATCTGCTCTCAGCTGCTGTAGCTGAGTAAATAAAAAAGCCCGTCATTTTCGAATGGCGGGCTTTTTCTTTTGTCAAAGCAGAGTTAGTCTTGAAAACTATTCGTAGGGAGAANGCCATGTCACTGCAGAAAAGTAAAACCGNTATCGCATTGTTGGCACTGATGCTTTCACTGACCGTTGCTGCTCAGGTCTATCGCACTGTGGATGAAAAGGGCAATGTTAAATACACCGATCAGCCTCCTGCCAATGANACATCTGCTGAAGAGCTCACTTTGCCCTCAATCAACACACAGCCCGCCNTGGCACCGAAAAAACCTGCCAGAAATAGCCAAAAAGAGGAAGTCAGTTATAAGGAAGTCGNCATTCTATCACCCGCTCAGGACTCCACNATCCCGCCCGGGCAGCTTGANGTGGTGGTNCAGGTATACCTAGAACCCGCACTTAGATCNGGGCACCGGGTACAATTACTACACAATGGCCAGCCCCACGGCCCAGCAGTTCCGGCCACATCATTCGTGATAGATTCACTGATACGCGGCAAACATACTCTNCANGCACAGGTGGTTGACGGCTCCGACAACCANCTNGGCCAGTCAGACATCATTACCATNCATGTCAAACGCCACTCCATATTGCACANCCCCTAGCANNGCACCATNTTGGTGCAAAATAACNATTCTTNAACTACACTCNAGCCACATGCACCGNGGTTCAGGCANCTTACAGCCACAANAAANCTGGCCCAGTAATTGCTATNTATTTACTGGTACTGAACCATAAAGAGGCAATACTGCCCAGNCTGTANGAAGCCGNAATGAAGCAGAGAGATGACTGACCACCAGCTCCACCACNTNNTACTGGATAATCTCAGCACGGCTGTGCTNTTGCTGAATGACGAGCTGGATATATGCTACTTGAANCCTGCTGCAGAAAGNCTCNTGGCAGTGAGCGCCATGCGCTTCTGCGGAAACTCCGTNAANNCNCTTTTTGATACNGGGGACGGTACTTACGATTCGNTAAAAGAGGCCCTGGCGACCAACCACCCCTTTACCCAGCGACAGGCACCNCTAACGCTTCCTGANCAATCNCATATCACAGTGGATTTTACCGCCACACCCATACAAACAACCTCGGCNGAAATGTTGCTGCTGGAAATGCANCCCATGGATCGGCTGATGAAAATCAATCGTGAAGAGGCACTCATCACNACNCACGANACNACCCGGAANCTGGTGCGGGGGCTCGCCCANGAAATAAAAAATCCGCTGGGCGGNATCCGTGGNGCCGCACAATTACTCTCGGAAGATTTNCATGATCAACCGGAGCTAAGGGANTACACAGATATTATCTCCGCTGAAACAGACCGNCTNTGNAACCTNGTNGANCGATTGCTCGGCCCCAACACCATGCCAAAGTTTCTACCGGTAAACATTCANGANGTNCTNGANCATGTCGCCGCGCTCGCTGAGGCNGANACCCGGGGCAGCATCCTGATCAANCGCAATTATGATCCGAGTATTCCCGAAATCAGTGGTGATCGGGGACAGCTGATTCAGGCAATGCTCAATATCGTCCGCAATGCCGTGCAGGCCTTGCGCAATAGCCCCCAAAAGCGGCCTGTTATCAAGCTCAGGACGCGAATACAACGTCAGTTCACCATCGGCAAAACACATCACAAGGTCGTGTGTCGGATTGATATTACGGACAACGGCCCGGGGATACCCGAAAAACTCATGGACCGTATTTTCTTTCCAATGATCAGCGGCCGCGCCGAGGGCAGCGGCCTGGGCCTACCCATTGCCCAATCAGCTATCCACCTTCATCACGGCCTGATCGAGTGTGATAACGAACGTGGTGAAACGCGTTTCACGATCTACCTACCTTTGGATGCATAACAAATGGACAAACGAACTGTATGGATAGTGGATGACGACCGTTCAATCCGCTGGGTAATGGAGAAGGCGCTGAGTCGTGCAAATCTCGATGTCACCAGCTTTGAAAATGCCAGCGAACTGATCGCCAAACTCGACAAGCAGCAGCCCGACACCATCATCAGTGACATTCGCATGCCAGGTATTGACGGTCTTCAACTACTGCAACGGATTCACACCAGCAACCCGGCACTGCCGGTAATTATCACAACGGCTCACTCTGACCTGGACAGTGCTGTAGCGGCTTATCAGGGCGGTGCCTTTGAATATCTGCCCAAACCTTTCGACCTCGATGAACTCGTTGCGGTGACCAATAGAGCCATTAATTTTGTCACAGAACAGAATCGCAAGCCGGTTGAGAGCGACATTGACATCAGCGGTGAAATCATCGGCGAAGCACCGGCCATGCAGGAGGTGTTCCGCGCCATAGGGCGACTGTCCCACTCCAACATTACTGTGCTGATCAATGGTGAGTCCGGCACCGGCAAAGAGCTGGTAGCAAAGGCATTACATGATCACAGCCCACGCCATAACAAACGTTTTGTCGCTCTCAACATGGCAGCGATCCCCCACGATTTGATCGAATCTGAACTGTTTGGTCATGAAAAAGGGGCGTTTACCGGTGCCACACAGCGACGCGAAGGCAGGTTTCAACAGGCCGATGGCGGGACACTTTTTCTCGATGAAATCGGAGATATGCCGCCCGAAGCACAAACACGACTGCTACGGGTACTGGCTAACGGTGAATTTTATCTGGTCGGCGGGCACACACCGGTAAAAGTCGATGTGCGTATCATTGCCGCCACTCACCAGAACCTTGAACAACTGGTGGTGGAAAATCGTTTTCGTGAAGACCTGTTTCACCGCCTGAATGTCATCCGCATTCACCTACCAAAACTGGCAGATCGGCGGGAAGATATTCCCATGTTGATGCAATATTTTCTACAGAGGGCCGCCAAGGAGCTTGAGACAGAGGCCAAGACCCTGTCCAGCGAGGTTGAGCAGTTCCTTAGCCTCCTCCCCTGGGCGGGCAACGTTCGTCAGCTGGAAAATACCTGTCGCTGGCTGACCGTAATGGCATCCGGCCGGGAGGTACATATGGAAGACCTGCCACCGGAGTTGCGCGACAGCCCGGTGGAAAAAAATGTCACATCGGGAAGCTGGCAACAACAATTGCGGAGTTGGGCTGACGCCGAGTTGCATGCCGGTCGGCAGGATATACTGGCGTCAGCTGTGCCAATTTTTGAACGCACCCTGATCGAAACGGCATTAAGTCATACCCGTGGACGGAAACGAGATGCGGCAGAATTATTGGGATGGGGAAGAAATACGCTCACCCGAAAACTGAAAGAGCTGGGCATGAATGATGAAGAAGATCATTAATCCAGGCAACCCATAGGCCAGTCGAACCTGCAACAATTGCAGACCCAACCGGCCTGAGCAGCACTTAGTGCGTTACATCGTTTTTGTCCGACTCAGCTTCCTGCTCTTTCTTCTCTTTCGCCTCGGTAACAGCCTGGGCAAATAGCGCTTCAAAATTGACTGGTGGCAACATCAAGGCCGGGAAAGTACCCTTGATCACAATATTGTCTACCACCTCCCTAGCATAGGGAAACAGGGTTGCTGGGCAAAGCACATTGATAACATGTGTCATTTGGGACTTATCCAGCCCCTTGACGAGAAACACACCGGCCTGATGTACTTCAATAAGGTAAACCGTGTCGTTGCCGTCTTTAACCGTAATCGTCACGGTGATAATCACTTCAAAGTGCGTCTCATCCAGCCGGTTGGTTTTAGTCGCCAGTTCCTGGGCAATTTGCGGTTTCAGCTCGCGATGAAAAGCCTCAGGACCCATGGGAGTTTCGAACGAGAGGTCTTTCAGGTAAACCCGCTGCAGGGCAAACTGTGGGGATTCAGCACCAGCTTCCGCCGTGTCATCAGTAACGTTTTCTTCCGTCATAATCATGCCTTCATTCGTTCAATATTTGTGACTAGCCAATCATGGCAGGATCAGGGTTCCAGGCAGCGGATATCAGCTGTTATGGCCAGCAATAATAGTGTCCAGTTCGCCCTGTTGTTCCATGCGGCGCAACTCATCATAACCGCCAATATGGGTCTCACCAATCCAGATCTGGGGGACGGTGTGGTAACCGCTCAACACCACCAACTCCCGCCTCATGGCCGGATCGTTATCCACAGAAATTTCCTGGTAAGACAACTCTTTTGCCGCAAGAAGATTTTTTGCTGCGACACAGTAACCACAACTGCGAGTGGTATAGATTTTTACCGCAACCATGTCAGCTTTTGACAACCGGCAGCTGCTGACTCTGCCACTCCATCATACCGCCGGTAAGCCGGAATACCTTAAAGCCGTTTTGCCGCAACCGGCGTCCTGCAGCTCCAGCATTCTGCCCTACCTTGTCAGCGATAATAATAAATTTTTCACGGTGCTCATCCAGCTCACCGAGCTTGTCTGACAGTTTTGCCTGGGGAATATTCACCGCTCCGGCAATATGTCCCGCTTTGAACTCTTTGCTGTCCCGAATATCGAGCAACAACGCTTCATCTGCATTAATCATGCGAGTAACAGCATGCACTGACAGGGGTCTGCCGCTTTTGATGCGCTCATTGATTGCAAACAGATAAATCAATATCAGTAATACACTCACCAGCACCCACTGCTCGCTGATAAAAACAAAGAATTCCACGATTAAGATACCTACAGTTACGGGCCGGACCAAACCGACCCCGGGAAGCTGCGAAAGTATACACACCACGCNCTTCTCTAGGAACCACCATTAGCACTGAAACACCTTTACAGGTAAGATTCACCTACNATTCAAACTTGCTGGAAAACCCCTGACTGAAATCATGAGCGAGCAAAAAAAACCGCTGGTTTTGCTGGTGCTTGACGGCTATGGCCACAGCGACAGCAANGAATCCAATGCTNTACAGGCNGCCAAAACNCCGNTTATGGACCACCTCCGGANCCATTGCCCNACAACACTTATTGCCACNTCNGGACTGGCTGTGGGCCTGCCNGAAGGGCAGATGGGAAACAGCGAAGTGGGCCATATGACCCTNGGCGCNGGCAGAGTGATTTATCANAGNTTTACCCGCATCAACAAGGCCATTGCCGACGGCGACTTTTTTNCCAACCCNGCCTACAGNCGNGCCATNGANAANGCNNTCAGCGGNAAGNACAGGNTNCATATNCTCGGGCTCCTGTCACAGGGCGGTGTNCACAGCCANGAAGATCACATCAANGCCATGGTGGACATGGCCGCACAACGGGGGGCAAAAGNAGTTTACGTACACGCCTTCCTCGATGGCCGTGACACACCGCCGCGCAGCGCAGANCAATCGCTGCAGCNCACCGCCGCCAAGCTGGCCGAACGCGGCGTGGGTAGAATCGCCTCTATATGTGGCCGCTTTTACGCGATGGACCGAGACAACCGCTGGGATCGCGTTCAGGCCGCCTATGACCTGCTCACGCTGGGCAAGGCCGAACACAGCGCAGCCGATCCGGTCGAGGGACTCCACGCNGCTTACCAACGCGGCGAGAATGACGAATTCGTACTACCGACCCTCATCGCCGACGATTTACACCCGGCTGTCACCATCCGGGATGGCGATACCGTATTATTCATGAATTTCCGACCGGANCGNGCCAGGGAAATGACCCGCGCTCTTGTGGACAAGGATTTNTCGGGTTTCTCCCGCACGGCCCATCCAGCGCTGGGCGCCTTCGTGATGACGACAGAATATGCNGCNGACATCCAGGCTGACTGNGCATTCCCNCCCGANGANNTGCATAACACATTGGGCGAATACCTNAGCAATCGGGGCATGACACAACTGCGNATTGCCGAAACAGAAAAATATGCCCATGTGACCTTCTTNTTNAACGGCGGNCAGGAAACCCTGTTNCNGGGGGAAGATCGCATCCTGATNCCCTCCCCGAAGGTCGCCACCTACGANCTGAAGCCNGAAATGAGNGCCTANGANCTNACGGANGAACTGGTTAAAGCCATCACCGGNTGCCAATANGATGTCATNATCTGTAACTATGCNAACTGCGATCAGGTAGGCCACAGNGGTGTCTTNGACGCNGCGGTAAAAGCNGTGGAAGTCGTGGATNCCTGCCTGGATCGNGTNCTGGAGGCACTCCGNCAAACCGGAGGTGAATGTNTGATCACGGCGGATCACGGNAATGTTGAANAAATGTTTGACANAGAATCCGGCCAGGTGCACACCCAGCANACAACCTTGCCGGTACNNCTGATCTACGTGGGCCAAAGACCGTTGATACTGGGGGANAACGGCTCACTTGCNGATGTGGCGGCGACCCTGCTCGACTTGCTGGATTTACCCCCACCACCNGAGATGACCGGACATTCGCTGGTCAGTTTTGNCCATTGACGNAAACAACATGGCTGATGATCATGGTCGGGATACAAAAGGCNCTGCTCACNGCAATNGCCTTCCTCCTGTTGAGCACAGCCAGTGCCGGGGAAAAGGAAGACCGCGCCAAACTGGAAAAAATCGGCAAGGATATCAGCAAGCTTGANCAGTCCATCAAAGGNCAGAGCCGACAACAGGACAAGCTGGCTGGTGAGCTGAAAAAAATTGAGCTGGCATCCGCTGANCTGAACAANAAAATTTCCACCATTNAAAAACAGCGGGCAGCGTTGAACCGAGANCTCATTCAACTTGAGAAACAACAGNAANAACTCGAGTCNTTAAAACACAGCCAACAACAGTTGATCAGCCAGGAGATCGTCGCTGCTTACCGNCTCGGTAGCGAAGAACCTATCAANCTTCTTCTCAACCAGGAAGATCCNGAAAAGTTCAGCCGANCCCTCAAGTACTACGATTANTTTCTCGCNGCACGNGCTGAAAAACTCGCTNCTTACCGACAGACGCATCAACAGCTTGAGACGACCAAAAGCGATATCGCCTCCCGCGAGCAATCCCTGGCAGAATCGCGCCAGCAACTGGCCATCGAGCAGCAAACCCTGAGAGAGAATCGCCAACAGAGAGAACAGTTACTCACTTCGCTGGGCGAACAGATACAGAGCTCTCAGCAAACACTGAATCAGCTCAGAAATGAACGGCAACGTCTGGAAACTGTACTGAAAGCACTGGAACAGCGCACCATGCAGCTGGCAGCCCCGGCATCCAAACAGCCCTTCAGCAAACAGAAAGGCAAACTGCCCTGGCCGGTATCCGGCAAATTAACCCAACACTTTGGGGCAGTACGCAATACAGATATCACCTGGAGCGGCTGGTTAATGCAAGCCGCGGAGGGGCTGGACGTACACAGTATTCATCATGGCCGAGTCATCTTTTCTGACTACCTGCGGGGTTATGGACTGCTAGTGATCATTGATCACGGCGAAGGCTACATGAGCCTCTACGCCCACAATCAGGTCTTGCTCAGGGAAACCGGTGACTGGGTGAAGCCCGGCGAGCGCATTGCCAGAGTGGGCAACACTGGAGGCCAGGCAGATCATGCACTTTACTTTGAAATTCGACATAATGGCAAACCCGCCAATCCGAAGGCATGGCTGGCCAGTAAAGCCGGGGGTTAAGAATTTTCCAATGACAAGGGCCAAACGGCCGTTAACCAATCAGGACATTTCATGAAACTGCTGACCAAATCGCTGCTGACGACGCTACTTTTACTGGTATGGCCAGTGATTTCGTATGCAAATGAAGATTCTGAAAATGCCCGCTTGCCACTGGAAGAGTTACGCTATTTCACGCAGGTTTTTGACCAGATACGCCAGGCCTATGTCGAAGAAATTGACGATCAGGCACTACTGGAAATGGCCATTAGCGGTTTACTGAACGGGCTCGATCCCCACTCACTCTATATGGACGAAACTGCCTTTGCCGAGCTACAGGAGAGTACCAGCGGAGAATTTGGCGGACTCGGCATAGAGGTTGGAATGGAGGGCAGTTTTATCAAGGTTATCAGTCCAATCGACGACACCCCGGCATACCGCGCCGGCATTCAGGCCGGAGACCTCATTATCAAACTTGACGACCAGCTGGTACAGGGCATGCCTCTGACAGAAGCGATTGAACTGATGCGCGGACCGAAAGGCTCTAAAGTCACCTTGACGATTGTTAGACAAAATACCGACGGCCCTTTCGAGGTGGAAATTACCCGCGACATTATTCAGGTGATGAGTGTCCGGCACAGAACCCTGGAACCCGGCTTTGGTTATGTCAGAATTGCACAGTTCCAGGAAAATACCGGTGCCGACTTCCGGGAGGCTCTGTCTGACCTCCAGAAACAGAAAGACGACCTGAAAGGGCTGGTGCTGGATTTACGCAACAATCCGGGCGGGTTACTCAATTCATCAATAGATGTCGCCGATGCATTGCTCGACGGTGGGCTGGTGGTTTATACGGAGGGCCGAATCCCCAGTTCAAAAGAGCAGTTTTATGCCGCGGCTGGCGATGCACTCAACGGGATTCCAGTGGTTGTGCTGATTAATGAAGGCTCCGCTTCAGCGGCGGAAATCGTTGCCGGAGCGCTGCAGGATCATCGCCGGGCGGTACTGTTGGGCACTGGCAGTTTTGGAAAGGGTTCAGTCCAGACAGTGATACCTCTTGGGACAAAGCGGGCTATCAAGTTAACCACTGCCCGCTACTACACCCCCAACAAACGTTCTATACAAGCAGAGGGCATTCGGCCTGACATTACCGTCAGACCGGCTGAGATCCACTTTCTTGAAACGCAGAAACAAATCAAGGAAGCCAATCTTGCCGGCCATTTAAGCAGTGATAGTGACCCACAAATAGCTGACAAGGAAGATCTACTACAGGCAGACAACCAGTTATATGAGGCCATCAATCTACTGCGGGGACTAAACATTTTCTCACGTAACACCACCCTGGGTGATACAGGTCAATAAAGCAGATCAACAGATTGACTTTTTAAGAAAAATTGTGCTGAATTGGGGGTGTTTACCCTTTCGAAACAATAGGAAGTTAATCGGATTGTGTGGAGACCTTGACTAAAAACAAAACCAGTAGTTGCAGTACACGGGAGACCACATGGTAATGCCAAGAAAAGCAGAAGATGGCAGTCAAAAACCGCTGATAAGAAGTGACCGTTTTTTTAAACTTCACAACTTCTGGTTTTTTGCCACTCGCGAAGGTGCCGCAGTTGGCCCGTTTGACTCCAAGGAAGGTGCTGTTCAGGCCGTGGCAGACTACATTGAGTTTGCCAAGAAAGCGGACGAGGAAACACTACAGTTTTTTAAAATCGGGACGCGTTACGCCATCTAGAACGCCTACCCCCGAGACTCCAAAGGTCAAAGACGCACTTCGATACCCCGTTCTGCCATATACACCTTGGCCTCCCTGACGGTGTACTCCCCAAAGTGAAATATGCTTGCCGCCAATACAGCGTCGGCTTTTCCTTCAATGACACCATCGACCAGATCCTGCAAATTGCCTACACCACCCGAGGCGATGACTGGAACATCGACAGCATCACTGATGGCCCTGGTGAGGGGAAGATTAAACCCGCTTTTAGTGCCATCCCTATCCATGCTGGTAAGAAGAATCTCTCCCGCACCAAAGGAAGCCATCTGCTCTGCCCAAGCAACCGCATCAATACCGGTAGCAATACGGCCGCCATGGGTAAACACCTCCCAGCGCAGCGGCTCATTGTCGGCGCTCACCTGTTTAGCATCAATGGCGACCACAATGCACTGCGATCCAAAACGCTCCGCCGCCTGCCGGACGAATTCGGGCGTTTTGACGGCAGTGGAATTGATGCTGACTTTATCCGCCCCGGCATTCAGCAGTGAACGGATATCCTCAAGGCTGCGAACACCGCCACCAACTGTCAGGGGGATAAACACTTCACTGGCCATCCGCTCCACCGTCTGAATCATCGTGTCCCGCTCTTCATGACTCGCAGTGATATCCAGAAAAGTGATTTCGTCGGCACCTTCCTCGTTGTAGCGTTTAGCCACTTCAACCGGGTCTCCCGCATCGCGTATATCGAGAAATTTGACGCCTTTAACTACTCGCCCCTTATCCACGTCGAGACAGGGAATAATTCGCTTGGCCAGCATCAATGATCATCCTCATTTTCATTCTGTTCATCGAACAGGTGCCCCATCTTGCCGGCTTTTGTCGCGAGATAACGAAAATTGTGGGGATTGCGGCCCGACTGCAACGCAATCCGCTCCACCACTTCTATCCCGAGACTCTCAAGTGCTTCCACCTTACGGGGATTATTGGTCAGCAGTTTAACCCGGGGTATATGCAAGTGCCTGAGCATCGATTGACAGATACTGTAATCGCGCAGATCAGCGCCAAAACCGAGCTGCTCATTGGCTTCCACGGTGTCAGCTCCGGCATCCTGAAGGTGGTATGCCCTGATTTTGTTGAGCAGCCCGATACCCCGTCCTTCCTGACGAAGATAAAGAATGGCCCCGCGACCTTCAGCGGCAATACGCCGCATCGCCTCTTCCAGCTGCGCGCCACAGTCACAGCGGATACTGAAAAGTGCATCACCCGTAAGACATTCTGAGTGAATGCGCAACATAACAGGCTGGTCACCAGCGACATCACCCATGGTGATGGCCACATGCTCTTTATCGCTTTTCACGTCTTCGAAGCCGTGAATATCAAACACCCCCCAGCGAGTAGGCAATTTGGAGCTTTCAACAAAACGTAGGGTCACCAATGACTCCTGAAATTTGGCGGGTGGGTATTTTAGCCGGGATAGACGCCGAGTAAAGCTCACCGGCCAGCTTTTTAGTGAAGCGTGAAAAGTTAATATTTTTTTCTCATCACCAGAACGCCGGCTTCTTCACTCATTTCAATCTGACTCAAAAAACTGTTACCCAGCAACACCTGTGCCGGGAAGTTACCGATCACAACAGTAGATCGCACTTGATGGACCGTGATATTGCCGATAGTCAGTTTATCGAGGTCGACGTGATAGGTATTCACAATACCACCTGCCGTGCTGGCATTACCTTTAATACCGCGACGAAAGTTCACNCCCAGCCGCNGGGCATCGTGCATATTCATGGCTACCGCACTGGCCCCGGTGTCCACCATAAAATCGACCGGGCGGCCATTGATATAGCCGCTGACATAATAGTGGCCATTTTCAGCCCGGGGGATTCTGACCTCAGCCTTTTCCGCCGCGTGAAAACTGGCAGAGATACGATCTGAAAGTCCGAGGGACAACCGCTTGCCATCTACCAGCAATACCGCCTGCTGACTATTGCTTTCCAGCAATGTAACGCCCTCCGGACTGGTCTGGCCCTGCTTAAGCAGATGCTGTTTGCCATTGATAACCAGCACCGCACTGCCACCGAACAACCCATTCACCTGGATCTCCGGCATCGACCAGCCCGGGAGCGAACCTGTCACCCCCATCACGACCAGCAAGATTACAGCGAACTTTTGTTTCATCCCTGCCCACGCTTATCCGAAAATCATGAACAGTATCGGCTATAACACACCCGCTCGATACCTAAAACCAGATTTGCCCTACAGCAAACAGAATGAGCCAGGCAAACACACCGGCCAGCAAATCATCCAGCATGATACCGGCACCCCCATCAATATGGCGATCAAGCCAACAGATAGGCCAGGGCTTCCAGATATCAAAAAGAC
This sequence comes from Porticoccus sp., assembly GCA_002707685.1. Lineage (GTDB taxonomy): Bacteria > Pseudomonadota > Gammaproteobacteria > Pseudomonadales > Porticoccaceae > Porticoccus. The sequence continues at coordinate 120,566 of PANQ01000021.1, read as the reverse complement.
GAAACAGGACGAACCCGGCCAGCGCCCAGGTCCAGGTCACCGGGAGTGCTGCCATGGTCAGCCAGTAACCCACCATCTCATCCCAGACAATCCCCTGATGATCCTTGACACCAAGATCGTGCGCCGTCCTGCCACAAAGATAAAAACCCAGCAGCGCGGCCAGTGCCACGATCAACAAATAGAGCGTTAATGGCAGAGTGGCCAGGGCCGGCCAGATTAGCACGGCCACCAGCGTGCCGGCAGTACCCGGACCCTTGGGAGCCAGCCCACTGCCGAAGCCAAATGCCAGAAAATGCACAGGGTTTTTCAGTAACTGTGCAAAAGAGGGGTTCAGTCGACGATCCATTCACTACACCTGAAAACCAGTGGCCAACATCAATCAAACGAGCGGCCAAAAAAGACTAAAAGTGCCGGTACCCCGTCTGCTCAACCTGCACCGACATGCCGTTGCCATTGATACAGCGGATTCCCGTGTTGGGGGTCATCCGGCCAATACAGGTCGCGATCAATTCACCCCCGACTATCATACCGTCAATCGCGGCCAGATTTTCTGCCGGCACCGTAAAACAGAGCTCATAGTCGTCACCACCGGACAGCACCCAGTCCTGCACTGTCCCGGCATCGGCGAGCTTCTTCAACCAGGGTGCCACCGGCAACGCAGATAANTCCAAATCGGCACCGAGNGCGCTTTGTTCAGCGATATGCCCGAGATCTGCCAACAAACCATCTGATACATCCAGTGCCGCCGATGCAAGGCCGCGCAATGCCAGCCCCTCCCGCAGTCGGGGCATGGGTTGATAAAAGCGTTCTTTCAGTCGCTCTCTGACTGATCCAGCGAGTTCAACCGAGGGGTCAAACAGTTGCAGTGCTGCCGCTCCCTCACCCAGTGTCCCCGTGACAAAAACATAATCGCCTGCCCGGGCCCCAACGCGGGTCAGCGCCCGCCCCCTTGGCACCAAACCCATGACCTGGATTGAAATAGTCAGCGGCCCGGCAGTGGTATCACCACCGACCAGAGCACAGCCAAACTGCTCTGCATCCACCGCCAATGCCCGGGAAAATGCCTTCAGCCAATCCATATCAGCGCCGGGCAGTGTCAGTGCCAATGTAAACCAGCGGGGGGTTGCCCCCATTGCCGCCAGATCGCTGAGGTTAACCCGCAAGGCGCGACGGGCAATATCATCGGGGGCGGCATCCGGGGGGAAATGCACGCCGGCGACCAATGTATCCACCGAAACAACCAGGTGCTGACCTGCTGGAATATCCAGTAGCGCGCCGTCGTCTCCGACCCCTAGCATCACCCCATCAGCCTGACCGATGGCGGAAAAGTAGTACTCGATCAGCGAAAATTCATTGAGTGGCATGTTCACCTTGCCCCGAATGATGGAAAGAGAATCAGCGCGCCCTGGCTGCTTTTACTTCCACCGCCCTGCGTTCAAAAGCTACTTTATCAAGGATGCCGTTGATATATTTGTACGCATCGGTTGGACCAAAGGTCTTGGCCAGATTGACCGCCTCATTGATGGCCACCTTGTAGGGAACATCGATGCGATAACACAGTTCGTAACTACCCATGCGCAGCAGCGCCCTGGATACCGGATCCAGATCGGTATTCTTGCGATCGAGGTGACTGCCGTAAACAGCATCCAGTTCGTCCAGATGACGCGGAATACCGTGCAGCAGTTCCCGAAAAAACTCGGTATCCACCTTGCGCATATCATTATCGACAAAAAACTCCGCTTCGATACTGTGTAAATCCGAACCCGAGAGCTGCCACTGATACAGTGCCTGAACCAATAACTGGCGGGCCTTTCTTCGTGTTGAGGGCAATGACAAGACAATCTCCTAAAGCTGACGAAAAAGGGAGATCATTTCCAGTGCGGTCAGTGCCGCTTCTTCTCCCTTATTTTCCTGATTATCACCAGCGCGCTGTTGCGCCTGCGCCAGATCATCGGTTGTCAAAACACCGAAAGCGACGGGCAGTCCCTCCTGCAGAGCGACCTCCCCGATGCCACGAGTCGTTTCGCTGCACACATAGTCAAAATGGGGTGTACCCCCACGGATCACAGACCCCAGGGCAACCACGGCATCATAACGGCGGGTCTTTGCCACTTGACTGCAGGTCAGCGGCAACTCAAAGGCGCCGGGGACCCGGAACAGATCAATAGCCTGCTCATCAATACCATGACGCAACAAGGCTCGCTGCGCGCCCGCCAACAAGCTGTCGGTAATCTGGCTGTTCCAGCGCGCCACCACAATAGCGATGCGTGCACCCTCCACGTTAAAACTACCCTCATCGGGGCGATATTCACTCATGTTCTTTTTCCAGTAGGTTTACAGCCTGTTAAAACAGCCTCCAGGCCCCCGCTGAATGATCCGCGGGAATCAATCACAATTGATATATTCGACGACTTCCAGATCAAATCCGGAAATGCCGGTGAAACGGAAGGGCGCGCTCATCAGGCGCATTTTATGAATGCCGAGATCCATCAGTATCTGTGAGCCGGTGCCAACCTGCTGATACACCACCTCACTGGCCTGCTGGGGCCTGGAGGGTTCACGGCTGAGCATTTCATCAACATTGGCATCAATATCATCCGCCGTCTCCGGATAATAGAGGAACACGACAACGCCACGACCCTCCTCGGCGACTTTCTCCATGGCACGCGACAGACTCCAGCTCCGGTAACCATCACCGGGCTCCATGGCAAACAGGTCGCGGGATGATTTATTGATATGCACCCGCACCAGCGGCGGCTCACCCGACGTCACATCACCCATCACCAATGCAAAATGTTTTTCATTGCGAGCCACGTCGAGATAGGTTTTCAGATCAAACCGACCGTACTGGGTATCAATAGGGCGATCATTGATGCAGCTGACGGTTTTCTCGGTCACCAGCCGATAATGGATCAGATCGGCGATAGTGCCGATTTTCAACTGGTGCTTGACCGCAAAGGCTTCCAGATCAGCTCTCCGGGCCATGGTGCCATCGTCATTCATGATTTCGACAATCACGGCCGCCGGTTCAAAGCCGCTCATGCGGGCCAGGTCGCAACCGGCCTCCGTATGTCCCGCACGACTCAATACGCCACCCGGCTGGGCCTTGAGGGGAAAGATATGCCCCGGTTGCACAATATCCTGGGGCCTGGCATTACTGGACACCGCCACCTGTACCGTCCGGGCGCGGTCAGCCGCAGAGATCCCGGTGGTAACACCCTCGGCCGCTTCAATGGATACGGTAAAATTGGTGCCATGGCTCGCCTTGTTGGCATCCACCATCAAGGGCAAGTTCAACTGTCGGCAGCGATCCTCGGAGAGGGTCAGGCAGATCAGCCCGCGGCCGTGGGTGGCCATAAAATTAATATCTTCCGGGCGAACCATGGTCGCAGCCATAACCAGATCGCCTTCATTTTCACGATCCTCGTCGTCCATGAGAATGACCATTTTCCCCTGGCGGATATCGGTAACCAGTTCTTCGATAGTATTCAATGCCATAATTCGATCTTCTCTAACTATCCGTTTGTCGCAGTCGTACTTCGGTTAGGCCTCTGCCGCCTTGTCACCCAACAATAGCCGCTCCAGGTAGCGAGCCACCAAATCAACTTCGAGGTTGATCCGGCTGCCGGGTACGTAGGTACCCATCACTGTATTCTCCAGTGTATGGGGAACAATATTCAGCTCGAACTCTGCGCCTTCCACACGATTTACCGTTAGGCTGGTGCCATCCACGGTGATGGAGCCCTTGTGGGCAATGTATTTTGCCAGCGAATCGGGGGCCCGCAGACGAAAACGTTCGGACCGCGCATCGGGGTGGCGGCTCAACACGTCACCCACCGCGTCCACATGACCGGAAACCAGATGCCCGCCCAGGCGGCTCGAAGGCGTCAACGCACGCTCAAGATTGACCGGTGTACCCGTTTGCCAGTCACCAATAGTGGTGTTCGCCAGAGTCTCCGAAGACACATCGGCGACATAACCGTCACCGGGCAATTCTATTACGGTCAGACAAACNCCGTTGGTGGCGATACTGTCACCCAGNCTNATACCGGCCAGATCCAGACCAAAGGTTTTAACCCGCAACCGCAGATCTCCACCGCGGGGCTCACAGGCCACGATCTCGCCAACTGCTTCAATAATGCCTGTAAACATAATACCTGCGCCCACCAGCACGCGATTACCAGTCGATTGAGCTCAATCTTTCGTCTTTTGCCGGGACGTTGCCGGAGGTTCCGACGTGATCCGCAAATCGTCACCCACCATGCGAACATCCTGGATCTTCAACGGCAGCTGCTGATCCATATTATCAAAAGGCAACACCAGCATAGGTCTCGCCAGACTGCCGAGTAATGTCGGCGCCATGTAAACGATCAGCTCATCCACCAGCCCCTGACTGACAAATGCACCGGCGAGTGTCGCTCCGGCTTCCACCAGCACACGATTGCACTCCAGTCCTGCGAGATGTCGCAGCAGGGCTGCCAGATCCACACTGCCATCACCCCTGTCGAGGACGAGAGATGCCACACCGGGAATTTTTTTCTCTACCGCCATCACCAACAGCGTCCTGCCACCGTCGGTTAGCAGGGTTGCCTCAGGGGGCAAGGAGCTTTTTCCACACACCACGACCCTGAGCGGTTGCCTCATGGCAATCTCGGCTGCATTATCAAGGCCAAGCTCGGCGGCCCGGACGGTGAGGGATGGATTATCATGCAACAGCGTACCGCTACCGGTAATAATGACGCAGCTTTGTGCCCTTAAGCGCTGGACATCACTGCGCGCTGCAGCGCCGGTAATCCACTGGCTCTCACCACTGTCCATTGCAGTGCGCGCATCCAGACTCATCGCCAGCTTAATCGTAACCCACGGCATGCCGTGCTGGTGTCGTTTGATAAAGCCTCGGTTAAGTTCCAGCGCTTCGTCCCCGAGCACCGGTCCTTCTACGGTTATACCAGCACGCCGAAGCTTTTCCAGCCCGGCACCGGCAACCTCGGGATTGGGATCCACCATCGCATACACTACCCGAGATATACCCGCCAAAATCAGCGCGTCCACACAGGGCGGGGTGCGGCCGTGATGGCTGCACGGCTCAAGTGTGACATACGCCGTGGCACCTTTGGCTGCGGCACCCGCCTGACTCAGAGCATGAATTTCCGCATGGGACTCACCGGCCCGCTCATGCCAGCCTTCCCCGATCACCCGATCACCGCTGGCAACAACACAACCCACCGCCGGATTGGGCATTGTGGTGTAGCGCCCCCGGGCCGCCAGTTGCAGTGCCCTGGCCATCAGGCTCAAATCAAGACGACTGCTCACCGGTTTCAGGCACCTTTAATATCAGGCAGGTTTTTTTCCAGCCGATCCAGTTCTGCACGAAACTCATTCAGATCCTGAAAGCTGCGATAGACCGAGGCGAATCTGACATAGGCCACTTCATCGAGCTCGCGCAACTGTTCCATCACCTGCTCGCCAATCATTCGGGACGTCACCTCACGCTCCCCGGTAGCGCGGATCTGATGCTGAATATGGGAAATGGCTGCTTCAATACGTTCAATGCTCACGGGCCTTTTTTCCAGCGCACGCAACAACCCCGCCCTCAGCTTGTCCTCGTCAAACAGCTCGCGCACGTCATCACGCTTGATGACTCTTGGCATAAGCAGTTCTGCCACCTCATAGGTGGTAAAGCGCTCCTTGCAGGAGAGGCACTCGCGCCGACGTCGTACCTGATCGCCTTCGGCAACCAGCCGGGAATCAATCACCTTGGTGTCGTCGGCGCTACAAAAAGGACAGTGCATGGGCTTTGCCAATGAATTCGAACAGGCGCAAATGGTACCACATCTTGTCATTGCCACCCGCTCTGTAAAACCGGCCACAGGGACAAAACGACACCTTCCATCAGAACCTAATCAGAAACAAAAAGCCCCGCTTGAGCAGGGCTTTTCTGACCATCTGGTCGCGGCGGTCATTTAGCCATAGACGGGGAATCTGGCGCAGATCTCCAGCACCTTTTCCTTCACCTGTGGAATTACCTGCTCAGCGGTACCATTCTCCAGGCTGTCCAGCACATCACAGATCCAGTGGGTGAGCTGGATACTCTCCGTCTCGGCAAACCCACGGGTAGTAATTGCCGGCGTACCAATCCGCAGCCCCGAGGTGATAAACGGTGAGCGGGGGTCATTGGGTACGGCATTCTTGTTGACGGTGATGAAGGCCCGGCCAAGGGCCTCGTCGGCATCCTTACCGGTATAGTCCTTACCGATCAGATCCACCAGCATCAGGTGATTTTCAGTGCCTTTGGAGACAATCCGAATACCGCGCTCCATAAAGGCACCAGCCATGGCCTTGGCATTTTTCACCACCTGCTGCTGGTAAGTGCGAAAATCCTCGGTCATCGCTTCCTTGAAAGATACCGCCTTGGCAGCAATCACATGGCACAGGGGACCACCCTGGCCACCGGGAAATACCGCCGAATTAATTTTTTTCGCCAACTCTTCGCTATTGGTCAGAATGATACCGCCGCGAGGGCCCCGCAGGGTTTTATGGGTGGTCGACGTTACCACATCGGCATAGGGAATCGGGCTGGGATAAACGCCTGCGGCCACCAAACCTGCCACGTGGGCCATATCGACCAGCAGGTAGGCACCCACCTTGTCTGCGATCTCACGAAATTTAGCCCAATCCAGTATCCCTGAATAAGCAGAGAAGCCGGCCACAATCATTTTTGGTTTGTGTTCCAGCGCCAGTGTCTCGACCTGCTGATAGTCCAGCAGACCGGTTTCCGGATCGAGTCCATACTGGACAGCATGGTAAATCTTGCCCGAGAAATTCGGTTTGGCACCATGGGTGAGATGCCCACCGGCATCCAGGCTCATACCAAGGATGGTATCACCCGGCATGCATAGCGCCTGATAGACCGCGCTGTTGGCCTGAGAACCGGAATGGGGCTGGACATTGGCATAGCCGGCACCAAATAGTACCTTGACCCGCTCAATGGCCAACTCCTCGGTCTGATCAACAAACTCACAACCACCGTAGTAGCGCTTGTGGGGGTAGCCCTCCGCGTATTTGTTGGTGAGCTTGGTGCCCTGAGCAGCCATGACTGCTGGGCTGGTGTAATTCTCGGAAGCAATCAGCTCGAGGTGTTCTTCCTGACGCTGCTCTTCGTGTTGAATGGCAGCCCAGATTTCGGGGTCAAAGCTGGCAATGCTGATATCTTTATCGAACATGGATCTCACACTGGTGGCTGGGGAAAAAGAGCGTGAATTGTACACAAATCCACCAGCGAATCCCAAGCTAAATGCAATGCGTTGGACGCTATTGACTCACCGGTAAGATATCACCTTACCCAGCGGCCAGCCCTTAACCATCAAGTTATGCGGTCAGAAGCCCAGCTTGAAAAAGCCATTTCTTTGACATTTTGCAATTCTTCCTCTGCCACACCCCAGACAGCATTGGATGTGAGTGGATCATCGTGAAAAATATACAGCCGGGAGGCCAGCTGATTGAAGGGTAGCGAAGACTCACCATAGCGCTCCCCATTGTCCTGAGTTGAAACCTTGATGCCATTGCCCCAGTTTTGCCCACTGTCATTGTTCGGGTTATAGAAATAAACCCGCATTTCTCCCGACTGATCGAGCGCCACACGCAGAATGGTAATGGCATGCCAGCCCACAAACCTCGCTGAGCTGTCGGTCACTGCCAAACCTGCCGGCTGGGGGTGAATCACTAACTGGTTGCCATTGTTGAGCGGATGATAACAGGCAAAGAAATTGCGCAGAAAACCATCGTAGTCGTGCAGCTTACCGGTGGCCACGTCGACAGCAATATTAAAACCACGACCCACCCACCAGCCGTGAAACTCCGGATTGATCCAACGGTGCGGATCCTCACCGCGGTCGGCGCAGAGGCGCCCCATCTGGAGATAAATACGATCAAGATGTGGCACCAGCAAATTGGAAACCGGGTCGCTGTCAATTGGCACCGCTCGCGTCAGGTCCACTGGCAACACTGCGGAATTGATGGGCGCGCCCTCAAAGTGCATCAACATGCCATCAAAATGGCCAACCTGATCAATCAGATGCAGCAGGTAGTCGGGGGCATTGAATGACCACATGGAAATCGCACGCACCGACTGGCAGGTGGGATTGTTGCCCTGCCCGAGCCCCAGGGGCTGCCCGAGTACAGAAATGGTCCCGGCCAGCAAGAAGACGCGTGCCGGCAGCGCGTGACCAAAGGCCGCACTGATCGCAGCGTTGGCATTCTCGGAAAGATCGAGCGATATCTGCCGCCAAAGACCGGGGCCAATCGGCGGAATGAAGAGGACGCCGCGCTCCAGCAACATGGCCAGTCCGTAAACCGCCTGGGCGGTTTCAGGGTAGATGGCTTCTTCAATCAGCTGATAGACCAGCTTGCTGTAACATTGCAGTGAATCCAGCCCGGTATTGCTCAGACCCAGCGCATCGGGAATCAACTCAACCCGTTCATTTTCCAGCAGCCAGCGCAAAAACGCCGCATGGTAATCGGAGACCAGCCCCACATCATGCATGGCCCGGGCAAACCCGCGGGCTTCCTGTTGCAGGGCATTGAAATCCATGGCGGCAAGATATTCCCGATAGTGGGGTATTCCAAAATCGCCCAGGCTGGTCTTGGTGGGGCCGTACAATGCCGAAATCAGCCGGTCTGCCCCAAGGCGGGCATCGCCGAGACTGTAATCGCCATTGGCCAGTGTAATCGCGATCTGGGTGATCATGGCCTTGACATGACTGACCTGGATCGGCCGCTGGCCGAGAACGCGCCAGATTTCATCGGTCAGATTACCCAGAATATTCTCGTAGCCAACGTGCTCCACCAGAAAACGCAGCAGCGTATTAACTATCTGCGTCATACCGGGCTCGCTCTGCCTCTCTGCCTCAGACACACCGGCAGAAAACACTTTGCTCAGGTTATGTGCCAGTACCTGAGAAAGAAAATGGTGCGCCTGCTCTGCTGAAAACCCGGCCCGGACATAGCTGCCATTCGCCACTGATAGCGCCCGCAACTGACTGAGACATTCAATCATAATCGTCTGTTGGTCACCCAGCTCAAGAGTATTAGCCACCAGACTGGCCAGCAACGTTTTAGGGTCTTGCCAGTCGGAGCCCCAAAATACCCCGGCGCAATCGAGCCTGGGGGCCCAGAAATAGAGTCGCTCAATGCCTCCCGGCTGCACCATCAATCGACGACAGAGCTCCAACACTTCAGACGTCGCCGCAAGTTTGTCAACATCCCGACTGCACTCCAACCGGCCAACCGCCTGCTCCAGGGAGTTTTCGATCACGTCTGTCAGCTCAGCTGGGCTGACAGAGTCTGTTTCCGGATAAACCTCAGACATAAAAATCCAGTTATTCCTGATACTTCAGCAAATCGGGCAGCGTGGGGCTCCATACCGAAGATATACCAGCCGCCAGTGCGTACTGAATGCCAAACGATTGGTAGCCTTGTCTTCCTGCTGGACCTGCACCCCTGAAATCCAAAATAAGCATGCTGCTGCGTCCCTTCCGAAAAAGGCAATTGACTCACCACTTGGCGAAGAGATTATACCCCGAAACACCCGGCATGAATTTTGACATCCATCCCCTCTGTCGGGGAAATACCGCGATCCTCCTCCGTGGTGTGCGAGCCAAACAACAGCCTCCTGTCCTGGTAGGCATTGAAGCCACAGGCCCGCTTCGGCAATACATACCCACGGCACCAACAGCATTGATGGGATCAGTTTGGCCCATTGCGGGGTTAAAGATCAAATAAGTGACTTTTTGGGAATAACCATAGTGACATTTCATTGGTCGCAATTCTGCGAGATCAGGTCACCACCCTCACATATTTCGCCGATACAACCCGCCAACACGATACAGGGCCATGCTCATTTGTCCGAGTGAGCAGCATTTGGCGGTCTCCATCAGACAGCTGAAGGAGTTCTCCCGCTGCAGAACTACCCGCTGCAACTTCCCCAGAGCGGCTGGGGATTGTCCGCTGTGCAGTGTCTGGTAGGCCTTCAGATTATCCACCTGCTGCTGCTTTTCGGCATCGTCGGAGCGGGCCAGTTCGCGGCCCTCAATGGTTTCCTCTGTACCGGCTTCCGGCAAATAGGTATTGACCCCAATCAACGGCAGAGAGCCGTCGTGTTTGCGGTGTTCATAATAAAGGCTCTCTTCCTGAATCTTGCCGCGCTGGTACATAGTATCCATGGCACCCAATACGCCACCGCGCTCGGAGATTTTTTCAAATTCGCTGTAGACAGCCTCCTCGACCAGATCTGTCAGCTGATCAATAATAAATGAGCCCTGCCAGGGGTTTTCGCAGATATTAAGGCCAAACTCCCGGTTGATGATCAATTGAATCGCCACCGCTCGGCGCACGGATTCGGTGGTGGGCGTGGTGATGGCCTCGTCGTAGGCGTTGGTGTGCAGGCTGTTGGTGTTGTCGAAAATCGCGTAAAGCGCCTGCAACGTGGTGCGAATATCGTTGAAACTCATTTCCTGGGCGTGCAGGCTGCGACCTGACGTCTGGATGTGATACTTCAACATCTGGCTGCGCGGGCTGGCACCGTAACGGGCCTTCATGGCTCGCGCCTAGATGCGCCGCGCCACCCGGCCCATCACCGTGTATTCCGGGTCCATACCGTTGGAAAAGAAGAAGCTGAAATTCGGCACAAAGTCATCCACCTTCATACCCCGGGACAGGTAGTACTCCACCAGGGTAAATCCGTTGGACAGGGTAAACGCCAACTGGGAGATCGGGTTGGCCCCCGCCTCGGCAATGTGATACCCACTCACCGACACGCTGTAATAATTGCGAACATTGTGTTCGATGAAAAAAGCCTGCATGTCGCCCATCATGGTCAGGGCAAAACTGGTGGAAAAAATACAGGTATTCTGGGCCTGATCCTCCTTGAGAATATCAGCCTGCACGGTGCCGCGCACTGACGCCAGGGTTTCGGTACGGATACGCTCGTAAGTCTCGGTATCCACCAGTTGATCGCCGGTAATGCCCAACAGTGCCAACCCCAGGCCATCGTGACCCTCCGGCAATTGACCCGCATACTGTGGACGCGGTTCATCGCCAAACCAGGCATCGATTGTCTGCTGCGCCTCATCCCAGAGATTGTTGTCTTTCAGGTATTTTTCCACCTGCTGATCGATGGCGGTATTCATGAAGAACGCCAGAATGATCGGTGCCGGGCCGTTGATGGTCATGGACACCGAAGTGGAGGGCGAACAGAGATCAAAACCGGAATAGAGTTTTTTCATGTCGTCCAGGGTCGCCACCGACACACCGGAATTGCCCACCTTGCCCCAGATATCCGGGCGGGGATCCGGATCGGCACCATAGAGTGTTACGGAATCAAAGGCAGTGGACAGTCGGGTGGCGGATTGTCCACGGGACAGGTAGTGAAAACGCCGGTTGGTGCGCTCCGGGGTGCCCTCACCGGCAAACATCCGGGTGGGGTCCTCCCCGGCGCGACGATAGGGAAACACCCCCGCCGTATAGGGATAGCTGCCGGGCAGGTTTTCTGACAACAGAAAGGCCAGCAGTTCGCCCCAATTTTTGTACTGGGGCGCTGCAATTTTGGGAATCTTCAGATGGCTGAGGGATTCCACATAGTTGTCGCCACTGATATCCCGGCCGCGCACCTGATAACAATAGTGTTCGTCTTCCACGCCGCTCTTGCGAGCGGGCCATTCCTGCAACAGCCGGATCGACTCGCCATTCAGCTCACCGATGGCATCCTGATAACCCCGTCGCAGGGCACACAGCGTCTTGTCCGCCTCGCCGTCACTAATGGCCGCCGCCGAGTAGAGCCCCAGCGGCTCAGGTAACAGCGGATCGCCCAGGGATGCCAATACCTGATAATGCTGAAACGCACTGGCCGCAAGCTCTGCCTGGTGGTTATTGTCCACCTTGATCTGGCGGCCACTCTCACTGATTTCCGCCAGGTAGCGCACCCGACTGCCAGGGATCAGCGCCACGGACCGCGATGCAATATCGCCATCAACGGCGGGCGGCACCCAGAGATTTTCATCCAGGGCCTTCTTTTCCACCAGCAGGCGACACAGGTGATAAAAGGCACTGTTCAGACCGGGGTCGTTGAACTGGCTGGCAATGGTCGGGTATACCGGAATCTGCTCCGCAGTCACGGCAAAGGCATTGTGATTGCGCTGCCACTGTTTGCGAATATCCCGCAAGGCATCCTCAGCACCGCGCTTGTCGTACTTGTTGAGAATCACCATGTCGGCGTAATCGATCATGTCGATCTTTTCCAGCTGGCTCGCCGCGCCGTAGTCGCTGGTCATGATATAGAGAGAGAAATCCACCAGATCGACAATCTCGGAATCACTCTGGCCGATACCGGCGGTCTCCACCAGCACCAGATCGTAGCCGAGGGATTTCAGGAACAGGGTGACATCGCCGAGCATCTCACTGGTGGCCAGGTGCTGGCGACGGGTCGCCATGGAGCGCATATAAATCTGTGGTGAGGACAGGCTGTTCATCCGAATACGATCGCCGAGCAGTGCACCCCCGGTGCGGCGGCGGGTCGGATCCACCGCCAGCACGGCGATGCGCATGCCGGGGCGCTGCAACAGAAAACGGCTCAGCAGCTCATCCACGGTACTGCTTTTACCCGCACCACCGGTACCCGTGACACCCACCACCGGGGTTTTGCCGGCGGCCAGTTGCCAGGTCTTCTTCAGTCGCGCCAATTCAGGGGGGGCAATGGCGTCCTCTTCGATAGCAGAGATCATCTGCGCCACCGCAACATCATCATCCAGCGATGGTTGTTTGGGGTAAGAGGAGGGACGACGGCGAGCCTGATGGGCTCGGGCCACCAGATCATCAATCATGCCGGTCAGGCCCAGCTTCATCCCGTCAGCAGGGTGATAGATACGGTTAACACCTTCAGCTTCGAGCTGGGCAATCTCGTCTTGCGTTATAGTGCCGCCACCCCCACCAAACACCTGAATGTGTGAGGCATTATTGTCGCGCAACAATTCCAGTATGTAACGGAAATACTCCATGTGGCCGCCCTGATAGGAGCTGATGGCAATGGCGTCGGCATCCTCCTGAATCGCCGCCCGCACCACCTCGTCGACACTGCGATTATGGCCGAGATGCACCACCTCGACACCGCCGCCCTGAATCAACCGGCGCATCACATTGATGGCGGCATCGTGACCATCAAACAGCGAAGTGGCCGTCACAATCCGCAGCGGCGTGGTCTCGACCTCCGGGCGCGCAGGGTTATCACACATTGCTTCTGTCACAGTCACCTCCTTTACAAGACCGGATACGCAGAACCGGGGTAGCACCCTCTGCCCGTCAGGTTCACAGCCTTTTAATCATAGGTATTCAGTACCAAACATCAGCCGAATGAATCGATGCTGACATATTGTCCGACAATATGTCAATTTAGAAAATTCTGCTATCCTTCTGCCACTATTAACAGACCGTCGGCAACGGATCATTCATCATGGCTCAACCCGTCAACTTTGGCCCCCTGGCACATCAACCTGCCTACCGACTGGTCAGTGAGAAAATCCGCCACGCCATTATTTCCGGCGATATTGAGGCGGGAGAACTGCTCCCCACCGAAACCGATCTGGCCGAACAATTCGGCGTCACCCGCTCCACCGTGAGGGAAGCGATCCGACTGCTGGAGCACGTCGGCATTCTGGGGCGCGCAGACCGCAAGCGGCTGGTAGTGACGAGACCCGGTACCGAGGCCATCGGTCGCTCCGTCAGCGCCGCCATGCTGATGCATCGGGTGACCTTCGAAGAACTGTGGCAGGTGGCCATGGGGCTGGAACCCCTGGCGGGCAAACTGGCGTGCCTGTCTGCCACCCAAGAAGAAAAACAGTTGCTGGCGGACAACCTGGCGCGCACCGCACAGGTGATGGACGACCACGACGTCCTGCTGGAAGTGGAAATCGAATTTCACAACCTGGTGGCCGAAGCCACCCACAACANCGCCCTGCTGCTGGCCCGCGCNCCCCTCAACGANCTGTTCTACCCCGCCTGGGGNGCCGTGATTCGCGCCCTNTCACCNGGTGAACGTATCCTNGTNGCCCANCANCATGTCTACGATGCCATCTGCGCGGGTGATCAGGAAAAAGCAGAAGAGTGGATGGAAAAACANATGCGCGACTTCCGCCGGGGCATNGAANTNGGCAATCTGGGNTTCGANNANCCGGTNCNGGGNNANGTATAACCGNCCNAAAGCTGACCGACACCCTNCNCCAAATGGTGATNCGAACTGTGANTTCTCTTCCGNCAAAAAATACCGGCCATTGGCTGTCTANCTATNATNATTGNTNCCAACACTGGATCGCGACCTCCAACCACTATACTGTCAGGGCGAGGTTGCAGCCTGACTTGGCATTGACAGCCTATAGCGCTAGGGGAGAGTAAAATGTTTTTATCGTTATTGGGCATCACATTTGCGGTTTCACTGGTNGTNTGTTTCGTCGTTTCAAAATTATTTGCAAGGCCTATCAAAGGGATACTTGAGCGAATAGTTGCCAACGATATCGCCTATGCCTGGACTACCTATCTGAAATTTGCCGTCTATGTGGTAGGNATCTCCGGCGGTGTTCGCATTCACTACCTTGAGAACTTCCTGCGAGAGCCAACGGAACATTTCACCCCACCTGCGTTGACCTCTGATCGCTGGGTGCTGGAGATCTACNGAACCATTATCGAGTCATTGCAATCCATTGCATGGATGCTGCTCNTATTTTTTGTATTCGCCTTAATTGCCTATGTCATCGTTCGTGTATTCGGGCAACGTTCAAAAGCTCAGGGCTCTACCGATGATCAAACTGAACTATAACCAGTATGACTTTGTGTGTTCGGCACCGGGCACTAAAAAGCAGCAACTGTTCCGTGCCGGTTACTGAAGCGTTAGCGTTTTCACGACCAACATTTCATTCAACAGTGAGGTATTTAANATGGCAATGGGATCAGCAAGCACAATAAAAATAATCGGCCTTATCCTTCTGGTTGTGGGCGCCGGGCTGGCACTCTGGGGGTATCAACTGTCGGAGTCCATCGGNTCGGAAATAACCCAGGCCGTTACAGGATCGGAGACGGATAAGGTCATGACGCTCTACATTGCTGGTGCTGCCAGTTTTGTGGTTGGTCTATACCTTTTCATTAAAAATTAATACAGGAGNCAACATGGATATCATCAGCTTAATCATCTTCTTAGCCGTTGGCGCACTGGCCGGTTGGCTTGCTGGCAACATCGTAAAGGGAAGTGGATTTGGCGTCGTAGCCAACATTATTGTGGGAATTATCGGTGCCGTACTGGGTGGATTTTTGTTCGGTTTGCTCGGTATAACCACTGGCGGCTTATTAGGCTCGATTATTATGGCCACCATTGGCGCTGTTATTTTGTTATATATTGTCAGCATCATTAAGAAAGCCTGACTGGTTCTAACACCTGANAACAGGATGGNAAAACAGATTTCCGTTGATGTCGCTNNCAGCATCCAGCAAAATCGACCGAGGAATATCACAAAAGGAGGTCATTCCGATGGCAAGGCAACCCGCCAAAATTAAAATCAGGAAGTAATCATCCAGCTGACTATTCGAGCCTGTGNAACCAGGTTCGAATTCCCAACGTGAGAACATAACCATGGACTGGAGCACACTTCTTNNCGGGGCGCTCATTGGNGGCCTGATCAGTTACGCNGTCGACAAACTCCTGACATTTATCGAAAACCAGACGTTCATCCNGCTCGCTTACAAGGGTGAATTCTATTCATACCGCTATTCCACCACAGATGCCGATAANCTNGTTTCCCACAAGTGGAAAATTGCACGAAAACTAAACGGCTCCATCGGCGTGACAATCGAAGAGCTCAATCATGAAAACCCCTTCAAATATAAAGGTGCTATCAGGGTAAAAGACCGGTTTATNTATGTNCATCTGCGCGGGCTAAACCACTCCGANGAAATGTTCTATATCTTTNNGGAACCCATGGACAAGAAAATTACCGCNATTCAGGGTGTNCTGGNNGCCATCTCCATGGATGGCAAGCCCTGGTCGGGCAACGAAATTCTGGTCAAAGAACCCATCTCCCCACAAAAAGCCGGAAAGTTACTGGCTGAACGCACGTAGGCTGCCAAGAAAAATACCGCCTCTTTTCAGCCTTTGCGTATCTGGACAATAATCGCTTTACTCGCCCCTCTCGATATTTTTGGCATCAGATTCTGGCAAACAGGCTGAAAGCACCGATTGCGGATGGTTACGAATCCTTTAACTCCCGGCGCAACATTTCCAGCGCTTCCTGCATCAGTTCCGGCTCCAACAACGGCACTGAAATGTCGACCCCCCTGGCCAGCACCTCGGTCACCACTTTCAGGGCCTCGACACGGGCAAACCATTTTCGATTGCCGGGAATCAGGTGCCAGGGGGCGAAATCCGTCGAGGTTTTATCCAACATTTCCTGAAATGCCTGTTGGTAGTCATCCCAGTGATGCCAGTTACGAATATCTTCGCTGGTAATTTTCCACTGCTTGCGTGGATTGCGCAGGCGTTCTTCAAAACGTCGCATTTGCTCAGTTTTGCTAATCACCGGCAACAGTTTGACAACCGGCACCCCATCGTCGTGAAGCATCCGCTCAAAATCATTGATTTCGGCATAGGCTCGTTGCCAGGCGGATTTACTGCAATAGCCCTCGATACGCTCCACCAGCACCCGACCGTACCAGGAGCGATCGAAGATCGCAATGGAACCCGACGAAGGCAGTCGCTGCCAGAAGCGTTGCAGATAGTGCTGTCGAAGCTCCTCCTCACTGGGGGCGCCGACCGGCCAGACCTGCACGCCCCGCACATCCAGTGGTTGCGTGAGTCGACGGATAATACCGCCCTTGCCGGCACAGTCTGCCCCCTCAAGCACAATCACCGCACGTCGGCCCTGGGTATAATAGGCCAGCTGGATTTGCAGCATTTTTTCCTGCAACTTGCCCAGCAGGTGTTTGTATTCGTCCTTGTCCCTGAGCGCCCGATCCGGGTCAATATCACTGAGCTGGACGCCATCCCCCACAGGGTCAATCGACGCCCTCATCGGTCTGTGCCTTTTGATTTTATGGTCATGGCGGGTTTCACCTGTAGTCGGCTTTGAATTTACTGGCGGTATGCCTCATACCGTAACCAGACCCTTGCTGACGTCTGACGCTCGACAGTTTGCACGACGACGCCAGGCTCGATTACAGGCATCGGTTTATTCCTGCCAGCCGGCGCGCACCGGCATTCTATGTTCTTTGTAGTCGAAACCGGCAGGCCAGGCAATGGCCAATGGCTCTGCCCCTGAATTTTCTGTCCCTGAACATCCAAATTTTCCAGCCATGTCCCGGCAATCGCCGGACTTCAATAACTGGAAAACATGGCGCACCTTGGTCTACAGTAGACGGGGCGGCCCCGCAACAGCAGTTTCGAAGGCCGCCGGATTGCCGTCCGCGCAGGTTGGTCGGGCTGCCTGAACCATCAAACACTGGACGAGTCCCATCATGCCCCCTTTTACTACGCAGGAATTGCAGTCGGCCATCGCGGAACTGGATCAGGCGATTTTCAGCCACGAACAATGGTACAAAAGCCTGCTGCGCATCCTCATTTCAAGGGTGCCGGCGGAACCGGCCGACCTGAGGCCGGATGCGCACCAGCATTGTCGCTTTGGGCAGTGGTATGGAAACGTCTCCACAGCTCTACTCCGAGATCATCCTGCCTTTATCTCACTCGGCGATGCCCACGAAAAAATGCACGTCTATGCGCGCACCCTGCTCCAGCTTGTCTCGGATAACAAACCCGTTACCACCGGTCAGCTGGATCAATTCGAAAATGCCCTGGACAAAATGCGACTGGAGATCCAGTCGTTGCGACACGAGCTGTCAGAAGTTATCCAGAGCCAGGACCCCCTCACCGGGGCGCAAAACAGAGCCAGCCTGTTACCCTGGCTTCGCGAACAACAGGCGCTGAGCCAGAGACGAGGGCAGCACTGCGCACTGGCGATGCTGGATTTGGATCACTTCAAGCAGGTCAATGACAAGCACGGTCATCTCGCCGGCGACAGGGTGCTCATCTCAACCGTGCAATGCCTGCAGGCCATTCTCCGGCCATACGACCGGATATACCGCTATGGAGGAGAGGAGTTCCTGCTTTGCATGCCCGGCACAACGCCGGAGGAAGCGCGGGAAGTGGCCGAGCGGATGTGTCATGCCGTTGCCGCCCAGCGAATCCAGCCCAACGGCTCCGATCACATTCTGCAGGTAACAGCGTCACTGGGTGTGGCCATGCTCGACCCATCCCGGTCCGTTGAAGCGTCCATTGAGGCTGCGGACAACGCAATGTACAGGGGGAAAAAGTTTGGGCGCAATCGTGTGGTGACAGAGTATTGAGTATTTTCTCCAGCAGACAGTGGCTCTCACAGACCGTATTGCCATTTGCCGCCCCAGCATGAACCCGGCGGGGTGCTTCTGACCCGTTTCAGTTTCCGCTACAATCCACGCACTTGATATGGCCTGTTCGCTGATTCTCCACAGGAGAGACAAACGGCTCCGTCCCTGCCGGGTATAACACCCCGATCGGCACTGACAGGCACCACTCTTTTAACAAAAACTCAGGCAAGCATTCCATGGCCCAATATGTATACACCATGAACCGGGTGGGCAAGGTCGTTCCGCCCAAACGCCAGATCCTCAAGGGTATCTCCCTGTCCTTTTTTCCGGGCGCCAAGATCGGCGTACTCGGCCTTAATGGTTCAGGCAAATCCACCCTGCTGAAAATCATGGCCGGACTCGACACCGACATTCAGGGGGAAGCGCGCCCGATGCCCGGTATCAAGGTGGGCTACCTGCCACAGGAGCCGCAACTGGACCCCGCCAAGGATGTGCGCGGCAACGTGGAAGACGGTGTACGGGAAGCGGTGGACGCTCTGAACGCACTGGACGAACTGTACGCCGCCTATGCCGAACCGGATGCGGATTTCGACAAGCTGGCCAAACGCCAGGGCGAGCTGGAAAACATTATCGAGACCTGGGACGCCCATAATCTGAACCACACTCTGGAAGTGGCTGCCGACGCCCTGCGCCTGCCGCCCTGGGATGCCGATGTCAGCAAGCTGTCCGGCGGTGAAAAACGCCGGGTGGCCCTGTGTCGCCTGCTGCTGTCAAAGCCCGATATGCTACTGCTGGATGAGCCCACCAACCACTTGGATGCCGAATCGGTATTCTGGCTGGAAAAATTTCTCGAGGAATTTTCCGGCACGGTGGTGGCTGTGACCCATGACCGCTACTTCCTCGACAATGTGGCGGGCTGGATTCTGGAGCTGGACCGCGGCCACGGCATTCCCTACGAAGGCAATTACACCACCTGGCTGGAGGCCAAGGAAAAACGGCTGGAAACTGAACAGAAGCAGGAGGACGCCCGCCAGCGCACCATCAAGAATGAGTTGGAATGGGTGAGACAGAACCCGAAAGGCCGCCATGCCAAGAACAAGGCCCGTTTATCCCGCTTCGAGGAGATGAGCTCCCAGGAATTCCAGACACGCAACGAAACCAACGAGATCTATATTCCGCCGGGGCCCCGACTCGGCGACAAGGTCATCGAGCTGGAAAATGTCTGCAAGCGTTTTGGCGACCAACTGCTGATCGACAACCTGACCCTCAGTATTCCGAAGGGCGCAATTGTGGGTATCGTCGGTGGCAATGGTGCCGGTAAATCCACTCTGTTCCGGATGATCGCTGGCACAGAGCAACCCGACAGCGGCTCCATCACACTGGGCGATACAGTGAACCTTNCCTTTGTGGAACAGAGCCGGGAAAACCTGGATGACAAAAAAACCGTCTGGGAGGCNATTTCCGANGGNCAGGACATCCTGCAGATCGGCAATTATCAGGTGCCTTCGCGGGCCTATCTGGNCCGCTTCAATTTTAAGGGTAGCGACCAGCAAAAGCGGGTCGGCGAACTGTCCGGCGGGGAGCGCGGCCGTCTGCATCTGGCGGATACCCTGAAACAGGGTGCCAACGTGCTGCTGCTCGATGAGCCTTCAAATGACCTCGATATCGAAACCCTGCGGGCTCTGGAGGAGGCGATTCAGAACTTTCCCGGCTGCGTGCTGGTGATCTCTCACGATCGCTGGTTCCTCGACCGGGTAGCCACACATATTCTGGCCTACGAAGGCGACAGCGAAGTGGTGTTCTTCGAGGGCGACTACACCGAATACCACGAGGATCTTATCAAGCGCAAAGGCCAGGATGCCCAACCCAGACGACTGAAATACAAGCGCCTGAAAACCTGACCCCGCCCCATACAATTTGCAGGGCTTCACACCAATACCGGGTGTGCAGCTCTGCAACCCTCTACTGCGATAATTTCAGATGCCCGCTTACCGGCATCGCGAATCATCACAGATGTTTTGCTCAGGTTTTGTTGCCGCCAATGGCCAAAGCCCCTATTCTCAAAGCCTTCCGCTACAGACCCTTTTAAAACAGGTGAATGTCATGGGTATATTCAGTTTTATTGTGCTCGGCTTGCTGATACTGGGCATCGGCTACGGCATCGTCATCTACAACAATCTGGTAGCCCTGAAGCATCGGGTCGCCCAAGCCTGGTCAAATATCGATGTGTTACTGAAACAGCGCTTCGAGGAATTGCCGAAGTTGGTGGAAACCTGCAAGCAGTACATGCAATACGAGCAGACCACACTGGAGCAGGTCATCAGCGCTCGCAACCAGGTAGCCACGGCGGCGCAGGATGGTGACATGCAGGCGCTGGGTATTGCCGAAACAGCCCTGCGCAGGGGACTGGGCCAGCTGTTTGCACTGGCAGAAAACTATCCGGAACTGAAGGCCAATGATTCATTCCGTCATCTGCAGCTGCGGATCTCAGATCTGGAAAACGCTATTGCCGACCGCCGCGAGCTCTACAACGAAGTAGTAAACCAGAACAATATCCGCATCGAACAGTTCCCGGACAGGCTGGTAGCCGGTTTCTTCAAGTTTGGCCCACACGACCTGCTGCGATTCAGCGAAGCCCAGATTGCCGATGTGGACATCAAGGGACTGTTCCATTCGTGATGTGGCGGCCCACTATCCCCCGCAATGCCTTGCTGGTGCCAGGCTGATACCGCGTGGCCAATAACAGCCTGTTTTGTGCCGAATGCGTGGCAAACCTCTCCACTGGGGAATTTGCCCTCTGGTTAACACTGGCCGTTGCTATTTCGTTGTTCTGTTTGTGGAAAAGCTATCGCCTGCTGAAACGCGCCCGACTGGTGGAAGACATGCCCACCTCAAAAATTCGCTCCGCCAGTCAGGGTTACACGGAGCTGATTGGCGTGGCCACCCGACAGGGCCATCCGCAATTGGCACCATTGAGTAGTACCCTGTGTCTTTGGTGGCGCTACACCATCGAGAAATATCAGCGTACCGGCAGANCCAGCCGCTGGAGTACCGTTGAGAAGCGCGCCTCGAGTCGACCTTTTTATCTGCAGGACACCACCGGTATTTGCCNGGTAGATCCGGCTGGTGGCGATATCAGCACCCGACACCGCCAGGTCTGGTATGGCAATACCCGCCGCCCGATTGGCATCCCAAAACCCGCGCAGCTCAATAACGGCTTTTTCAGTCTCAATCGTGTGATTTCATTTGGCAGCCGATATCGCTACACAGAATATCTGATTATGGAGGGCGACCCACTTTATACGCTGGGGCATTTCACGACGGATAGTACGGGCCAGAGAACATTGTCGGCAGATCAGCTGGCCGGTGATATCCTGAGAAACTGGAAGACGGATTTTCCGGCATTGTTGACGAAATTTGATCACAACCGTGATGGAGAACTTGACCTGAGAGAATGGCAACTCGTTCGGGAAGCCGCTCTGGGAAAAGCGCGCGAGCAACAGGCGGCGGTGGCAGGCGCACCACCCGATCATTTGTTGAGCCAGCCGGAACACAGCGGCCTGCCCTTTATCGTCAGCAGTGCGGAACAGACCCACCTGAGCAGAGGTTTTCGCCGGGGGGCGCTAGCCTACGCAGCGGGATTTCTGTTGGCGGGAACGCTGGCTACCTGGCTGATGACCAGCCGTTTAATCGGTTAACTCAGACTCTAATAAAATATAGCCAGCCAGATCGTTTCGGTATCGGGATCGGTCCAGGCAACACGGTGTTTGCGGTGTGCCGGAATGGCGGCAAAATCACCCACTTCCATGTCCATTCGGTCACCATTTTCGAACTCCAGCACACCTTTCCCCTGAATAATCACCACCAGTTCATTTTCCGGTTGGTCATACCAGAAACCCTCCGGGGAACTCTGCCCCCTGGACACAATCCGCTGGATGCGAGTGAAGTCGGTAACAATCACGTCCTCAAACAGCTCACCCAGTGTCAACACCGGAATGTTCGAAAACAGGTTACCGACCATCACCTCGCTGTTGGTAGCCATCAAAGCCTCCCGTCACGTATCAACCGGCGGCGAACCCACCAGCGATAAAGTTTGCTCAGGATCGGGCGCACCAATGGCAACCCGATCAGCCAACCGAGAGGCTTCAATAGCGGAATCCTCGCCATCAGCAACCGGTAAGCATCTATCTCTGAAAAGATATTGCCCTCTCCATCCTGCACATGCAACTCGGTGAGGGCTTTTCGAGGATCAATACCCGCCTCCCGCAATCGAGCTTCTGCACCCGTGATATCCACCCAGCAGACGTCGTCTCGCTCGCCGGCCAGCTTTTCATAAGTGCGCCGGTCTCTTACGCAGATGGGGCAGGCACCTTCGTAGAATACCGTGAGTCTCTCCGAGGGAGATCTGGCGGCCCGGTCAACCATCCGCAGCTACCGATTGACTGGATTCCATGTCCAGGGAACTCATTGATCTGACCCAGGGCTCAACGCCGGGATACTGTCTGGCGATGGCCCGCCAGGCCTCCCTCGCCTTGGCCGGACTCTCAAAAGTACCCCAGACCAGCAGTTGCCAGTGCTGTTTCTCACTGTAGGACTGAAACTGCTGTATCCCCAGATCACCGAGGTGATGTCGCTCAACAAATAGTGGGATCTGGGAGGGATCCTTGAAGGCCGCCAACTGCAGGGTGTACGCCGGTTTTTTGGCATCAATGGACAAGTCACCTCCGATATCGTCGCCCAGCGCATAAGCGACCGGTTCTGCGACAGAGGATTGGGGCAGCGGAATGGACTTAGGCGTTGGTGCAGGTGAGGTCTCTCTTGCCACGACTGAGGGCACCGGCTCGGGGACACGGGGCGGCCGCTCCCTCAGGTTACGCTCTGCCAGTGTCGAAGACGCCGACTCGGGGATCACCGGCGTGCTGTCAAGCCCCGGTAGCTGATTTCGCCAGTGCTGACTGGGAGGATGGACAACCTGCAGGTTGTGCCGCCGGTCCCGCTCGGAAGACGGGCTGATGCCCTGTCCATCGGAAACTGTCGCATCCCCTACTGCCGCCACTGTTGATGTGGCAACCGCCCGACCGTTCCTGATTTCGCGCATATCACAGGACCAGTCATCACTTTGTCTGGCACCACTACAGACCCAGCCAATGTAGTTATCGCTGTCTTCATTTGTATCGGAGCCGGCACAGCCGGCAATCAGCGCGCCGACTACAATCAGACTAAAGACTCTGCTCTCCATTTCCCAATAGACTCCATCAACCCGGACCGCTAGAGCCTCAGAGCTAGATACCCATTTTCCCGAGTGAATCCAGCAGTTGACGCACGACGCCTGCCAGGCGGGGGTGGTCCAGATCAAATTCACCGGCTTTTCGCTCAAGTTGCTCCCGCAGCGATTCATGGTGAGGCTCTTTTTCGAGATCCCCTTGGGCAATGCGTATCATGTCAGACATTAGATGTCCCAGCATATCCCGGTCTTCAGGATCCAGCGTCTTTGCCTTTTCCAGCTCGTTGTGCAGCGTGGTCAGCTGGTCACGCAAGTCATCATTTTCATTGGACATGGTCATTACTCCTCCGGACACAGAACCGCGCCGGTTCTTGTGAGTTTCTGGTTTCTATCAATCCTGAATCAAGTCCTTGTCGTCGGCAAGCAAACATATGGATATCCGCTCTATACAGAGACCAAAAAATTTCAAGCACCATAATAGCGCCAAATCGACTTTTCTGGCACAGCATTTGCGAAACCCTATCTGAACGCCTTATTAAAGGCTAAAAAAACAAAAAATCGCTCTATTCTGATGCATTCGCACCGGTATGAGCCAAAATATTGCACACTTATAGTGCAATACTGTGAGGGATTAATTATGTTCAGGTCTGTAAGACACCGCACCACCCTGTATGCACTGTTATTAGGCTTGCTTGCACCGACTATGGGTCACACAGAGACCGTTAATGGTGCAAATACAGCATGGATTCTGACCGCCACTGCGCTGGTGCTGTTCATGACAATTCCCGGTCTGTCGCTTTTTTACGCGGGGCTGGTCAGGGCAAAAAATGTGCTGTCGGTATTAATGCAGTGCTTTGCCATTACCTGTGCGGCCTCACTGATATGGTTGATTTGCGGCTATAGCCTGGCTTTCGGTGATGGCGGTTCAATGAACGCCTGGATTGGCAACCTGCAAAACGTGATGCTGGCCGGTGTAACGAAGGATAGTTTGGCCGGGGATATTCCCGAGACTGTATTCTTCATGTTCCAGATGACTTTCGCCATTATCACCCCGGCGCTAATTGTCGGCGGTTTTGCCGAGCGTATGCGTTTTTCGGCAGTCATGCTGTTCAGCTGCTTCTGGCTATTGGTGGTCTATGTGCCGATCACCCACTGGGTGTGGGGCGGTGGCTGGCTGGCTGAAATGGGTCTGCTGGATTTTGCCGGTGGCACGGTGGTACATATTACCGCAGGGGTCGCCGCGCTGGTGACGGCGATCGTGCTGGGACGCCGCCGTGGCTTCCAGCAACAGCCGATGATGCCACACAACCTGACCATGACGGTTACCGGGGCGGGGATGCTCTGGGTTGGCTGGTTTGGCTTTAATGGCGGTTCGGCCTTGGCCGCCAATGGTGACGCGGGCATGGCCATCCTGGTAACTCACATCTCCGCCGCCACCGGTTCACTGGCCTGGATGATGATGGAGTGGATTAAACACGGCAAGCCTTCGGTACTGGGTATCGTTACAGGTATGGTGGCGGGTCTCGGCACCATCACCCCGGCATCGGGCTTTGTCGGCCCCGGGGGTGCAGTGCTGATCGGCTTCAGCGCCGGCATCATCTGCTATTTTGCAACCCAGGCACTCAAACTGCGCTTCCGGATTGACGACTCACTCGACGTCTTCCCGGTACACGGCATCGGCGGGATCCTCGGCACTTTGCTAGCCGGAATATTCATCTCCGCCGATCTCGGCGTCTTCAGCGGTCAGGGCTATGCCGAGGGCATGGCGATGGATTCCCAACTGAAAGTCCAGTTTATCGGAGTACTCAGTACGCTTGTCTATACTGCCGTACTGACTTTTGCATTGTTGAAACTGGTTAACCTGATGGTTGGTCTGAGAGTAGACGACGAGCAGGAAACCCAGGGGCTGGATATCTCCCAGCACGATGAGAGGGGTTACGATATCTGAGTAGTTTCCTATTGGTTTTCCAGTCGAGGAAAACAGCAAAAAAAAGCCGCCCACGGGCGGCTTTTTTCCGGGTGCAATATTGCTGCGGTCCGGCGTTGTGTCACCGGGCGCGGTCGATGGCCTCGCACAATTGCCGGGCACCCTTGACGATACGCGGGGTATGGCGGTGCAAAAGATAGGGGTCCACACCGTAGATATGCCCCCCCGCTACAGCGCGCAGCTGTGGCCACTGACGCCAGTAATCAAACGCTGTCTCGGCTTCCGTGTACTGTCCCACCACAATCACTTCCGGATCGGCTGCCAGAACTGATTCCACGCCCAGTCTTGGCACCAGCCCTGCGGTATCGGCAAACGCATTGCGCCCGCCGCACAGGGCCATCACATCCGAGACCAGGTGGCTGCCACCGAAGGTCATCAGCGGCGACTGCCATATCTGGTAATACACCGTCACCGGGCGCGACTGACCGTACTCATCACCCAGTGCTTTCATGGCCCGGCGAAACTGGCCAACCACAGGCTCGGCGGCCTCTTCGCGACCCAACAGCTTGCCGATATTCAACACAGTGCGGGGAATATCGTCCAGGTGGCGGGGCTTGTTGACATAGACATTAAGTCCCAGGGATTTGAGCCGGTTGATCATGCTCTCCCCATTGCCGCTCAGCCATACCAACACCAGATCCGGCTGATATTGCAGCAGGGCCTCATAATTGATTTTATTGTTGGAGCCAATCACCGGCAGGGCTTTTGCCGCTGCGGGGAAATCGCTCCAGGCCACGGTAGCGGTCATCTGGTCCCCACCACCCACGGCATACACCAGCTCGGTCAGGTGCGGCGCCATGGTGATCACCCGTTGGGCCGGGCCCTCGAGCACAAGCTGTTCACCGATATCATCCTGAACACGGATTTCTGCAGACACCGCAGCTCCACACAGTGCCAACAACAGTGCAAGCAGGGTTCGTGGCATCTCAGGCAATCACCAGTGGCGTGCCCGTCAACGGGTTGATACCGATGGACACATCCACATTGAAGACCTGCTTGATCGTCATGGCTGTGAGTACCTGTTGCGGCGAACCGCAGGCGGCAATCCGCCCACAGCTCAATACCAGCAACTGGTCGGCACAGCGAGCTGCCATATTCAGATCGTGAATCACCACCAGTACGCCAACCCCCTGGGCGGCAAAGCTGCGCATATTGGCAATGGTCAGTTGCTGGTGTGCGAGATCAAAAGAGGAGGTGGGCTCGTCGAGTATCAGCACCCGGGCATGGTCGGCCACCGGCTCCCAGATCTGGGCCAGTACCCGAGCCAGCTGAACGCGTTGTTTTTCACCGCCGGACATGTGGGTATAAAAGCGTTTGTCCAGATAACTGCCATCCACAGCCGCCAGGGCTGCATCGACAATGGCGGTATCGCGGACCAGTCCGGTGGCGTGGGGAATGCGGCCCATCATCACCACCTCCCGGGCGGTAAAGGGAAAATCGAGCCTCGAACTCTGCGGTAGCACGGCCATGACGCTGGCCAGTTGTGTTGGCGACCAGTCCCCCAGTGGCTGGCCACTCAGCGCAATATTGCCCGCCGTGGGCCGCTGTTCGCCAGTCAGCAGGCGCAACAGGCTGGTTTTACCGGCCCCATTGGGACCAATAATGGCCGTGACCTTGCCCGGTTCCACGCGTAAATCGATATCCCGCAGCAGCGAAAACCCGGCGATGGAAAATGACAGACCCTGTGCTTCCAGCATCGCGCTAACTCACCAGATCCCGGCGCTGCCGGAGCAACAGGGCAACGAAGAATGGTGCCCCCAGCAGGGCCGTGATCACCCCGGTGGGCAATTCAGCTGGCGACATCAGGGTCCGGGCCCCGGTATCCGCCAGCAACAGCAACACCGCCCCCAACAGGGCAGAACCGGGAATCAGGTAACGGTGATCGGGCCCGATCAGCAACCGCACCAGATGGGGCACAATCAGCCCCACAAAAGCGACCACACCCGACACCGCCACCGCCACACCAACCCCGAGTGCCGTCAGTACGATCAATCGCCGTTTCAGCTGCTCGACGCCAATCCCCAGATGGCGGGCCTCGGATTCTCCCAGCAACATGGCATTCAGAGCGCGACCTTCGCGCGGCAGGACCAATACCAGCGGTATCACCACCGCGGCAATCACCATCACACGGTGCCAACTGGCACTGTCCAAGTTGCCCATTTGCCAGAGACTGATGCGACGCAGCATTTCATTGTCGGCGAAAAAACTGAACAGGCTGGTTACCGCCCCCGCCAGTGCCGTAATGGCAATTCCGGCCAGCAACATGGTGGATACGGAGGTGCCGGTTACCGAGGTTGCCAGCCGGTAAACGACGGCTGTGGCAGCCATACCGCCAAGAAAGGCACCGATCGCAATGGCTGGCAGCCCCAACCCGGAACCCAGGAAGCCAAAACCACCGAAGAAAATTACACAACTGGCGCCTACCGAGGCGCCACTGGAAACGCCGATCAGGGAGGGATCGGCCAGTGGATTGCGAAACAGACCCTGCATCACGGCACCACAACTGGCCAGGCAGGCGCCGACCAGAGCCGCCAGCAATACCCGTGGCAGACGGATCAGTTCCAGCACGCGGCCGTCCATATCCTGATCAGCAGACCAGAGCGTCAGCAGTTTTACCGGGGCAATCTGTACCGGACCCACGAGCAAGCCAAGCAATACAGCCAGCACCAGCAAAACCAGGGCAACCACCATAAAGGCCCGCGGGGGAAGACGATGCAACGCGCAGCTCCTCGGTCGGCCCGTCAGAAGTCCACACCGCGTCGCGCCATAATACCGGCGCGATAGGCGTGCTTGACATCCCGTATCTCCGAGACGGTATCCGCCAGCGCCTGCAGCCCGGCCCCGCCACCGCGGCCGGTTACCACCACACTCTGGCTGAACGGTCGGTTGCGCAATGCATCCAGCACTTCGGCCTCATCGAGATACTGAAAACTGAGCATGTAGGTCAGCTCATCCAGCACCACCAGATGGAAACTTTCATCCGCCAGCATTCGCTTGGCCACCAGCCAGGTGCGAAGGGCGGCCTCCATATCACCCTGGCGATCCTGGGTGTTCCAGGTAAAACCGGTGCCCATCTGGTAGAAGTCCACTTCCGGGCACTTTTCCTGCAGGTAAAGCTCTTCCCCCGAGAGTTGCTCGCCCTTGATGAATTGCACCACGCCCACCTTGTAGTGATAGCCCAACGCCCGCATCACCATGCCAAAGGCAGAGCTGGATTTACCCTTGCCATCACCTGTGAGCAAAACCATCACACCGCGCTCCTGGTCTGCGGCCGCTATACCGGCGTCCACTTTTTCCTTGAGCTTCTGCATCTTCTGCTGGTGTTTGTCTGTCATTGCATGTCCTCAGGGGGTGTTCGGAATTTTCACTGCGCCCATCATACCCTGCGGCAGTGGATGAATTTCGGGGTGCAGCAGATTGGCCAGTATTTCCAGACTGTCCACCAGCCGGGGGCCGGGTCGGCTGAAATAACTGTTGCCGTCTACCATATAGACCTGACCGGACTCTGTCGCAGGCAACATACCGTAACCTGACCTGCCCGTCAGCAGGGGAATATCCAGGGCCGTGCGCTGCAAGTCAAATCCGCACAGCGAAACCACCACCACATCCGGTACCGCGGC
The DNA here is from genome assembly GCA_002707685.1 of Porticoccus sp. Classification (GTDB taxonomy): domain Bacteria; phylum Pseudomonadota; class Gammaproteobacteria; order Pseudomonadales; family Porticoccaceae; genus Porticoccus. The sequence continues at coordinate 91,306 of PANQ01000021.1, read as the reverse complement.
CACCAACTCCTCCCAGGAGCGGCGGCGGGATGGCCGCTGCTGTTCGCCAAAACAGGGAATGCCACCGGCCAGCTCGATCAGCTCCGGGTACCAGTGCCCACCATCATAGATCGGGTCAAGCCACTCCAGAATGGCCACCCGGGGACGCAGTGCCGACACAGCCGCCGTCCGCGCCGCCACCCGATCGACCCGGCGGCAGAGCTCGGCGTGATAGGTAGCGGCCGCCGCGGTACAACCCGCCGCCTCACCCACCAGCAACACCGTATCCAGAACATCCCGCAAACAGGCTGGCTCCAGATTGATCACCCGGACATTACCGGGCAATTGACAGGCCATGTCGTTCACCTCACCGGCAGAGACCGCACAGACATCGCAAAGGGCCTGCGTGACGATCAAATCAGGGGCAAGCTGCCGTAGCACCGGCTCGTTCAGGCTGTACAGCGCCGTGTCCGTTTCCAGCTGGTCGCTCACCAGCGTATCAATCTCACTACTGGCAAGCCCCTTGGGAATCCTGGAGGCAGTCACCACGGGCAATCCCACCACGTCGGGTGGATAATCACACTCATGGGTGACCCCCACCAGGCTGTCGCGGAGGCCGATGCCACAGATGATCTCTGTGGCGCTGGGCAACAGCGAGACAATCCTCAAGCCACCACCGCCGTCAGGTCGGTGTAAACAAATCCCTCGCGGATGACTGTTTCACCCACGGCAACCCGTATCGGCCATTTGAACATCGGTCCACTCCAGGCAAAGCTGTGGAATTCACCATTCTCCCCACAGGGATCAACCGTTGCCGGTAACTTCGCCAGAAAATCCAGATCGAACGCGGCGCCCGCCAGTGACTGGGGCATCCTGGCGGGATCTAGGCAGGTGACAGCGGCCTGCAGGCCGCCGCTGATCATGGTCAGGGCCAACTGATCCGTCGGCGTGCCCCAGATTGGAAACAGCACGTCGAGTCCGGTCTGCGCCATACGGCTTTCGCGGTAGGCGCGAATGTCCTCCAGAAACAGATCGCCGAAGGCAATCGCATCCGGTACGAATCGCTGCATGGCTTCATCCAGCCCGGCACGCATGGCCTGCTCATACTGTTCGTTGCTGCACGGCCACGGCAGAGGAATTTCAACCAGCGGCAACCCGGCAGCCTGCGCCTGGGCGCGCACCAGGGTCAAGCGAACACCGTGGATGGCCGAGCGGGCAAATGCCTGATTGTAGGTGGTCAACAACCCGACAACCTCCACGGTGGGATCCCGCTGCAACTGATAAAGTGTCCAGGCGGAATCCTTGCCGCTGCTCCAAGACAACAACACCCGGGTTTTGCCGGGTCTGCTCAAATCGGTCACGACAACCTGCCCTCCTGATCCGGTGACTTATTGGTTGAAACTGTAGCGAACACCGACCATGGCGCCAAAACCGAGCGACTCATAGCCAAAAACTTCCTCATAATCCTCATCCAACAGATTTTCCAGCCGGGTATAAACGGTCAGTGATTTGCTCGCCTGATACTGGGCACTCAGATTCACCAGTGTATAGTCATCCAGCTCAACACGCGCCGAAGGCTGCGGCCAAGGCGGGAAATACTGGTCATCCTGGTGGCCATTGTACTGGGCATTGAGGACAATATTGAGGCGCTCGGCCACCTGCCAGTTCAGCGTGGTGCTACCGAGATGGCGCGGGCGGCGCAATTCATCCACATCCCGGCCGCCACTGTTAGGTTCGGTGGCATCCGTGTAGGTATAACTGCCCTTGAGGGACAGGGTCTGTGTCAGGCTGGCATCAAAGGTCAGCTCCACACCCTGCCGGTCGCTGTTACCATCGACATTTTCTGCGGTGAAGGCAAAGGCAACCGGATCATAGACAAACCCGTTGATTTCATTTTCCAGGCGGGCACGAAAATAGGTCAGGCCGAGCATCAAGCGGCCATCAAACAGCGACTGATCGACACCCATGTCCCAACTGGTGGATTTTTCCGGACGCAGATCGGGGTTGCCGATAAAGTTGGTATAGAAGCCAAAGCGCTCTGAAAAGGTGGGATTTTTCACCGCTGTGCCCCAGCTGGCACGCAAACGCGTGGCCGATTCGGGGATGCGGTAACTGGCATCAAAGCGCCGCGTGTAGGCATTCTGAAACTCGCTGTTGTCATCGTGACGCACACTGGCACCCAGGGTCAGGTCATCCCACAGCACCACCCGGTACTCCAGTGCCACACTGTCGGTTTCGCGGCTCTGGTTCTGATTCGGGTCGCCAAAGAGAATCGGGCCTCGCTGGCGGAAATCCTCGGTTTCCCGTTCCAGCAGCAGCGACAGGCGCTGGGCCTGCTCATCCCAACTGAAACTGGTGATATAGCTGTACTGTTTTTTTCGCGTGGCGTTCGAGCCAGTGCTCTCGCCATCGGTATAGTTTTCATTGTTGTGGCGGCTGACCGCCAGAGCGACCCGATGCTGCCAGCGATCATCCAGCAGGGACAAATCCGCCTGGGCGCGTATAAAACGCTGACGGAAATCCGACTCAAGATCGCCGTCCTCCGGCAAACCGGTGATCAGGTCATCAATGCCATCAAATTCATTTTCGCCCTCTGTCTGGCGGGCCGTCAGGGACAGTCCCAGGTTGTCCAGCGGTCGCCAGCCGGCATTAAGATTAAGGGTGCTGTTGCGATAACCGTCATCTTCACTGCCGGAACGGGAAATGTTGTCGCCGTCGGATGACAGGTGTGATCCACTGAGATTGAAGTGGGCCGTTCCGACACTGGCCCCGAGCGTAAAGCCGGTATGATTGATGCCGTGGCTACCGCCCTCGGAGAAGACCTGTGCCTGAAAGGGCTCCTCCGTCTGGCGGGTAATAATATTGATCACCCCCGCCACCGCATCGCTGCCCCAAAGGGCGCTCTGTGCACCGCGCACCACTTCGATCCGCTCGATTCCGGCGGTGGACATATGAGCCCAGTTAAATTCGTCGGCCTGGCCACCATCGTTCACTTCTACGCCATCCACCAACACCAGCACATGGTTGCCTTCGGCACCACGCATTCTCAACTGGGTCGTGGAACCGAGCGGGCCGCTTCGGTTGATGGCGACACCGGGCACATCGCGCAACAGGTCACTGACTACAGCGGCGCCACTGGTTTCGATATCCCGGGCGGAAATAACATGAATGGCGTTACCGGTCTGCTGCAACTGAACCGGTGCCAGAGACGCGGTGACCACGACCTCCTGAAGATTATTCTTACCGGTTTCAGCGTCAATTGCTGTTTCTGTGGCCTGAGCGCTGGCACAGGAAATGACAAGGAGTGCCAGGCAACTGGCGGAGGGACGTTTTTTCATTGACAGGTCTCCGGCGTTCGACCCCGAACGCGTGCTGAGTGAGATCAGTCCACGGAGTTATCATTGGCGATGGAACAGAAAAACTGTCGACACCAACGCAACCACACCCCGTGGTTCGTTTGCGTAGCGACAGGCCGGTCTCCGGACTCATGAGCGGTTTCCCCTGCCAGATCGCCTTCCCATGCATATGCACAGTGGCTGTGTGATCTGGCTTTTGAACCCGTACTGCGGGTTCACTCAATTACCGTTGCGGGGGCAGTGTCGGGTTTGCCTTTGACTGGCGTCATGTAGCGCACCGACTTCCCGTTTCACTCGACGCACTGAACGCTGCGTCGAGAACCTGTTGCCTAAGCAAGGTGGAGGAATTTACGCCCGGAGCCGGGCAAAGTCAATTTGGGTTTTGCATGAGAGACGCGGGCAGGGAGGCATTAGCCAAGGGCATCCAGCGCATCGGTCAGCTTGCGCACCGGTATCACCTCCATCCCCCTAATCGGCTGGCGAGGGGCATTGCCAAAGGGAATAATCGCTCGCGTGAAGCCGTGTTTGGCGGCCTCTCGCAGTCGTTCCTGACCGTTTTGCACCGGCCTGATCTCACCGGACAGCCCCACCTCACCGAAGACCACCAGATCGCGGGGCAGCGGATGGTCGCGGAAGCTGGAAATAACCGCCAGGATCAGCGCCAGATCGGCACTGGTCTCCAATACCTTGACACCACCCACCACATTCACAAAGACGTCCTGATCACCGACCATGATTCCGCCGTGACGGTGCAACACCGCCAGCAGCATCGCCAGGCGATTGTGCTCCAGCCCCACGGTCACGCGCCTCGGATTGCTCAGGTGACTGTCATCCACCAGCGCCTGCAGCTCCACCAACAGGGGCCGGGTGCCCTCCCAGACCACAATGACCACGCTGCCGGAAGCCACCTCATCACCCCGTTGTAAAAAGATGGCAGACGGGTTTGCCACTTCGCGCAGCCCCTTGTCGGTCATGGCAAACACGCCCAACTCATTGACCGCACCGAAACGATTTTTGTGACTGCGCAGGGTGCGAAAATGACTGTCGCTGGTCCCCTCTAACATCAGCGAGCAATCGATCATGTGTTCCAATACCTTGGGACCGGCCAGACTGCCATCCTTGGTGACATGACCCACCAGCAACAGCACTGTGCCCGTCTGTTTCGCGTAGCGAACCAGCATCGCGGCACATTCCCGCACCTGCGAAACGCTGCCGGGGGCCGAGGAGATTTCTTCAAGCTGCATGACTTGAATGGAATCAACCACCAGGATCTTCGGTTGCACTCGCGCGGCAGTGGCACAGACCGTTTCCACGGAGGTTTCCGCCATGATCTGCAACCGGTTGACCGGCAGACCCAGGCGATGGGCCCGCATGGCGACCTGTTGCGGGGATTCTTCACCGGTGACATAGAGCGCCACCTGACTCTCCGCCAGTTTGCAGAGGGTTTGCAGCAGCAAGGTGCTTTTGCCCGCGCCCGGCTCGCCACCCACCAGAATGCAGGATCCGGGCACCAGCCCACCACCCAGCACCAGATCCAGCTCCTGACTACCCGCGCTGATACGGGGAATATCGGCCAGATCGATTTCCGCCAGCGTGTTCACCACACCGTCGGCAGCCCCGGCAAAGCCACCGCCACTGCGGCTACCCGAGGTGACAACAGCGCCGAGACGCACTTCAGTCAACGTATTCCATGCACCGCAGTCGGGGCACTGCCCCTGCCATTTGGTGTAATCCGCACCACAGTCGTTACAAACATAGGCGGTGGTTTTCTTTCTGGCCAAGTAACAATCTCCCGAAAATGCTTTTCAGTCTACCATGTGATACCCCCCGATCAGGGGGTTTGACCGTGGGGATATCAGTGAAACTGCAGTGTGGCACGCAAAAATGTCCGCGTTTCAAAACGGTTGGCCTGCTTGAACTCGACGTAATCGCCACCGAGGTTCTGACCGATCAATTCCAGCTTCAGGTCAGCATTGCGCAGCGGGAACTGGCGGGCAATCCGCACATCAAGCCGTCGATAGGCATCGGTTTCGGAGCCCCACAGAATCCAGACCATATCGTCGAGATAGTAATAACCGGCACTCACCTGCCAGTGGCGACCGAAATCATGGGACATCAACAGACTGGCGGTATGGCGTGGTGTCGCTGACGTTTGATAGAGGCTGCGAAAGGCCATCGGCAAACTGGACTGATCAGCGTCGGCGTAAGCATAGGACAACCAGAAGCGAGTGCGATCGGATGCCAGCCAGCGCGCACCAGTTTCAAACCCGTCGATATCGGTACTGCCGCCATTGATGTCTAGGATTGCGCCCTGATTAAAAATTGATGCCACCTCCGGGTAAGCGGGATCCCAGACAAATTCAATCTCGTCTTCAAACTCTTCGCGGTAGAATTTCACCTCGGCGGTCAACCGCTCATCCAGCCAATTGCCGATATAACCCAATTCGTAACTGCGCAGCCGTTCTGCATCGATCGGCTCCGGTGCTATCTGAACAGTTTCGATCTCGGTACCGTCGTTCAGCCGCACGGCAATATTGTGAAAATTCTCCACCAGAAATGGTTGCCGCCAGCTCTCCGCAACCGAGACCCGGAACATATGTCCCTCAATCGGGGTGAAGTTCAGGCCCAACCGCCAGGACAGCTCACCGGGATTGATGTTGTTCTTTTCGTATATGGCACCGGCGTTCAACAACAGTTGATCAGTCAACCGGTACTCGATATTACCCTGCGCCCGATAGGTCTCCATGGCCTGCCACTCTTTTTGGCCGACGATTTCCAGGCTATTGACCATATCCTTGCGATAACCCAGGCCCCAGGCAATCCGGTAGCGCTGTCCATTTAACAGTTGCTGAAACTCGATATCGCGCCGGTTGACCTGATAGTCAAAGGTGCGACCAATCACCTCCTGTTCCTGTTGACCGGGGATCACCCCACCAATATCGGCGGGATCGACCCCCAGTAAGTCCGACAGTAGCCCGGCAGAAAATTTATCGTTTTCTTCACCGGAGCTGAAGCCGAACTGCAGATACCAGGCACTGCCAGGGTCCGTGGTGCGGGTCAGACGGAGGCTGCCATATTGCTCGCTGGCTTCCTTGGTGCCGACAGGATCCACAGAGACACCATTGCCGCCACGACCCCAGGGGCCCTCGGCGTAACCCAGTTGAAAATCCAGGGAAGTTTCAGGCGTCGCCTGAAAAGTCCCCTGAAAGCGACCGGAACGAGCGATCGACTCGTCATTGACACCGCGGAAGCCATCGGTGTTGAAGTAACTGAGGGAAGCCCGGTAATCCAATTGATCACCGCTATGGGCATAGCGTGCGGCAAGCAGACTGGTGTCGCGGCTGCCTGTCGTTGCGCTGAACCGCCAGCCGGGATTGTGGTAGGGTTTCTGGGTCACAATATTGATGACGCCAACGAAAGCATTGGAGCCGAAGGAAACACCCGCCGGACCGCGAACCACCTCTATCCGCTCAATGTCATCGACAGTGATTCCCAGCCGATCCCAATCCACCAGCCCAAACAGTGATCCCACCACCACACGACCGTCGAGCAAAACCTGCATACGCCGCGAGAGACCGTCGGACTGACCGTGATAGGTCACCGATGCATGGTGATCACGCCAGCTGAGTCCGACCTGAAAGCCCGGCACAAGGCGCAGCAAATCGGGAATTTCGATAAATCCGGACGCTTCAATCATGGATCGGTCAACAACCGAAACGGCCATGGAGGTATCGGTCACTGACTGGGGCAGTCGTGTGACAGACAAAGCCACCGGAATGTCTGCGATCAGATCATCCTCAGTATAACCCTCGACCGAAGCGGCCAATACCGGCAGCCATTTGAGCGACAACAGGACACAACAAAGCCAGCTTGCTGGTCGCCTTCCTACCAAACTGACCTGCTTCGGAACCATTCCATTGCCACCTTGCTGTTTGTTGTTTTTTTTGAAGCGCTATTGTAACGATGCGGCAACCACATAGAAAACCACCTCTGAGCGAATGCGACCGATAAACTTGCCCACCGCTTTCTGATAGAGTGTCAGCATGTCACTGCTCCCGGAAAAACCGCTCATTATTTCTCCCTCCCTGGCCGCTACCATTGGCCTGGAGGAGACAGTTTTACTGCAATTACTCAATGAGCTGATGTGTCATGGCAAGCCCGAACGGCAGGGCGACTACGAGTGGCTCAATATCGATAGCGGGCAACTGCAGAAATTTACCCCCTTTTGGTGTCTCGCTGACCTGCAACGAGTCGTCGGCAATCTTCGGGACAAGGGCATTCTGCTGGTAGCATCGCCCCCCCTGACCGAGGGCAATCTATTGCGCTTTGCCTTTAATGAGCAGTGTGCCGGCAATACCAATACAACGAAGCACGGCGAATTTCCCGCCACACTTCCGGCAACCCCGGCACACCAAAGTACCCGGCCCATACCCCCTGACTGGCGACCGGAAAATGACGTTCTGCAACAACTGGCCCAGTACAACATTCCAGCGGCGTTCATTGCCGACCAGTTGCCGGAGTTCATTACTTACTGGACGGAGCGTGGCGAGCCGCGCTACAGCTGGGGCTCAAAATTTATCAAGCATGTACTGCGTCTCTGGCGGGCACAGCAGACGGAAACGGCCAAGCGCGGTCAGGACACGCTTATGAGCCGGGACTGGCAACCCTCACAGGATGCCATGGATATTCTTACCCAACAGGCGGCCATCAACCGTAATTTTGTCGAGGACGCCATCCCCGAGTTTGTCCTCTACTGGCTGGAGCGGGGCGAATCCTCCAGCACCTGGAACAGCCGCTTTATCATGCATGTGAAACGCCAATGGGCCAGATTCACACACACGATGGAGCAGGACACCATGCCCCGCCCACTGGCGGCGGACTGGCAGCCCAGGGAAGAGCTTTTTGAGGTGCTGACGTTGGCGAATATCCCACGCGATTTTGCCAAACGCCTGGTACCGGAATTTGTTTTGTACTGGCGAGATAGCGGCCAGCTCTATGGCTCCTGGAACACCAAGTTCCTGCAGCAGGTAAAACGGGAATGGTCGCGTCACCAAACACATACCCAGGACTCAAGCGATGGAAAACAACAACGATCTGATCGACCAGGCAGTACGCGGAGTCGCACCCTCGTCGACGAACTCAGTGACCGCAGCTGGGCGACCCCCTGAGCGCCCAGAACCCCTGCCGGAACATCTGGTAGACACCATCAATCAGGTGTTCGCCCTGTTTCGGCTGAACTTTCACAACCAGTTCTACAGTGCCTACTCCGATACCGATCTGCTCAATCAGGCAAAACGCCTGTGGCTGGACGCATTGGCACACTTCGATCGGGATCAGATTCTGCTGGGCGCCAAACGGGTGATCGAAACATCCGACTATCTGCCCACGCTGAATCGCATGCTGCAATGTTGTGAGGCCTGTCAGAACCCGGCGGGGCTGCCCTCGCCGCGCAGTGCGTATCTCGAAGCCTGCAATGCGCCCTCTCCAAAAGCGGCTCATCACTGGTCTCACCCGGTGGTCTATCACGCCGGACTGGCCACTGGCTGGTACCTGTTGGCCCATGAGGCAGAGACGGTCAGCTACCCCCTGTTTCTCGATCATTATCGGCGGCTATGTCGCGAACTTGGCAAGGGTCGGCAGTTGGCCTTACCGGATCCCGCAGGGGAAGCAACGGAGAAACCGCCGTTGAGTCGCGAAGTGTCGCGGCAACGACTGGCAGAACTGAAAGCTGATTTAAAGCTCGATGAATAACCCAGCTGGACTGATTCCATGACCGCTCCGGACCCCCGGTTTTTTCGTAACAGCACTGCGCGGCGGATGTCGAAAACCATCCTCAATGGCTTCCGCAGCTATTTTGCCGATTACCTGAATATGACTCTCGGCGCCAAGGCGCGCTTTGAAAAAGCCGACTGGCATGCAGTGCAGAGCGCCAACGTGGACCGACTGGAACTCTACAAGACCAAAGTGCGCCAGGTATCGGAGCTGCTCGCCACGGTGACCAATAAGGATATTACCGATCTGGAATTATGGCGCCAGGCAAAGGCTGTCTATACCCAACTGGTTTTCAACTTCCCCAATTACGAAATTGCCGAGACTTTTTTCAATTCCGTATTTGGCTGCATCAATGATCACGACAAGATTGACGATGATCTGATCTACGTACTGTCTTCACAAATGGCGTCGATACCGGAAGCGGAATACAGCATTTACGTGCGCTATGAGGGTATTGACGATATCGCCGCCGTGTTTGAGCAGATTCTGCTGGATGCAGAGTTCTCTACGCCACCGGAAAACCTCACCAGGGATGTGAACTTCATCGTGCAGGAATTTAACGAGCAGCTACTGCCCCACCTGAAGAATCCGGTTTCGGCACTGAAATTTGATACGCTTGACTCGGTGTTTTATCGCAGCAAGGCGGCCTATATCGTCGGTCGCATCATCGACGGCGACCGGCTTTTTCCACTGGTGCTGCCCGTACTGAACAATGAAAAAGGCGGCCTGTTTATTGATACAGCCATTTTCAACAAGGAAGAGATGAGCGTGGTGTTCAGTTTTACCCGAACCCACTTCATGGTGGATGCCCCACTGCCCTACCTCTATCTGCATTTTTTAAAGCAATTGATGCCCCACAAGGGCGACAACGAAATCTACACGTCCATCGGTTTTCCCAAACACGCCAAGACAGAATTTTACCGGGAATTTGTCAGTCACCTGAGGAACTCTCAGGATCAGTTTGTCATTGCACCGGGCATCAAGGGGATGGTGATGTCGGTATTCACGCTGCCGTCCTACGATATCGTCTTTAAAATCATCAAGGATCGCTTCGATCCACCCAAGGAGGTCACCCACGAAATCGTGCGGGAAAAGTACAACATGGTCTCCCGGCACGACCGTATCGGGCGGATGGCCGATACCCAGGAGTTTGCCAATTTTTCATTTCCGGTGGATCGCTTCTCCGACGAACTGCTCGCCGAGTTACAGAAAGTCGCACCCTCCCTGCTGACCTTCGAGGGAGACCGGCTGATCATCAAGCACCTCTACACCGAGCGCCGCATGACACCGCTCAACATCTACCTGCAGCGGGCTGATGAACAACAAACCTGTAACATCATCGAAGAATACGGCAACGCCATCAAACAACTGGCGGCGGCAAATATTTTTCCGGGTGACATGCTGCTGAAAAATTTCGGGGTCACCCGCCACAACCGGGTGGTGTTTTACGATTACGATGAAATCTGCCCATTGACCGAGTGTCACTTCAGGCGCATCCCTCAACCGAAGACTGACGAGGAGGAGATGTCTGCCACCCCCTGGTATACCGTGGGCACCAACGATATTTTTCCAGAGGAATTCCGGTTATTCTTCTCCGGCAATCCCGTTGCCCGGGAAGCCTTTCAAGCGCTGCACAGCGATATCTATGATGTGGAATTCTGGTGGGGGCTGCAGGAACAAATTCGCAACGGCAAAATTGTCGATGTATTTCCCTACCGTCGCAAACGACGCTTTGATCGCGCCCGGTAACACGCTCCTAACCCCTCAATTATTCAACCAATTTGATACGTTAAAAAAACGCAGCTTGGTAAAAGCTGCGTTTTTGGGGGCCGGGGCTTGCAAAAATTGAAAGAGGAGCAGTCAATCACTACAAGTGTCGGAATTCACTATTTTCTCAACTGCCGGTAAAGCAACAAGATCAGAATGGCGCCCACCGTGGCCGTAGCAATACTGGCTAAACTGAAACCACCCGCACCACCAAAGCCCAGTAGCGAACCAATCCAGCCACCGACAAAAGCGCCGGCAATACCCAACAGCACCGTGAGAATAAACCCACCACCATCCCTGCCCGGCATGATCCATTTGGCAAGAATTCCAGCCACTAGGCCAAGTACGATCCAGGAAAGAATACCCATATATGCCTCTCTATTTATAGAACAAAAAAGGCCCCTTCACAGGGGCCTTGAGCATTGACCTTCAAGCGTTTTCGGCCGCCGGGTACAAGTGCACATCGCGCTGCGGGAAGGGAATGGAAATCTCTTCCTTATCAAAGCGTTTCTTGATGGCTTCTGTGAGATCCCAGTAGACCCCCCAGTAATCACCCGTGGCAACCCAGGGCCGGACTATCAGATTGACACTGCTGTCCGCCAGCTGGGTAACCGCGATATTCGGCGCCGGATCTGCCAGCACACGCTCATCCGCTTCGACCACTTCACGCAGCACCGCCTTGGCCTTGTCGATGTCATCGCCGTAACTGATACCGATAACCAGGTCGACCCGGCGGGTATCGTGGGTGGAGTAGTTGGTAATGGTGCCGCTCATCACCTGGCCATTGGGAATCACAATCCGCTTGTTGTCCGGGGTGTTCAGCTCGGTAGTAAATACCAGTATTTTCGACACCGTACCACCGACACCGGCCACTTCAACATAGTCTCCAACACGAAAGGGACGAAAAATCAGAATCAGTACACCGGCGGCAAAATTGGCCAGCGAGCCCTGTAAAGCCAGGCCAACGGCGAGACCGGCGGCACCCACCACGGCCACCAGGGAGGCCGTGTGTATACCCAGCTGACCCAGTGCTGCAATACAGACAAAGGTCAAAAGTGCGTAGTAAACCAGCGTAGAGACAAACTGCTGAATCGCCACATCCATGTCTTTCTTTTTCATCAAACCGGCTACCAGGCCCCTCAGCCAGCCAGCCAGAAATTTACCCACAAAAAAGATAACGGCTGCCATAACAACCTTCAGGCCATAAAAAATAATGGCATTTCCTATCGTTTCCATCACACGCTCCATTAAGTAAAAAATCAGTTCTGACTGTGACCAGTCTCCGCTAACTGCGATTCAGCCAGGTCGTTGTTATATCGCAATACAATGCGCTGAGAACAGAACAGCGCTGGCAATTCAATCAACGTAATCAAAAGTAACAAGCCAAGCCCCCAGCGCCATTGACCAGTGAGCAGGCAAGCCAGACCGACCAGAAAAACAGCCAGATTGACTGCACCGCGAAACCAGCGCCTGAGGTAAAAATGATGCAACCCGGCGATAAACAAATAGTTCAGCACCGCATAGCTGTCCGGATCTTTGAGACGCCTCGCCATGCGCCCGTGAAAAACCCTGCGCTGCTCTGCGGGAAGTTCCGCAATTCGGTTGCGAAGCCGGTCCTCCCGGCATTGTTCGTCGCGGAGAGCCACCGGTTATTTGCCCAGGGTAACGATGACGGTTTCACGTGCCCAGAACAACCAGAGACGACGGCTTTCCACCACCTGGAAAACCAACTGCCAGCCCTCAGCCGCCTGCTCGTTGAGGACCGTTTCCATTTTTTTCAGGGGAAAGCCGGAGGCACCGAGAAAAATCGTTCCCAGGGCGCCCTCGCTGATTGCCATCACCTTGTATTGACTGAATGCCATGCGAACTTCCTGTCACCCCCCTGCCAATCTTCGGTTCAGGCCAACGTCACCCAAAGCGCATGCAGGATACCCGGCACCCAGAAGCACAGGCAGAGCACAATATTGATCACCAGATCCTTACCGGCTCCCTTTTTCAGGAACACGGCCAGTGGTGGCAGTAACAGCGACGCAATAACCAGCAACACCTTATTATTATCCATCTGTTCATCCTCTGGACGAGATTTATACGGTGGGCAGCAGCCCCGCTCTAACCACTTCAAATATAGTGAAAATCACTCAGCCGGTAAACAGCAAAGTGAGCAACGCGACCAAACCGGCGTTAATCATTACCGGCCACCTCCACCCTGTCCACTTTCTGGAAGCCCCGGGGCAGTTTATTGCCACGGCGGCCGCGCTCTCCGCGATAATGCTCAAGATCGCTGGCCCTGATGTTCAGATGACGTTTACCCGAGAACACCAGCAATTGCTGCGCCGGGGTCACGACCGCCACCGCCACCATAAACTCTTCCCGGGACTGAACTCGGGAGGAGGGTATACTGAGGATCTTGTTTCCCTTGCCTCGCGCCAAACGGGGGAGCTCTGCCAGTGGAAACGCCAACATACGGCCTTCGTTGCTGACAGCCACCACCAGACTGTTTTCACGGTCAGAAATCGCCACCGGCTTGATGACCCGACCACCCTTGGGAATCGTCAGGGTCGTTTTACCCGCCCGGTTTTTACTGTGCAGGTCTGCCAGATTGGCCATAAAACCGTAACCGGCATCAGTGGCCATCAGTACCTGTTGCGAATCATCGCCCATTATCACGCTCACAAAACCGGCGCCGGAAGGGGGATTAAGGCGACCGGTGACGGGCTCACCCTGCCCCCTCGCCGAGGGCAGGTTGTGGACCGCCAGCGAATAGGTTCGACCGGTGGAATCCAGTAAAACCACTGACTGATTACTGCGCCCCCTGGCCGCACAGAGAAAGCGATCGCCGGATTTATAGCTGAGTGATGCACCATCGACCTCATGGCCTTTGGCAGCGCGTATCCAGCCTTTTTCCGATAACACCACCGTGACCGGTTCGGACACCAGCAGTTCGGTTTCAGAAAATGCCTTGGCTTCTTCGCGGCGGGTCAGTGGTGAACGGCGTTCATCACCGAATTCATCGGCCACGACCAGCAGTTCATTGCGCACCAGGGTCTTGAGACGCTTTGCAGAACCGAGAATTTTTTCCAGCTCGAGTTTTTCCGCCGCCAGCGCTTCCTGCTCGGCACGTATGCGAACCTCCTCCAATCGGGCCAACTGACGCAGCTTGGTATCGAGAATGTACTCTGCCTGGATATCACTGAGACTAAAACGCTGGATCAATACCGGTTTTGGCTCATCCTCACTGCGAATAATGTGAATCACTTCATCGATATTCAGAAAGGCGATCAACAGGCCTTCCAGCAGGTGCAGCCGGTGGTCCACCTTGTCCAGCCGGAACTGCAACCGACGGCGCACGGTATCCATGCGGTAGGCGAGCCACTCGGTAAGAATTTTATTGAGGGGCTTCACTTCGGGGCGACCGTCCACTCCGATCATATTGAGGTTAACCCGATAGTTCTTTTCCAGGTCCGTGGTGGCAAACAAATGCTGCATCAACCCGTCCAGATCAACCCGGTTGGAGCGGGGTACAATCACCAGCCTGGTCGGATTCTCGTGATCGGACTCATCGCGCAAATCCGCAACCATCGGTAACTTTTTGGCCTGCATCTGGGCGGCAATCTGTTCCAGAACCCGGGCGCCAGATACCTGAAAAGGCAGGCCGGTGACGATAATATCGCCCTGTTCCGACTGCCAGACAGCGCGCATTTTCAGGCTGCCCCGGCCGGTCTCATAGGTTTTCAGGATATCCTCCCGGGGCGTAATCACTTCCGCTTCGGTGGGATAATCCGGTCCCTGTATATGCTCACACAATTCCGCCGTGGTAGCGCCTGGCTGATCCAGTAAATGTACGCAGGCACTGATTAACTCCCGCAGGTTGTGCGGTGGAATGTCTGTAGCCATGCCCACAGCAATACCGGTCGTACCATTCAATAACACATGGGGGGCGCGTGCCGGCAGTGTGATGGGCTCATCGAGGGTACCGTCAAAATTGGCTTTCCAGTCAACCGTACCCTGAGCCAACTCCGACAACAGCAGCTCGGCAAAATGCGCCAGCTTCGATTCCGTATAACGCATTGCAGCAAAGGATTTTGGGTCATCGGATGAACCCCAGTTACCCTGGCCGTCCACCAGGGGATAGCGGTAGGAGAACGGCTGCGCCATCAATACCATCGCCTCATAGGCCGCGCTGTCCCCGTGGGGATGGAATTTACCGATGACGTCACCCACGGTGCGGGCGGATTTCTTGTGCTTGGCCGTGGATTTGAGCCCCAGCTCACTCATGGCATAAATGATTCGCCGCTGAACCGGCTTCAGGCCATCACCGATATGCGGCAATGCCCGATCGAGAATCACATACATGGAGTAATCAAGGTAGGCTTTTTCGGTATAGCTGCGCAGCGGTATCTGTTCAATCGCCGGATTAATGATGGTGGTCTCTGTCATAAATTTTACTGCTCGTGCGGTGACAACGGGTTTGCGGTTATGGATTACTGGCCAACGGTAATGGACATCTCCGGGCGCAGGGTACTGGTCTGATCAAGTTTTCCAGTACAGAGGACCATCTGCCCCTGATCAATACCCCGATCAATCAGGTACTGCTTGGCGGCTGCGGTGCGCTGATTGGCCAGCGCGGCCAAACCGGCAGATTGCTCTGCCGTGATGTCGGGAGGCGGGGGATTTTCCTCTGATGACTGCGGACTTGCCAGCTCATCCGGTGAAAATTGCGCGGCCCAGTCCTGCAGGGTAGCGGGCGCACAGAACACCAATTGCAGCTGCTGGCGTTTTTGCAGCATGTCCGAGAGACGGTTGAGATTAGCCTCGCCGGCATCATCCAATGCCGCCGTACCCGGCGCAAAGACCACCGGCTCAAACCCCATCCCGGCCAGGCTGTCGCCAACCAACGTCTTCACCACCAGCCCAAAAGGCAGGTAATAATTGATCACCGTCTCTTTAATCACCTTGAACATGACCTTGTTGACAATATGCCTGATGGAAAAAGTCGGCGAATTGATATTGCCGCTAATCGGCAGCTTCAATTCGATCATGCCATTTTTATCGCGCAACAATGACAGGGCGAACTCCAGTGGTACGCCCAGCTCAGCGGCACCCGCTTCAAGGTCGGCTTTGCTCACCGGTGATACCTGCAGCTTGTGGAAGCGGGTGGTGACCACCGCATCAATGGTATCTTCAAGAATATCGACACTCATGTCGACATCTACCAGCCCCTGGTCGAGGTGATAACCGCTGAATTTTTTTGCGTAACCGGAAATGTCGCGCACATCAATGCCTTTGATCTCCCCTTCGAGATCTGTGCTTATGGTGTCGCCAAAGGGGGCAATCTGGCCTGCCAGGGACAGCGCACCAAACTGATTCAGAGCCATATTCAGATTCACATCAGCAGAGGTATCAGGTCTGTCACCGCCAAGATGGCTGACCCTTACATCAACGTCAGTAAAGTGTTGATCCAGCGGCGGCGACACACTTTCGTCCAATACGTGCAACCGGCCCTGCTCGCCAATCGTCAGAGACGCCAGTTGCAGCTTTAACGGCGGCGCGTTTTCTGTGGCGGGTTGCGAATCCTCTGACCCACCCGCAGCCGGCTCGTCATCCTGCCCCAGCAAAACGGCGAGCTCGCTGAACATCGACAGCATGCCATCGGCATTGCGGTGCACAAAGATCTCGGGATCGCCTATCTGGAGTTTCCCGAGACTGAGCGTACCGGAATTTTTTGCTAGGTTGTCCAGGGATAACCGGGGGATTTGCACATAGTGACTCACCTTGGCGGTACCCGGGGCGGGCGCAAGAAAATCCACCGTGGACACCTCCAGCCGGGCCAGCTCGACCTGATCGCTGGCAAGTTTCAACTGTTGCAAACCGAGCGCATCGAGCGACAGTAACTCACGATCGGCGAAAACGGCCAGCGATCCCAGTTGCAGATCACCCATCTCAAAACCCATGGCAACGGGTTCCTCCGCTGGCGGTTCAACACCCTCCGCGACACCATCATTTTTTTCCGGCGTCAGCGCAAGCTGATTGATCAGCGTTGGTGCAAATGCCAGTGCGCCCTGCGGGCCGGTCTCCAGGCGCACCTGAAGGTCGCCCAGCGTCAGTCCGGCGATAGCGACATCCCGGTTCACATCAAGCCCCCGCACCTCAAGACTGTCCAACGCCAGTGCCTCCTCTGCACCGGGGAGCAGGTTGAGATGGCCGAGGGCCAGGGTATCCACCGCCACCGCTGCACCTGCCAACCGCATATCGCTGAACCGCAGTTTGCCGGCAGACAATAGTGGTCGGTCAGCCGCAATGTCGAGTTGCCGCAGGGCAAACTGCTTCAGCTTGATCTGCCTGTCGTCTGCCTCGCCACTCGCATCGACAGCCCCCTGGGAAGCAGTCTCGGACGAGAGCTGGCCCACGCGTTTCAGCAGTGCCGGCGCAAATGTCAGACCATTGGTCTGGTCGAGTGCCAGCCCGACAGCAAGGGCATCAAGCGATACGGAATTCAGTTCCACATCTTCCGCAAGGTTGAAACCGGTCAACACCAGCTCATTCAGTTGCACGGCAGGCGTGTCCCCCGGCAACAGAGCCAGCGACTGAAGATTGACCGTCTCCAACTGCCAGCGAGTCATATCGGGACTGCTCAGACCGGTGACGGACAGTGACTCGACCGCCGCCAGTTGCAGGGGGTCAAGCCGGTCAAACCAGCGCAGCCCACGGAGTGATACGCCGGGCAGCGACAGTGAGGGCATCTCACCCAATGCTATGGTGAGGTCACTGAGCCGCAATGCATCCAGCCCGGCACACTGGTTCGCCTGCTGTTCACCGCGCTCATTCATCGGGAGGTAACAAAATGTCAGATCGCGAAGCTGAAACTGATCCAGCGCCAATCGCTCAAACAGTGGCGGGCCCGCTGTATCCGGCGCGGCCTCGTCGGTGGGCAATGGGATACCGCCCACACGCAGACCGGAAGGCGTCATCGCCAGATCAAGCGTCAACCCTTCAATGGATACCTCTTCAATGTACAGGCTGTTTTCAAAGAGGGGGTTCCAGGCAATATCGAACAACAGCTGGTCGAGTATCAATCGCTCACCGTCGGGAGACTGGATGTGGACGTTGTTCACTTGCACCGTGCCCAGCATCGGGCGGATTTCCACATAACCGATATCGGCATCCAGCCCTTGCTGCTCAAGCCAGACAGTGCCTTGCCAGCGAATCATAAACGGCAGCAGTGAAAGCACCACAACTACCAGCAGCGCAACGCTGATCAGACTCCAGCGGAGAAACATCTGTAGCTTTTTCATGGAATTTTCTCCCCGGAAACATTCCGTCGAATCATACCGCGCACTTACTCATTGGCCAGGGCCTAGACATCCGCCAGATTGCCGCTCAGCTCCAGCCAGGCCTTGCGGTCTGACGCCCGCTTCTTCGACAACAGCATGTCCAGCAGGCTATTGGTATCGTCACCGGCTTCAATGGTCAGTTGAACGAGCCGGCGGGTGTCCGGATCCATGGTGGTCTCACGCAACTGGATGGGGTTCATTTCACCCAGCCCCTTGAATCGCTGTACATTGACTTTCCCTCGTTTCTTCTCCGCTTCAATGCGATCCAGCAGGCCTCTTTTTTCCCCTTCATCCAGCGCGTAATAAACCTCTTTGCCCACATCGACCCGATACAGGGGCGGCATGGCCACATACACGTGCCCCGCCGCCACCAGTGGCCGGAAGTGCCGTACAAACAGGGCGCACAATAAGGTGGCAATGTGCAAACCGTCGGAGTCCGCATCGGCGAGAATACAGATCTTGTGGTACCTTAGCGTCGCCAACCCTTCACTCGACGGGTCTATGCCCAGGGCCACAGAGATATCGTGTACCTCCTGAGAGGCGAGGATTTCCTGACTGTCCACTTCCCAGGTATTAAGAATTTTTCCCCGCAGCGGCATGATCGCCTGAAACTCTCGGTTGCGAGCCTGCTTGGCAGACCCCCCGGCGGAGTCGCCCTCCACCAGAAACAGTTCCGACAGCTCGGGGCTGTCGCTGGAACAGTCTGCAAGCTTCCCCGGCAGCGCCGGCCCGGCCGTAATGCGCTTGCGCGCCACCTTCTTGCTATCCTTGAGTCGCCGCTGGGCGTTGTTGATACAGAGTTCGGCAAGCTGTTCGGCATCTTCCGTGTGCTGATTCAACCACAGACTGAACGCATCCTTCACCACGCCCGATACAAATGCCGCCGCTTCGCGAGAGGAAAGGCGCTCTTTGGTCTGGCCGGAAAATTGTGGGTCTGCCAGTTTGGAGGAGAGGACAAAACAGCATTTGTCCCAGATATCATCCGGCGCCAGCTTCACGCCGCGCGGCAGCAGATTGCGAAACTCACAGAATTCCCGCAGAGCCTCCAGCAAGCCAGTGCGCAAGCCATTGACGTGAGTACCACCCTGCGTGGTGGGTATCAGATTAA
Source organism: Porticoccus sp. (assembly GCA_002707685.1). Classification (GTDB taxonomy): domain Bacteria; phylum Pseudomonadota; class Gammaproteobacteria; order Pseudomonadales; family Porticoccaceae; genus Porticoccus. Next base: position 71,993 of record PANQ01000021.1, on the reverse strand, counting down.
CGTAGCTCTCCTGGGTCAACTCGCCGCCATCAGGCAGCCACTGCAGCGCCCAGTCCACGGCCTCGCTCTCGGACGCGTAACTGCCGGTGAAGGGGGTTATCGGCAGCACCTCCCAGCCAGTGGTCGTCCCCTGCAGATAATCGGCCAGGCCATCCTCGTAACACCAGCTTTCGGTTTGACCGCTGTTCTCGTCGGTAAAATTTACCGTCAGCCCAGCACAGAGCACCGCTTTGGCTCGCAGCACATGCCGCAAGCGGGAAACCGAGTACTTGACCGTATCAAAGTATTTCGGATCCGGTAAAAAGCGCAGCTCGGTACCGGTATTGCGCTGGCCACAACTGTCCACCACTTTCAGATCAGAAACCTTGTCACCGCCGGCAAAACCCATGCGATAAACCTGGCCATCGCGGCGAATCGTCACTTCCAGCTTGCTGGATAATGCATTCACCACCGAAACACCGACACCGTGCAGACCGCCAGAGAACTGATAATTTTTGTTGGAAAATTTGCCTCCCGCGTGCAGCGTGGCAAGAATCACTTCCACCCCCGGCAAGCCCTGTTCCGGATGCATATCCACGGGCATGCCGCGGCCATTGTCAGCCACCGCGAGAGAGCCATCGCGGTAGAGCGTGACGTCGATCTTGCTGGCGTGACCGGCAAGGGCTTCGTCGACACTGTTGTCGATAACCTCCTGGGCAAGATGGTTGGGGCGGGTGGTATCCGTGTACATTCCCGGACGCTTTCTGACCGGATCAAGGCCTGTGAGAACTTCAATATCTTCAGCGGTATACTTATTCATGAAACCCCGGTTGCTAACCCCAAAAATTCGATAATGGCAGGCAGATGTCGCTCATAGTGTTGAAAGCTGTGATCACCACCCTGCTCAATGGTCATTCGGCAGCCGTTGTATCGGGACTCGGCCAGTCTGTAGTTCAGCACCTCGTCACCGGTTTGCAGCAGTACCCAGTAATTGGCGAGATTCTGCAATACCGGCACCTCCAGGTCTTTTACGGCATTCACATGGCACTGCTCCAGATGATAGCGCTCGCCGGTATGGTAATTGGCATTGACACCCAGATAATCCACCATCATGTCATAAGGCTTTACGGCGGGATTTATCAGCACCGCCTTCAATCGATATTTTTCTGCCAGCCAGGTAGCATAGTAACCACCCATTGAGCTGCCCACCAACCCCACCGGCCCACCCGCTTTTTCCACTTCCAGCTGTAATTGAGCAATGGCCCTTGCCGGATCGCTGGCAAGCGCCGGGCAGACAAAAGAGACCTCCGGACAGTTTTTCTGCAACCAGGCCGCCGTCTGACGCGCCTTGAGCGAGGCGGGCGAACTGTTGAAACCATGAATGTAGACGAGGGGCATGATTGAAATACAGCCTGCAGCAGCAATCGAGGAGGGATTATAACGCTATCGATGGACAGTGACAGACTGTGACGGTCATGCCCAACTGCCCTAACGATCAGAAAATATCAGTACCCACTGCAGCGATGGTCCACCTGCTGCTCCACACCGGCAACGAAACCTTCACCGGTTTTCAGGCGGCCATCCGAGTAGAGATCAATCCAGCGATAGCCCGGGGGCTGCTCGGACAATTCGAAACCATCACTGCCCGGGGCAAACTGAAAACAGGTCGAAGGAGCACTGTGCACACCCACGCCCTGCCAGGAGATCGAAAATGCCTGGTGTACATGGCCGGCAAAAAGTGCCCTGACCCCGGGACACCTGGCCACCAGCTCAGCCAGTTGTCCATGGTTGCCAACCCGGTGTTTGTCGAGCCACCGGCAGCTGATTTCAACCGGCATATGGTGCATAAACAACAGGACATACTCATCGCGGTAGCGATGCAGCAGGTCTGCCAACTCAGCCAATTCGGTCTCAGACAAGTGCCCCCCCACCTCATCCGCCTGGGCACTGACCAGAAAAATTGCCACCCAGTTACCCAGTTCGACGACTCGCCTGAACGGCTGACGGAGTACTTTGCGCATCAGCGGGAAGTCGTCGTGATTGCCCGGCAGCCAGGCAAAAGACCGGGGTTGTTCTGCCATGACTTCATTGAATAAATGGTATGCAGCTTCATCACCGTCACCGGCAATATCCCCGGTCACCGCCAACAGCTCAGGCGCCACATCCTGGTCGGGCAGGGCCTTCAGCACCTGACCAAGACTCTGATAAGTGTTGATGCCCGCCAATTTGAAATCACGACCGGGCCCGAGATGGCTATCCGATAATTGCAGTATTCGGGCAATGTGCCGGGTGCTGTGCTGCAAGATGATTCGACTCCCCTTTAATACTCACTGGCAACGGCAAGCCAGTCAGTCGCATCCGTATGGCGTTTCGCCGAATAACGGCTCCAGATGATAACCATATTTCAGGCAATGGGATAACCACTCTCCCAAAAAACGATTCCATTGTGCCTTTTCATCCTGATGATACATCTGCCGGTTGGGATAATCGTAACGAGGCCTGATTTGCCGGACACCCTCCCAAGACAACACCTCTGCAACGCGGGCATCGTGATAAAGACGCAACTTCAGTATCGGCAGTTTAAACCAACCATCTCTGCCACCATCCCGGGCGCCCTGAGACAGTTCAAGCAGCGTGGTGTAAGCGGTCTGCTCGCGCGCAATCAACCGCAATACATGCTCACCGTCGTGACACAGACCGATTCTGCGCTCGCCACCATCCGTCATGCCGGGAAATAGCTTCATGAGCCGCATGTAATTCGCATCACATTCGGCCATATACCCGATCAGGTCTACTTTGTAGCGTACTTTCATCTTGGCAATCACTGTACTCAGTCACATTTTTAGAGGCTTTGTTCCCCGGCATCAGAAATGGCGTACCCCGTCACACAATATGTGGATAGTTCATGCGCAACCACATCAAACTGATTGTTGTTGCTGCATTATTGCACTGGCCTTCATCAAGTAGGTCAAAAGCCTCGGCCCGCGACATAACATGGAGCTTAATATCCTCCGACTCATGATCCAGCCCGTAAATGCCACCCGCTGCACTCAAGTCCAGCAGTGCGCAGAACAGATACATGCGCTCGCTGGTATTACCAGGGCTGACCCAGTAATCGCAGATCGGCAGCAGCCGATCGGGAATCAGATCCGCCTCCTCAAGGGTCTCGCGTCTGGCCACCTCTTCGAGTTGTTCACCCGGTTCAACCATCCCGGCAACCACCTCATATAACCAGGGGCTTTCGGCGCCCTCCAGCGCCCCCACACGAAACTGCTCCGCCAGAGCCAATAGTTCATGTTGTGGATCATAGAGCAGCACACCCACGCAACTGCCCCGCTCGAATAATTCCCGCACAATGGGCTCTGACCAGTCGCCGGAGAACAGTTTATGGCGCAGGGTCAGTTTTATCATCGAGAAAAAGCCACGAAACAGCTGTTCACGGCCGAGCACCTCGACATCCTTCCCTGTGTAGCGATCCGCCTCGGACATAGCCAACCCCCTTTTTTTACACTGTAACCGATACCCATTCGCGGGTCATGCTTTCAGGGGCAATAAACGGCTCTTGACGGCCAGCACGCCACCAGCACATCCTCTCATCAAAAAACGGCCAACCGGCAAATTTTCCTGACTCAAACTCATGTCACTCCCAGCATTCACAATACCTGAAACCTCATCAGCTGCGCAGGCTATTTCGAAACCCAGCTCCAAGGACAGGGCCATGTTCCAATGTTCAAAATCTGCTAGACTCTCGCGCTGACAAGCCACCTGATGGAAGGATTTCCGATGCACCCTTTGAAATATCTACGCTGTCTGGCACTGGTTTTGATCAGCCCTTTTGCCGTCGGCGAGACGCTGTCTCAGATTTATGAACAGGCGGTGGAACACGACCCACAATTGCGGGCCGCTCAGGCTGCATTCCGGGCGGGCAGTGAGTCAAAAAATATTGCCCGTGCCGGCCTGCTGCCACAAATTACCGCAAGAGGCGAGTACGAAGAACTGGAGTCTGACGGAGCAAACACCACCGTGCTGGGACAGGGCGCTGTCTTCGGTCGTGAGGGTCATACGGATACGGATACAAAGGGCTATTCCATCAGCCTGACACAGCCAATTTTCGACCTGCCCGCCTGGTTCACCTTTCAGCAGGGCAAGGCGCTCAGCGAACAGGCCCGGCTGCAGTTTGCCGCCGATCAGCAGCTCCTGATCCTCCGCACTGCCGACGCCTATTTTGAGGTTCTGCGGGCCAGAGAAAATCTGGAAACGGCCCTGGCCGAACAAAAAGCCATCCAGCGGCAACTCGAACAAACCACAGAACGCTTCGAAGTGGGCCTGCTGCCCATTACCGATGTCCACGAAGCTCAGGCGGCCTTTGATAGTGCCAAGGTAAACACCCTGGAAATCCGCGGTGCACTGGATATCGCCTTTGAGGGTTTAACCGTACTCACCGGCCAGCGGTATGAACAACTGGCGGGTCTGATGCCGGATTTCCCGATTGTCGATCCCCAACCCCTCAGCCGCGAAGACTGGGTTCAGTTTGCCCTGCAGAATAACTTCACACTGCAGGCCACCAAATACCAGCGGGATGCAGCCGAAGAAAACGCCAACTCGAAAAAATACGAGCATGCCCCCACTTTGTCGGGCTCGATATCCTATTTTGACGATCAGTCAAAAAGTGAATTTAGAGGGCGGGATATCCGTGATCCCCCCAACCCGTATTACATCAGCCCGTCGGAAACCAAGCAGGACGGCCATGTGGTGGGGCTGCAGCTGACTATCCCCATTTTTACCGGGGGTCTGATCAGCGCCGAGCGCCGGCAGGCCTTTCATCAATCGGTTGAAGCAAAGGAAATTTTTACCGGCGCACAACGCAACACTGTGCAGCAGGCCCGCTCCCAACACCTGTCCGTTCTCACCGACAAAGCCCGGGTCAACGCCAGAAACCAGGCTATCACCTCGGCAGCCAGTGCGCTGGAAGCAACGCAGGCCGGCTATGATGCGGGGACTCGCAACATTGTCGATGTGCTGCTCGCCCAGCAAAACCTCTACCAGGCACGCCGCGACTACGCTAATGCACGTTTCGATTATATCGGCAGCCTGTTGCGCCTGAAGGAAGTAGCCGGTCAATTGAGTCCGGAAGACATTTATCAGCTCAATGCCTGGCTGGACCCCGCCATCAATGTTACCAAGGCTGGCGTTCGATAACCGCCAATAACCGATCAAGCGCACCGCGATTCTTCTCGGCCACGATTTTTGCTGCCACCCCCATCTGGGCGGCAGTTTCGGGGTCGCCCAGCAGCAACGTCACGCTGTCAGCAATTGATCGGGCATCTTTGCAGATCGCCATGCCGCCGGCCTCCAGCAACAACCTGGAAGCATCGGCAAAATTAAACAGGTGTGGGCCACTCAATACCGGCACCTGCCAGGCTGCCGGTTCAATCAGGTTGTGGCCGCCGGTGGGCACCAGACTGCCGCCGACAAAGGCGATATCGCAGGCACCAAAAAACACCAGCAGTTCGCCCATGGTATCGCCGATCAGTACCTGATCCGTCTCAGCAGGGGGCTTTCCACTACTGCGGCGCACAGTGTTTAACCCCCTCGTCAGACAACGCTGTGTCACGTCGTCGAAGCGCTCCGGGTGCCGGGGCACCAGCACCAACAACAGTGCCGGGACATGTTGGCGAATCCGCTCAAAAGCATCGAGCAAAATATCATCTTCCCCGCGATGTGTGCTGGCGACCAACAGAATCGGACGCCCACACCCGGCCTGCCACTGGGCCTTCAGCCGCGCAGCCCTGGCCCGCATCGGCTCATCCAGCGTCAGGTCAAACTTGATATTCCCCGTCACAAGCAGTTGTGGTGCCGGCAAACCCAATGCCAGAAACCGATTGCCGTCTTCTTCGTGCTGCACAGCAACGTAATTGATACTCCGCAACATCGGCCCCGTCAGAGCGGCAAATCGCCGGTAACCACGGGCCGACTTTTCCGACAGGCGGGCGTTGGCCAGCACCACAGGGATATCTTGATCGGCACAGCCGTGAATCAGGTTGGGCCAGAGTTCGGTCTCCATGATGATCAACAAGTCCGGGCGGACCCGTCGCAAAAAGCGATTCACCGCACAGGGAAGGTCATAGGGCGCATAGACGTGATAGACCGTATCGCCAAACGTGTTTTTGACACAGGCTGAGCCGGTCGGCGTCATCGTGGTCACCGCCAGTTGCGCCTCGGGATAGCGCTGTTGAAGCCGCCGAATCATTGGCACCGCTGCAAGCGTCTCCCCCAGTGATACCGAATGAACCCAAATGGTTTTTGTTGTCGTAGACTGGTTGGTGGTCGGCAAAAAACCAAAGCGTTCCGGCCAGCGCCGGCGATACTCCGGGGCTTTGGCACTTCGCCACAGTAGGCGTATCAGAATCAGAGGTATCAGCAGGTAGAACAATGCTGAATAAAAAAAACGTGCCAAAAAATTGTCTCCTGCCTGCCCTGTAATGGGCGGATTTGCGGAAAGCATAAAGATATTGGGCAGGGTATACTAGCGCCTTTGTGGCCTGTCAAAACAAATGGCTGACCGGCCCACCACTCATCGCTCGGCGAGCAGCAACAAGACCCTCTATTTTCTATGGAAAAAAGCCAAAACCACACCGACCTCAGTTGCGATATCGCCATTATTGGTGGAGGTATCGCCGGTCTCTGGTTGCTCAACAGGCTGGTCGAGGCTGGCTACAATGCGGTACTGCTTGAGCAAATGGCGCTGGGTGGCGATCAGACAGCCGCCAGCCAGGGCATGATTCACGGCGGTATAAAATATACACTCGGCGGCGGGCTCACTGGTGCCTCGGAAGCCATTGCCGACATGCCGGATCACTGGCGGGCCTGCCTCGCGGGTGAAGGCGACGTTGACCTTCGTGGAGCGGCCATTCTCAGCGATCATTTTTATCTGTGGTCCAGCAGCAGCACACTGTCGCGGATGACCGCCTTTCTCGCCAGCAAGGCGACCCGGGGCCGGGTCAACAGGGTCGACAAAAAGGACCGGCCCGATATTTTCCAGCACAGTGCATTCAAGGGCAGCCTCTACCAGTTGGTGGATATGGTTCTCGATGTCCCCACGGTGGTCAAGGCGCTGGCCGATAACTGCGCGGAACGGATTTTTCAGATTGACTGGCAACATGCCCACTGGCTTCGTAACGGCGACCAATCTGTAGCCATCAACTTTGAGCACAACCAGCAGAGCCGTCGGCTCGACGCTCACCAATTCGTACTGACTGCGGGTCAGGGCAATGAAGCGATGCTCAACGAACTCGGCATCAGCGCCCCACAAATGCAGCGCCGACCACTGCATCAGGTCATGATCAAACACCATTACCCACATCGGTTCTACGGCCACTGCCTGGGAACAGAAGCCACGCCCCGACTGACAATATCCAGCCACCCCTGCGCCGACGGCGCTCAGGTCTGGTATCTGGGGGGCAGTCTGGCAGAGAAGGGCGTTCACCAAACAGCTGAACAACTGATCGGGGCAGCCAAAGATGAGTTAGCTGCATTGATGCCCTGGGTCGATCTCGGCAACGCACAGTGGGCAACCTTGCGGGTGGACCGCGCTGAACCCCGACAACGCAATTTTGCCCGCCCCGATAAAGCATTTGTCTCTCGGGCAGAGAACTGCCCGAATATCATGGTCGCCTGGCCCACCAAGCTGACCCTGACCCCCAACCTTGCCGACCAGGCCATTGCCCTGATACAGGGGCAATCCCTGTTGCAACCTTCAGCAGCACCCATTCCCGAGCTTGGTTTTCTCGGACATCCACCACTGGCTACGACGCCGTGGCATACGGTTTTCGGAGAATAGCGGTGCTGCCCAGAAGACCTTTTGGGAGCACTGGCATCGACCTGAGTATTCTCGGTCTCGGCACCGTAAAACTCGGCCGCAACCAGGGTGTTAAATACCCCAATGACTTTGTCATACCGGATGATCAACAGGCCGCTCAACTCATCGGCATCGCCCGGGAACAGGGTATTAACCTGATCGACACCGCGCCCGCCTACGGGACCAGTGAAACCCGGTTGGGCCAGCTGCTGAAAGGACAGCGGGAGGCGTGGGTTATCTGCAGCAAGGTCGGCGAGGAGTTCGAGCAGGGAAAGTCCTTCTTTGATTTCACCCCGGAACACACCCGTTTCAGTGTTGAACGCAGCCTGAGACGCCTTTGCACAGAAATGATCGATATCGTGCTGGTTCACTCCGATGGTAACGATGAGGCCATCATACGAGACTACGGCACCCTGGATATGCTGGCCCAACTGAAGACAGAGGGGAAAATTCGTGCCTTTGGCATGTCCACAAAAACCATTGAGGGGGGGCTGCTAGCCGCCGAAAAATCCGATGCGGTCATGGTGACCTGGAATCTTCAGTACGACCGCGAATTGCCGGTGGTCGATTATTGCCTGGCACAGCACAAAGGCGTCCTGATCAAGAAAGCACTGGCCAGCGGCCACGCCACCCTGACGACAGGGGAGGATCCCGTGCAAAAAACCTTCCAGATGATTTTTCAGCATCCCGGCGTGAGCAGTGCGATTATCGGCACCATTAACCCCTCTCACCTGCTAGATAATATTGACAAGGCTATCCAGTCAACAGTAAGTAAGTAAGTAAGTAACTGCTTACTTTTCCTGAATTTTGCTGACAATAGCCGTTGTAGAGCAGTCGTCCAGAAAATCCAGGGCTGCGATCTGGCCACCATAGCCTTCGACAATTTGCCAGCCCACTACCTGCTCACGGCTGTAATCACCCCCTTTCACGAGGATGTCAGGACGGATCAGCTCAAGCAGCCGCTCCGGGGTGTCGTCTTCAAAAGAGACCACCCAGTCGACCGCCTCCAGGCCCGCCAAAACCGTCATACGCCGGTCTACCGGGTTGATCGGACGACCTTCACCCTTAAGCCGGGTCACGGAGGCATCAGAATTGATCGCAACAACCAGCCGGTCACCCAATTTCCGCGCCTGCTCCAGATAGCCCACATGACCGGCATGGAGAATGTCGAAACAACCGTTAGTAAATACAATCCGCTCGCCATGGGCACGGGCATCGGCGACATCGGCGGCTAACTGCTCTTCATTAACCACACCCCTCTCAAAGCCCTGCTCCTGTTGAATGGCGCGGCGCAGCTCTGGCATGCTGACGGTTGCTGTGCCCAGTTTACCCACCACGATGCCGGCGGCAATATTGGCCATGGCCACGGCCTCGGGCAAATTCTCACCGGCGGCTAGTGCAGCGGCCAACACCGAAATAACGGTGTCCCCGGCACCCGTAACATCGAACACTTCACGCGCTCTGGCCGGCAGGTGCAGTTCCCGCACCCCCTTGCGCAACAGGGTCATCCCCTGCTCACTGCGAGTGATCAAAAGGGCATCGATATCCAGCTGCTCGAGTAATGCGGCACCCTTATCTTCCAGTGTCTGTTCGTTTTCACAGGGCCCCACCACAGACTCGAACTCGGCAAAGTTGGGTGTCAGCAGTGTGGCACCACGATAACGCTCGTAATCGGTTCCCTTTGGATCCACCAGCACGGGAATACCCGCCTCCCGGGCGGCACGAATAAACTCCTGGGGTTGTTGCAATGCCCCTTTGGCATAATCGGACAGCACCAGTACACCGACATTGACCAACAGGGAAGCGGCTTTGGCAGGCAACTGATCGCAGTCCGCTGCTGAAAAGCTTTCCTCAAAATCGAGACGCAATAATTGCTGGTGTCGACTGATCACCCGCAATTTCGTGATTGTCGGTTTTGTGTCAGAAACTTGCAGATCCGCGTGGACGCCTGCAGAATCGAGACGGGCCCGCAACGCTGTGGCGGCTTCATCCCGACCGACAATGGCCACCAGCGATGCGCCGGCGCCCAGCGTGGCAATATTCAGGGCCACATTGCCTGCACCGCCCATACGGTCCTCACACTGGGCTACGTTGACAACCGGCACCGGGGCTTCAGGCGATATCCGAGAAGTATTGCCATGCCAATAGCGATCCAGCATCAGATCACCAACCACCAGAACCTGAGCCTTGTCAAAGCGAGGAACAGTCAATTTCATCGGAATTATCCAAGGGTAAATTGAGGGTATCTTACCATAGGGCACGACCTTTATAATGGGCCCGCAGCAGGGACCGGAGTCTTATGAAAAAACTGACCAAGCAGGAGTATCAGGTCCTCCGGGAAGGTGCCACCGTGATTGAGTCGGACCCTTTCGGTGAAAAAGTCTTACTTTTATCCGATGGCACCTACTTGAAGCTGTTTCGGGCGAGACACCTCTTATCATTGGCCCGGATATACCCTTACTCGAAGCGGTTTATTCGCAATGCGCAGAAGCTGCTCGAAAAAGGGATCCCCACAGTGACGGTGATTGAGCTGTTACGCATTCCATGCATTCACCGAACCGCTGTGCATTACTCCCCGTTAACCGGCAAAACGCTCAAGAAGCTTGGCGACAATATAGACCTCATCCTCATCAACAAACTGGGCAGGTTTATCCGGGAGTTGCATGAACAGGGCATTCATTTCCGCTCATTGCACATGGGAAATATTGTTGTCACGCCGGAAAATCGGCTGGGACTTATCGATATTGCCGACATGAAGATATACCACAAGCCACTGGACAGGGAATTGCGACTGAGGAATTTCCAGCACACTGCTCGCTACCCCGAAGATATGGCGGCCCTCATGCGATTCCTCCCCGGTTTTATTCAGGGATACCAGGCCCGCGAGGGCTCCCCCTTTACAACAGATGAGCTGCAGGATTTATTGACGACCATCTACACCAAACAGAAGTAGCGGACTTATCGCATCCTCCCCTAAAAAAACCGTTTTGGATTTAGCATCACAATGATTGCGACTTCACAGTTTGAAGAAAAGACAAAAACACTCTTTTTTTACAGCGTTGTTTTTTTGCTGACAAGCCTTTTTTTTATCCCCGAAAAAAACCTTCACCTGAAATTATTCATACTATTTGTCTGTATTGCCTTTCCATTAATCGCCTTCAAAGGCCTGTGCAAATGGTCCGCCCTGCTTGGATCACGAATAGCAATCGCCTCATTCCTGTTTTTGGGTTATTCCTTGCTTAGCCTGCTCTGGTCTGAACCTGAAAGCAGCCGCGACATTCTCAATCCGATAAAAGATATTTTTTATCTGGTCAGTTTCTGGGTTATTTTTTTATTTACTTTTAACGGCGAAGACCGACGGCTACAGTGCCTCGTCAAATGGCTGATTATTGCCGGCAGCACTACCGCCGCCTGTTATGCGGCCTACCACTACCTCTATCTGGATTACCCTCTCACCAGACGATTTACCATTCCCGGCCCTTTGGTCGACAAAGTGCGCACCGGGTTTTGTCTGGGTGCAGGAGCCCTGCTCTGTCTTGGCAGCCTTCTCTATGAACCGGGCATCCGGGAGCGAAAGTCCACTATCCTGCTGTTGCTGGTTGCGTTAACGGTTTTTCTGGTCACCCTGGTATTGACCCATACCCGCTTGGCCATTGCCGGAACCCTGTTTTTCGGTTTTGTCATGGTTGCCCATTCTCCCATCAAAAACCGATCCAAGCTTTTGCTGATCGGACTTGGCCTGATGCTACTGATAGCAGCCTGCATTTTTCTCGCACCACTGATTGATGCCTATATCGAAAAGGGGCAGAGCTCCAGATTTCATCTCTGGTCGGGCTATCTGAAGGAGTTCCATCATTACTGGTTCGGCCATGGCCATGGAACGACCATCTATATCACTGAAGGCGGGCTGGCCGGTTGGAGTGCCTACCACAGCGTCTATCTTGGCGCCCTGCTGTCCGGCGGCATTGTCGGCCTCACCCTGCTGCTACTGATGATATTGACGGTATTGCTCACTGGCTGGAAATTGCGGGCCAACCCCTATGTAATAGTGGCCACTATTCTATTTGCATTCGCCTGTACCATGGGCCTTGTCAATCTCGATTCTGTCATTTCCAGACCCCGCGGCTACTGGCTGATTTTCTGGTTGCCACTTATTGTATTATCACGCTACGAATTGAAATCATTGCCCAGCAAAGCATTTGTGTAACCGAAGATGAACAGTGATCAACAATATATCCTGCAACTTTGCCATTGCTACTATGATCCCTTTCTGGATTGTGCCCGGCAATATGCCGTTTTGTTCAAGGACACGCCCTATAAAGTGATTACCGTTTTCATGACCGGAGAACCTGACCCGGAGGTTGCAAAAAAAGCCTGCTCTGACGAAGTTATTTTTCTCGGCCACAACAGCAAAGCGCTTGCAGGGGCCAAGCTGACAGTTATCAGTGAAGTCAAAAAAATCGCACGGCAATACCCTTTCTCTGCCTGTATCGCTCACCGCGCCAAATCTGCCTATGTGGGACTACTGGCAACAGACCTGCCCATTTTCAGTGTGCGTCATTCCTTTGGGGATTTTGACCGCGTTGGCCGCCGCCTTATGGGCAATCTATTCAAATCCCGGCTGACGTTGCTCGCCGTCTCGAACGCCGTGCGCGATGAAATACGATCCCACCTGCCTGCCTGGCCCGAGGACAGGATCATCACACTCTACAACCGTATTGATGTTGATACCGCACGTCAGGACCTGCTCGACCGTCAGGAAGCACGGCATAAACTCCGACTACCCGAGAACAGCTGGGTCCTGGGCAGCGTTGGCCGACTCCACCCCGACAAGGATCCGCAGACGCTGATCAAGGGTTTTGCCCGGGCGCTGCCCGATCTTCCCGCTGGCGCGCTGCTGGTGATGCTCGGGGACGGAAAACTGCTGCAACCACTGAAGGCGCTCGCCGCTGAGCTCAATATCAGCGACAGCGTCCTGCTTCCGGGCAACGTGATTGAGGCAAGGCGCTACTTCAGAGCCTTTGATGCATTTGCCCTGACCTCGGATCACGAGCCATTCGGTATGGTTCTGCTCGAGGCCATGGCCGCGGAGCTGCCGATTATCTGTTCAGACTGCGGCGGCGGCCCTGAGGTGGTAGGAGACACTGGCGAACTGTTCCCCTTCGGGGACGCTGACGCGCTGGCTGAAGGATTAATACGGGTTTCACAAAAGCAGCTGACAGAAGCAGACCACAACCAGATCTTCCAACGATTACAAAACCATTTCTCCGATTGCGCGATCAGGGAGCAGTTCTGGCAACTGCCTCAGGTCACTAGCACTCTGAGCAAACCGGTTGCCGCTGCTTCGGAATAATAGTTCAAACAGAGTGACAACCCGGCTCGAAAACTTCATCTATTCTGAAAAATTATTCCCTACTTCGGCAAGTGGTCCAAGTGGATCAATTTTATCTTGAGAGCTGCCAACATAACCCGGATATCAACTGGTTTTTTATACGGATTACGGAAAACCACCAACCGGTCCAATCAATATCCAGGTTTACTGAACGACTACATTTCCCCTTACCAGAAGACAGCGTTACTTTTAATAATCTTCAGATAGCGTGTTGATTGGGGCTGCCAACTGAGCCCGATTTACTGCACCTATCGTAAATGCCAGTGGAAACCAGAAAATACTCCAGAAGAGGCCGGGACGGGTAATGACATGCTGCACATCCACCATCATCGCTGTCAGTATATATATCACCAACGCAAATGCTGCCAAAACCAGCTTATTTCGCCGATAGCGCCATACACCCGCAAATACCGAAGTCAACATAAAAAGATAGCAAGTCAATCCAAGTATTCCATGCTCGAAAAGGACTTGCAGAAAAAAATTGTGCGCATGTGCATACGGTTTTTCCGGCCAGAATGAATGAGCAAATCCATGACCCAGGAGGGGGTGTTCAAGAAAATGCTGCAATGTCCACAGCCAAATTTGCGGCCGCCCGGAAAGCTGCCTTTCTGTTACTTCCACAGCCATTTCATTTTGGTAAATAGCGATCATTACAAATGCAATACATGCCAAAATTGTTGCCAAAGCAATAGTTGCCCTGTGTCGGAACACTACCATCAGATAGCAGATAGCTACCGCCCAGGCAATCCAGGATGTTCGAGAAAAAGTCAAAAAGACATAGGGAAGTAATACCAGTATCACTAACATCAGCACCAAGTTCTGGGAATGGTTCTGGTGCCCCAGCGCCACTAAACTGGCTGCCAACACGCCAAACAGGGCAAAATAAATCCCGGCTATTACCGGATAGCCTAAATCTATCCACTCACCATGGCCCATACGGTAGATTCTGAAAGTTCGCCAACCAAATGATTCATCGAGGACAACTAATTGATAGCAAAGGGACACCAATGCACCCACTGCGGCAACAACGCATAACATCATGATGAAAAACTTGATGTGCTGCCATTTTGCTACCGTGACCAAATAGATGATGGCTGCGAGGTAGAGAAAAATAACCAAGCTCTTCCTCAGGACGTATAAAACAGATTGGCCACTGTCACTCCAATAAGCAGACACGCTACAAACTGTCATGAAGAGACCGGCAGCAACAAGAAATCTCTTTGCTTCCACTAAAAACAGGCTCTCTTTTTTCAAAAAGCTCCAAACTGTCAGCAGCAATGCAGGAAGAATTAGTAACAAATATACGTGCACACCATTTGTACTGTCAGACGTGTACAGCACCTTACTGCTCAGTTGAAGGAATAGTCCCACGCCCATTAGCCAGTAAACCACTCTATGGGCCTTGCTCTCTGTAATCCACTGCATTGAAATTAACTACTCGCTTTCAAAATGGGACAGGGAGTCCCAAGACAAGAATTAAAGGTTTCACGACTTTTTAGGGGTGCAACTCAGAAACCAATCCGAAATATCCCAAAGAAAACTGCTCGTACCGGGTTTTTAAATCACAGACAACGTCCCCATTAACCACTGAGGACAAATGCTCGACACAACCTTCTATATTACCAACATCAAAGAAAGCAGCGTGATGCTCGAGTGCGTCCTCATGAGCTGGCAACCTAGAGCAAACCACAGGCAACCCAGCAGCATGGGCTTCCAGAACAGACAATCCAAAGCCCTCTGCAGTCGATGCTGAGACGAACAAGTCAAAAGCTCTAAGATATTGGCTGGCAGAATTAACCCATCCCAACCAGATCACATGGGACTCCATACCCAGATCTGCTACCAGCCGCGTCAAAGCCGGTCTTTGCGGCCCATCACCCATAATCACGAGATAACGATTTTCTGAAACGACCTTGGCGAAGGCTTGAATAACCAATGAAACATCTTTTTTTTCCGTAAGACGAGAAAGCACAACAGATAAGTGTCCCGATTTGGGGAGGTTCAAGATAGACCTTGCTAGGCCTCTATCAAGTAGGTTCGCCTGAAAATCGGGACTTAGGCTATTGGCCACAGCACTCGTAATTTCGCGTATGGAGGGATATTCTGCTTTCACGTCTCTTGCTAGAGAAGGCGAAACTGCAACCAACCGGATTCGGTCTGAATAATGCTGTAAAAAATCCAGATCTTCTGCTTTAAATTTAACCAGACTATGAAGAACTACCAATAGACTTAATCTCTCAAGATGCCTCATGACAGGAATCAAGGTCCGCATAACCCCCAAGCCATCACAGACGACAACATCCACCTTCCGAGAAACCAACAAACGCTCTATCTTGCCCGAAAGCATGTGTGGGAGATAACGCCAGATTCCTTTTTTCCTTGCGACTCGCACACTGGTGATGGTCGGCACATGCGAATCAGCTAATTCTGGCTTTTCACCTTTCACCAGAAAGTACTCATCGACAGGCATGCCCTTCTCCTGCAATGCCCGGGTAATTAATCTGTGGATAGACTGAGTAGCCTTGTGGCGCTCATCCGAGCTGTACATCATGTTCGCTATCAAAGAAGTTTCCTTTTTCTTTCCGCCTTCATTTTAGTAAGCTTTAATCCATTAGGTTCTTGTGAGCTAATAATACGGCAAAAAACAGACAAAACGTTGAACGCCGTCTTAAACACCATCACGCTTTCAAGTCAGCTATCATGTTTAAGTGCCGAGTGAATAATGCTTAAATCCCATAAAGCGTTTCACATGTTTTTTACGCAAAGGCAATTGGACTGCTTTAGCCACCTTGCCCCCCAAAACCTCCCAACTGTAGTGCTGTTCCACCAGCCGTTGGCCCGCCGAAGCAATACTCTCCGCCAGACCAGGTGTTGTGCGAAGCAGAACCAGCTTTTCCCTTAGCTCGTCGATGGAACTATAGAGCACCACATTTTTCATATCCCGAAAGCCCAACGCCCGGTTTTCCTGCTCGCCCTGGTTCCAGGTCAGTAACAGACAACCACAAGCCATGGCTTCGAAGTTCTTAATCATATATTCGCCAAACCCCACATCCGCACCGACAAAAATACGGATTCGGTTCAACATCGCAACATATTCATCACCGGACTGGGTGCGGGTGACCACCAGGTTTTCCTGTTCAGCCAATGCCTCCAACAACGACCTGCGCTTGCCGTACATCTGATTGCCGATGCTGCCCAGGAACCCCAACTCAATGTCCCGCTCCAGGCCTCGGTTGCCCAACAACGCCTGATCATAACCCTTTGGCACAAACTCAACATCGAACCCCTCCGAGCACAGATTTTGAGTCACCTCATAACCTGAACAAATCACTCTTGCCCATGGCAACTTGTGATAATGCTTACTGAATTTCCCTCGATACTTGCCAGCAATATAGTTCTGGAAAGCATCGTGCTCGAGAATAACCAGATTGGGGATGCTCTGGATGAACCGTACCTGTCTGATTTCTTTTTTGAAGCGCAAAAAGAAAATAATGCGCTCATAGGCGTCCACATCAATATTGTGAAAATACTGCTTCAAATTATCCTGTTCTCTTGAGGTCAGCGAGCGCAACTCACAATCACCCAGGTGACGACAGATGGAATCGTAAAAACGGTCAAGAATGACACGCTGTTCTTTCTGCACAAGAAACAGTACTTTCATCTCAGCCACAGAGTCCTTTTAAATGGCGAGCTCCAGAAAGCCTCACGCACAGCCTGATAGGTAAAGTGGGTTTTCAGACGATCCAGCAGCGCGCCAGACATGGCCGCACCCAACGTACTTTCAGTCCGGTAGAGTTGAACCAGCTCTACTGCCAGAATTCTCACCCCTGTCGCAGGAAACAATAATCCATCCTCTCCCCGCACATCAGGGACTCCACTACAATTGAAACCGATAACCGGCACGAAAAAAAGGTGTGCCTCAAAAACACGTCCTTTCATTTCGACAAAGCTTTCTAGTGGATATTTTTTGATCAGCGCTTCCAGTTGAGATTTCAAGAGACCTTCGCCAACAATGACCAGACGAGTAGTCGCCATATTTGCCAAGACTTTTGCAGAGGTCGTTATTAGCGTCGTCTGATCCTTTATGTATAGAAGTATAAGCATCCTTTTTGCCCAAATACCAGACCACCAGACCACCAGACCGGGTTTATCGAATTTACCGCGAATTAGAGCTTAACCTAGGCATCCAGTCGAAACACCGGAATAAACGCGATAAACCGGACGCATTGAATCTACCAACCTCAATGAACCAGATATTGGTTGGGCAAATACCCAGCATATTCAGCTCATACATAGCCAACCCGGCAAGCCCACACAAAACGTCTTTGCTGAGTGATTTAACCGAATTGTGCTTTACGCATAGCTCGAATTACACATGTTAAAACCATTGAACATACGCGATATCTGGCCACGCAATGGCTTTGAGCATACAATAATGAACGATTTAGCTCAGCGATTGTTCGAGTGTCGCCTAGGTATTTGCCGGATGCGGCTTAACCCTTTACATTTAACTTCGGTTATATAATGGGGGATGGCCATACCTTGAACCGAATCCAGTCTTATGCCAGTGCGGATATTGGTATGGGTGGGCATATGATTAAAAATTTTGAATCCATCGCCTGCGGCTGGTTATTCTCTGCCTACAATCAAGAAAAACCGGCTTTAGGCCTGAAAAATATGGACAACGTTGTGCTTTATCAAAACAAGGCTGAATTTCTTAAAAAATACCACACTCGTAGCACCTCCCCCGAATTAGCCAAACGTATTGCTGCTGGCCAACAACACGTTGAACACAACTTGGGGTGGAATAGCATTGACAAATCCATCGTAGGTAATCTGCGCCGGCCCGAAGATTATCCCTTGCCATTATTACTGTGGCGGCTCTTTCCATGACGCCAGCTCCAACCTCTATTTGCATTATTATCCCCTATTTTGGTCAGTGGCCGTTTTGGTCTGATTTCTTTTTTGAATCTTTGAGCCATAATCCAGACATTAACTGGCTGTTTTATACCGACTGTGGCCTACCTGACAACCCTCCTCCGAATGCGCGTTTTATAGAATGCAGCTTCCATGACTACTGCCAGAAAGTTTCCTCTGTCCTGGGTATCAACTTCCAACCATCGAGCCCATACAAGCTTTGTGATATAAAACCTGCCTACGGTTTCATACATGCCGAGGAGATCAGCGAATTCGATTTTTTTGCTTTTGGGGATATGGACGTTGTTTACGGTCAGCTCCGCCACTGGCTTACCCCCGACGTGCTGAAAAAATACGACCTGATCTCCACCCACAATACCCGGGTTTCCGGTCATTTATGCCTGTTGCGTAACACATATAACTTACGCCACGCTTTCCAGCTTGTCCCTGACTGGCAAAAGGTTTTTGAAAACCCGAACCACTGTTTTTTTGATGAAAATCATTTTTCTCGCTTATTCCTACTGAGGAAAAATTTCCCCACATGGTTACGCAAAAGTATTTTCTTTTTTAATACCCGGCATCGACGGGCCCTATTTCGCGAAGCCTTTAGCACTACACACGCACGGGTTTCATGGATAGATGGCAGCAAAAATTTTCCTTCCTGCTGGACTTGGAATAATGGCTTTCTGACAAATAATTTAACCGGGAATAAGGACTTTCCCTATCTGCATTTTTTTATGTGGAAGATGGAAGACTGGAAAAATCAGCCCAAAGAAAAATTACTGGCAGACCCGGCTCTCTACAAAGAAGCTTGCTGGACGATCAGTGCCGAAGGATTCCAACCTGCAAATCGAGGCTAAATACCCAAGTATGTTCTTACCACAGCACGGGTAATTTTCAGGTCCCAGGAGGATAGCGGTATGTTGGATAGTATTTTTTTTGCACTTTCCCTGTCAGTTTTACTGGCTCGAATAAAATAACTTTTTGTGTGTTTGGCATACACTTGTTGATATAAAGGGTGCGACTTGTAGTCTTCAATTGTTTTCAGCAATGCGCTGTACATCTTCCAGGCTTTTTTATACGTGTTATCGCCATGAATCCTGTATTTAATCAGGTTTTCCCCTAATCCGACCATTCGATAACCGCGAGAAGTGACTTTGAACCACATATACATATCTTCCAGCTGTATATCGGCATTCCAGCCTCCCAATTCATCCAACACCGATTTCCTGATCATGGCCGACGATGCGAATATGCCGGGGCCGGTTTCTGCAAACAGGTTTTCAAAACTGATTTCTCGGTAACCAGGTGGCGGTTTGCGATTTGCGATGATGCGGCCCTTGCCATCAATCATTTCCGCATTGCCACCGGAAACAGCAATCCCGGGCTCTCGTTCCATGAACTCTACTTGTCTACGGGTTTTACCCGGCAGCATTACATCGTCAGAGCCGAGCTGGCAGATATATTTTCCGCCGGCCATTGCAAGCGCCTCGTTCAGGGTTTCTGCCAGGCCACGATTCTCCCGGTACCTGAAAGTGAATGAGTATTGGGCTGCAAGCTGCTGGATAATCTCAACCGAGTCGTCCGTTGAACCATCGTCAATGACGATTAGTTCTATGTTTGGATAATCCTGGTCTATGACGGACTGGATACTTTCTATAACAAAGTCACAATGCTGATAGGATGCGATAATGACGGTTACCAGTGGGGACTGCATAAGAACCATGCCGTAAAATACCTTTTAGACCTTGTGTCCAGTTGCACAAGCATTAACTGCAAATTGCAGATAGCTGATATCACCCAACAAACCAAACGTTAAAGGACCAAGTAACCTTATTTTAAGTTTTCTCGTACCATTAACTCCCTGGATACTGTTAACGTTAAACCCTGCCTCTGCGAAAGTATCAATGATGGATTGCTGGGTAAAAAACCGCAAATGGGTCCTGTCCAGAATACCTGAATCCTCATAACACCATTGTTTTTTGAAAATCAGGTTGTAAAGGTTTTTGTAATACCTGACATTGGGTATGGAGGCAACTATGTGACCCTTGGCTGTCAGTTTGGTTTTTATTATTTTCAACAAACCTAATGGATCTACTAGATGTTCTAGGCTGTCATTGAATACAACCGTATCGAAATAATTATTTGGCAGCTGCTCCACCAACTCTTCTGCGTTACCCAGTAAAACACGGTTTAGTGTTTTTTTTGCTTCTTTTGCAGATTGCTCTTCAATCTCTATACCCCAATACTCAGAGACATTCTTATGCTTTTTTACTAATTGAGCAAAATTGCCGCTGCCACAACCTACCTCCAGGCAACATCCAACATTCCAGGCCATATGGTCCAGCATCTCGGGGCGAGCTTGCCGGTAATATTGACGATCACTCATATAAGTACATTAAGGGTTGGGGCACCATTTGCTGACATACCTGAAAGGCCTAACGAATTTTTTCATAATTGAGAGAATGGTATTTTCAATGGTAATAATGCTCTGCTCTTTGAGCTTGTAGGCTTTACCCTTATCCAGCAGCAATGCTGGTATACCTGATCAAGCCACCCCTCAGTATGAGCCTGGTATCAACATCGCCAATGCCAACCAAACCTTTCGGAGAATCCGGATTAGACAAAAATTGCTGCACCATCTTTAGATAACTTCTTTCTCTAATTTTTAGTCTCTAGCAAATATAAACACCCTTTTGTCCAAATACCAGCGCAACAGACTGAATTCAGCACACCTTTTCAACCAGCCTATTCGATCTTCATTCCGACACTGCATGCGGTCGCCACACCCACCCCACCTGTTTCCAGCACGCACGTCTCAAAATCGATACTGAAGACGCAATTGAGGAGTTGCATTTGGGTGCATGGCAACACGACTTTTGACCTGCATTTGGTCTTACGGCGCACAAAACATTTTGGGTAAGTCCATTTCTCGGATACGAGCGGACTTAACAATATAACGCGACACAACTGTTCCAGCCTTTTGCATTCATGAGCTTTAGCAGTTACGCCAGCATACAGGTGAAAACCGACCATATTGCCAAGCGCATCCGAAAGCTGATCTACTAGGTTGTCAGCGGGGAGAATTTGCAGGGTGAGGGCTTTGCGGTCGTGCTTTTACTCCAGGTCGACTTAGCCTTATAAAGCTCAAATACCTGATTCCCTCGACTGACCTTGATTATTTCCACCGACCTAACCAATTTTCCATCCAACCATATCAAATAAAATTAATCTCTCGGAATAATGACAATATCCCGAGCATTCTTAATTTTGTTTAACACAGAAGAATCCGTCACAGGAGTGAATCGAGACCTTTCCCAGAGAAGTATGTCGTGGTCGTAGGGAATTTTTTCACAAATATTTTCCAGCGGATAATGACGCCGATTAAATTCCAATGTAATAACTGGCTTATCTCTGAGAAGCCGACTTTTTGCGCCTTCTAAAACACCCGGCTCATAACCTTCAACGTCAATTTTTACCAAACAAACCCTTTTCTCGACATCGCTCAATAACGAGTCGATGGTCACAGATTGAACTTTTATCCCTGTTTTTTCGCTTGAAATATGCGAAATACCAATATTTACCTCCTCACTACAATCTTGAAAAAAAACGAATCCATTGCTATTGGAAGCTGCCAGCTGATGTAATTCAACACGGTCGGCTGTATTTTTCTTTATATTTTTTTCAAGCCTGGAAAATATTTTCGGCGAAGGCTCAAATGAATGAACAAAAACACGCTTGTTTGCAGCCAATGCGATTAACGTATGAATGCCTACATTTGCACCCACATCTAAAAATAAACAGTCATCTAATAGATATTTTTTGTAAAATTCGTATATACAGTCCGGGGCTACATTAAAATAAACCACTGCTGTACTGAGATCAGATGAGAAGCATTCAACTTCTGTTTTTTCATTTTCAATAATATTATTGAAACCAAGGTTTATCCTTGTATTTTTTGCATAAATTTTGATTGCTTTTTTCACCCTCCGTCCAAGGTGTTTTTTTATTATTTTATTTCTAGATCTCAATATATTAGAGACCAAATGGTAAGATAAACTTTTCTTACTACTGTACGCAGCTTTTAGCAAATGTTGCAGCACTGACATTCTCCCTCGTTATTTAGCTTCATGCGCCCGCTTTTATCACCAACACATCTTCCATAATCAAATACTGCAAATCCGAACCAAAAAACATATTCAGGGCATCGGTCGGCGAACAGACCATGGGCTCACCCCGACGATTCAGCGATGTGTTCAACACCACCCCATTGCCGGTGAGCCTTTCCATTTCCTCCATCAACTCATAGTAACGGGGGTTGTACTCCCGCCTGAGGGCCTGGGCGCGGGCTGTGCCGTCTTCATGCACCACTTCCGGTACGCGGGTTTTCCACTCATCGTTCACCTCGAAGGTAAAGGTCATGAATGGTGCCGGGTGGTCTATCTTGAACATTTCCGGGGCCACTCGATCAAGCATGCTGGGGCAGAAGGGTCGCCAACGTTCGCGGAACTTGATCTGCTCATTGATGCGGTTCGCCACGCCCGGAGCGCTTGGGCAACCCAGAATGGAGCGGCCGCCCAATGCACGCGGGCCGAACTCCATCCGGCCCTGAAACCAGGCCACCGGGTGACCCTCTGCCAGCAGTGCGGCAATTTTTTGCGGCACCTGGTCGATCACTTGATATTCTGGCTTATTCGGATGTACCTCGCAGGCGCGGATACAATCTTCGTTGCTGTAATTCGGCCCCAGGTAAACATGCTGCATGGCTTCCGGCTGAATGCCGCGTTTTACCAGCGCATAGGAGGCAGCACCCACCGCTGTACCCGCATCCCCGGAAGCCGGCTGCACATAGAGCTCCTTGACTTCTTCCCGGGCAATGATTTTCTGATTCAGCTTTACGTTGAGTGCACCGCCCCCAGAGAATGCCAGCTTGCCCGTCTCCCGGAGAATATCGCCAAGGTAATAGTCCATCAGTTTGAGCACTACGCTTTCAAACAGGGCCTGAATGGTGGCGGCGTAGTCAATGTAGGGCTCGTCGGCGATATCGCCCTCGCGTTTCGGCCCGAGCCAGTCAATCAGTTGCGGACTGAAATAGAAGCCGACACCGTCCTGCTTGTAGCGGCGCAGACCCACAGTATTGACCAGTTTGGTATTGACCCGAAAATCCTTGCCATCGAAGTCGATCAACCGGGAAAAATCATATTTGCTCGAATCGCCATAGGGTGCCATACCCATCACCTTGTATTCCCCGTCGAGCATTTCGAAACCGAGGTACTCGGTCATGGCACCGTACAGGCCGCCGAGGGAATCCGGATCATAAAACTCCTTGATTTTATGGATTTTTCCGTTCTCGCCATAACCAAAAAAGGTGGTGGCATATTCGCCCTTGCCATCCACTCCCATGATGGCGGTCTTTTCGTTGAAACCACTGAGGTGGTAGGCGCTGGAAGCGTGGGCCAGGTGGTGCTCTACCGGTTCGAACTCCACATTGGCGGGATCAATACCCAGGTCGCGAAGCAGGCCGAAGACCCGGTTGCGATAACGACGGTAGCGGCGATTGCCGTTGAGCAGTGCATCCAGTGCCCGGTCAGGGGCGTACCAATAACGCTTGGCAAAATGCCAGCGCGCCGGGGTAAACAGTGAAATGGGCGCAAAGGGAACGGCAACCACATCCACGGCTTCCGGCTTGATACCCGCGAACTCCAGACAGAATTTCGCTGCATGGTAGGGCATTTTTCCCTTGGCATGCTTATCGCGGATAAAGCGCTCTTCTTCCGCTGCTGCCACCAGTTTTTCGTCCACATACAGGGCTGCGGATGAATCGTGATTCAGCGCACCGGAGATACCGAGAACAATTGTCGACACTGTTAAACCTTTTTATTGATGAGTTTAATACCGCACTGACTGGCATAAGGCCGTAACAGCTGCTCAAAATGCTGCCAGGTATTGCCTTGCCAGTTATCCATAAAACGCTGCAAATCCCTACCGTATGCAGTCTTGAAGAACCCCTTGCAACGATGGCGGTGCAGCGCATCCAGATCGATCAACTGGAGCTGCTCCCCGCATACAATCAGGTTCGTGGCCTTCATGTCGCCGTGGCTGATTCGCCCCAGCCACATGATAGCAAACAGACGAGTGACTTCCCGATCCAGCCAATCCGGAATCCCCGCGGGCCCATACCGCAACAACCAGGCCTGCAAACTCTCGCCACTGGACCACTCGGTAACCAGGTATGCCTCTTGACGAAAGAGACCAGCTCTGTTTTCCCGCATGGCCAGTGGCCTGGGTGTGGCAATGCCCAGCTGTTCCAGCCGATAGGCATTCTGCCAGGAAATCCAGGCGCGACTGCGCCTGAAAGCACGTCTCATCCCGTGCCAGACGTCTTTGATGTTGTAACGTTTGAGCACCCAGCTACCGCTATCTCCGGCCAGCTTCATCACAGTCGCGGTATTACCGCGCTTGAGAAAGGTCGCCTGCCCCACAGCCACCTCCGGCTGGGTGATGACCTGTAACAGTCTATCAGTGACCCGCTGTCTGGCCATCACAACAAAAGCACCCCTGACCTTCAGCCGCTGGAACTGGGTGCAATCGCGAATGGTCTTCGCCAAATAGTGGCGAATCCGTTTTTCCCGCATTCTGGCAATCAGCGGCTGCAACTGTTCGGGTTCCGGCGCACCGACTCCGTAGGCCTGAATCACCTCCGGCATCAGCTGATCATATTCCGGCACCATCTGGGCAAAGAACATGGCGAGATTGTGCAGCGGTTTTTTTAGCGGCTGAATACCGCCGCCGTCGATCATAAAGAGCGAGCCATCTCTGGAAAGAAAATTATCGAGATGAATATCTGCCTGCATGACACCGGCACGGTGCAAACGGCCTATCATGGCAACGGCATCGCTCAGTAATGCCGGCATCGCCTCCCGTGGCTGGGACGCATATATCTGGCGCAGACTTACCGCACCTTCAAGAAACACGGTGGCAAGAAAATCACCGCTTTTGCCACTGCCGTCCTTCAGTATCCAGACTTCTCCCGGACAGGGGATACCGGCATTCTGCATGGCCAGCAGACCGGACCGTTCGCGGTCAAAATCCTTGCGGCGAAAAAAAAGTTTCACCAGTACATGGGCACCGCCCCAATGCGTTCTGAAGACCAGTCGACGACCGGGGAGATGGCGATAAATCTCTTCACAGACCATGTTGTCAAGCCCGCTGGCCTGCAGGGAAAACGGTGCCGCCAACGAAAGATCACTGCGCTGCAGCGCATCCAGAGTCAGCGGGTCATTCATCCCGAACTTCCTCCTTGGCATACATTTTTCGCATCACGGCCTGCTCCAGTGAATCAAGGGACCAGGGATAAGGACACTCCTCATTGTAGGCGGTGTAGAGCAGTCGACGCTCATCCCGGGTCAGGGATGGACTGCGGCGGATCAGGGTGTCCAGATCTCGCAGGCCGCCCCAGCGGCTGAAGATCCGCTTGCACTTTTCCAGATCGATCAGGCGCAACTCAGTGGAATCATGATCCGAGAAATATACATGCTTGGCGTAAAGACAACCGTGCTTGACCCCGGCGGCATGCAGCCGGCCGATCAGTTGCCCCAATGCGCGCAGCCCCTTGGCGCGCTCACGATCCGGCATCGACCGGGCCAGCCAGATATCAAAAGATGAGAACTGCTCAAGTGCGGCAGTGGCCAGAATCGCCCGGTCCTCGCTGAGACTTTCCCGCCCGACGCAGACAACCTCAAGTGTCTGAATCCCCTGCTTTTTCAACCAGTTTATTTTCTGCCACTCGCGCAACGCAACGGGAATACCACGCAGGGGACTACCGGGAGTACGGCAGTTATAATTGGCCTGACGCTTGAGATAGAAGGTTTGTCGTTGACCACTCACGGGAATCGACAACTGCCCCACTTCGCTTCGGCCACCGCGGGTCAGGTTAGGCTCGTCCACCCGCTCAATGTCAGCATTCCACCAGGCGGCGAAATGGTCCAGGTGCAGCGATTCAAAAAACGCGGTAAACGCTGGCTCAAGCTGAAAAAACTGTGTTTTCATCTATTCCCGCCCCGCAAAAAATACCAGCACCTTGCGGATGAATGTCTTGTCAGATGCAGTGAGATGGTCCCTACCGACATAGAGAAGGTAAAAGCGCAATCGCGCGGTTCGGTTGAGGCAGTATTTCGCCACCTTATCGAGACAGGCGATATCCTTGATCTTTTTGTAAGCCAATAACGGCCCCCACCATGTCTGCCCCATCGGACAATCGATCAAATACACTTCTGGCGTCACCTCCCCGACAACCAGGATATTGCGCCACTTCAAATCGTTGTGGGCAAAGCTGGCGGCATGAAGCCGTTTGGCCACCTCAGCCACCTGAACCATCACCTGAGCCAGCCAGTTGCGATCCCGCAGTAACTCGGGCCGCTGTCTGACCAGTGAATGCAGGTCGACAGCGCCGGGCACTTCCTCGGTTATCAATACGCCCCTGGCTCCGGATTCACCATAGGCTGCGATGGGCGGCACCCTGAGGCCCAGTTCGCGAAAAAACAGCAGGTTTTCCCATTCAGCCCTGACGCGGCTTCGCCCCAGCCAGCGCCGTATGACTTTGCCTCGCCGCGAATAGCGTTTCACGTAATAGGATTTTCCGTCGATTTCCGTCAGGATCAACTCACTGATAGGGCAACGGGTAACCCGCCGGCCGGTAATGGCGAAGACACTGTCCAGTGAGGAGAATTGCTCTGCGGCGGCCTCACTGAGAATCGCCCTGTCAACAAA
The DNA here is from genome assembly GCA_002707685.1 of Porticoccus sp. Taxonomy (GTDB): domain Bacteria; phylum Pseudomonadota; class Gammaproteobacteria; order Pseudomonadales; family Porticoccaceae; genus Porticoccus. Next base: position 45,078 of record PANQ01000021.1, on the reverse strand, counting down.
CCAGCAGGACATCAGGTGTGATACCCCTTTCTGATGCCCTTGCGGTGTAGCTGATCGGCGTCCTCGCGCACGGCCCGCCAAAGTCGACGGTTTTCGTCGCGGGCCGTTCGCAGGGGCTGCTGTTTGTACTCCACCAGAAAACAAGCCACATCCCGTTCGTCGAAACCCACCCGGCGCGCAGAATAGAAGAGTGCCGCCAGATCCTTGTGTCGCCAGCGGCGGGGAGTGCGGTGACGGACCTGCACCCGGTGCAGGTCAATCAGATAAAGTGGTCGCTTTGATACGGCAACCGTGTCCATTGCCGGAGAGGTATCGAGCAGAAAGTGGCACAGATAGTAATCCCGGTGATTGATGCCGTTGTCATGCAGGGTTCTGGAAATACGTGCCAGCCGTCGCACCAGGGCGCGACGTTCGCTCACCCCCATGGCAGAAAGCACCTGGGGATTGCAATATTCATCCAGGGGCAATGTGGGCTCCAGCGCCCGGGTAATCAGGAAGGATTTTTCGTTGGCCGGGTTCCAGCCGCGTCGACCGAACGCCACTGCCGTCATGGTCTCCACCCCCAACTCTGCCAGACGGGAGATGGCACGATATTCATTTTCGGCGCCCAACACCGGGGCGCGCAGATAGAGCAGGTTTTTGAGCAACTCCCCGATACCGATACCGGCATGGGTTTTCACGAAGTACGCGGCACCTTCACACTCAAAACGGGTTGTGCGACGGTCGCCCATATCCCGAAACAGTTCACCGGTCAGGGAAAACGCCGCCTCAAACGGATCGCTGTCCCGCCATCGCGACGCGAAGGGCTCTGCCAGAAACAACTTCAAGCTGTGCTCCCCAGAATAACGTCCGCCGCGCGCTCGGGCATGCTGTATAAATCGGTCTCGTCGGCAAACCGCAGGGCATTGTCGTGCCAGCGTGCGCGATCCCGGTCACTGGCCAGCATCTCCGCAAGCAGACGGTTGAAAGCCGACTGGTCGAACGGCTGAGTAGCTACACGACCGCAGTCCGCATCCAGTACATAATGAGCATAACCACAAGCTTCGGTCACCAGCAGAGGCAGGCCGGCCACTAAAGCCTCCAGCAGCACAGTTCCGGTGTTTTCATGGCGGGCCGGATGCAGCAGCAGGTCTGCCGCCAACAAAAAATCCGGTACGTCGGCCCGGCCGCCGGGCATAAAGACCTGCGCTCCGACGCCCAACTGATCCGCCAGACCCTGCATTTTCGCAGGATCGTCAGAACCCAGCGCCACCAACCGGGTTCGGGCGCGCAGCGCTTCAGGCAGCGCCGCCAGAGCCTGAATACTGCGATCGAGCCCTTTTCGCTCAAAGTCTGACCCTATCTGAACCAGCAACAAGCCATCGGCTGGCAGGGCGAATTCTGCGCCCAGCTTCTGGCGGGCGGCAACCCGCAACTCGGCGGCATTGTCCGGAGCGCGCCGGTCGGGAGAAATACCCGGCGGCAACAGATGGAAACGGTGCTCGGGCGTGGCGTAATACTGTTTGAACAGGGCCTGCTGGGTGGCCGAGATCATCAACAATTCGGTTTTTGCCGCAGGCGAGAAAACCGCTCTTTCATAGGCAGAAAAATGCCGGTAGCGCGGACTGTAGCGATACCATGGCTTTCGCAATCGGCGGGATTTATCCTCGAAGCAGGGGTCCGCTGCGTAATAGACATCGAGGCCGGGCATCTTGTTGAAGCCGACCACCCGATCGACCGGGCGCCTGTGCATGTCAGCCTCAACCCAACGGGTAAACTTTTTATAGCGGCGGTGATTAAGCCAGGATCGCACCGGCACTGTTACTACCTCAAACCCCTCCGGCACGTCCCCCTGCCAGCTTAGCGTATAAACCCTGATGCGGTGGCCGCGCTGCTGGCAGGTTTGTGCAATCCTGACCAGATCCCGCTGCAAACCGCCAAACGGAAAATATTTGTAGAGTAAAAACGCCAGTTGCATCAAATCGCTCCGTGGTCCGCCAGCAGTTTCTGCAGGCGCTCAAACACATTGTCGGGGGCAACACGGGTAAAGCATAGCGGTTGTTCGCGCTGCAGGTCGAATAGCCGTGCATCTTCAGCGGTGGGCCGGTATCGACAGGTTTTCTGCAGGCAGGGCGCACAGGGAAAGTTGCTGGCAAGATGAACTTGCGAGAGGCCATAAGCGCCGGTAAGCCCCGAATCGGTGGGGCCAAACAGCGACAGACAGGGCACATTGAGCGCTGCGGCGAGGTGTCCCAGTCCTGTATCAACGGCGACGCAGGCCTGTGCTCCCGCCACCACCCCGGCCATGCCGGCCAATGACAATGGAGGCAGTACCTGCACCCGCTGCAGGCCCTCGGCAATCCGTTCTGCCCGGGCCTTTTCCTCGACATTGCCCCAGGGCAGCTGAACCCCGATTTCACGTTCGACCAACTTTTCAGCCAGCTCTCGCCAGTACATTTCAGGCCAGTGCTTGCTCGACCAGGTGGTGCCATGAAAAAACAGCACCTGGGGCTGTCCCGAAGAGAGCCCGGCCAGGGCCTGACGATCCAGACCGTAGTCACCGAAGCCCGTCGGCATGGCATAACCCAGCGCCGCTGAAAATAACTGCCGCACCCGCTCGACTGCATGCTGGTCTCGAGGTACGGCAATGGGCTGGTGGTAAAACAGTGCCGCCAGCGATTCCCTCGCCGACTGGCGGTCCAGACCAAATCTTCGGCCTTGTGCATAACGGATCAGCCACGCGCTCTTGAACAGCCCCTGTGCATCGATCACGGCATCGTAGGAGCGCTCGGCAATACGGCTTTTGAACTCGGACCACTCACCGCTGCGTCGTGCCTGCAACGGGTGTTTTCGCCAGCGCCGCAGGGCAACCGGAATGACCCGATCAACCGCCGGGTGCCAGGCCGGAACTTCCCTAAAGGACTCTTCCACCACCCAGTCAAAACGAACGTCGGGGATGGCGGCGGCCGCATCGGTGAGCGCCGGCAAACTGTGGATCACATCACCCAGAGACGAGGTTTTAATCAACAGTATCGATGTCATGGTGCAGGCACCAGTCGATCGAGAGCCGCCGTCACCCGTTCCGGGTATAACTCCACGAGGCACTTGAGGTGTCCTAGCGGGCATTCGCGCTTGAAGCACGGCCCACAATCCACCGGAATTGACAAAATCGCCACCTCATCATTGAGCGGCGGCGTAAAGGCGGGAGAGGTGGAACCATAAACCACCACCAGCGGACGGTTCAGGGCAGCGGCTATGTGCATCAACCCGGAATCGTTGCTCACCACGGCATCGACGACCGACATCAGGTCGATCGCCTCATCCAGGCTGGTTTTACCCGCCAGGTTATGGCATTGGTCCCGCTGCTGCTCGGGCAAACCGTCGATAATGGCCTGCGCCACCGGGCGATCCTTTGCCGAGCCCAGCAACCAGATCTGCCAGCCCCTGGCAATCTGGTGAGCAGCCACGGTCGTGTAATGCTGCTCTGGCCAGCGCTTGGCGGGGCCGAATTCGGCGCCGGGACAGAGTGCCAGAATGTTCTGATTGGCCTGAAGGCCAAACTGCTGGCGCAATGCCGGAACCCGGTCTGTTTTCGCATGCAGGTCGGGGGCCGGCAACGAGGTCGGCAGCGCAGTGCCCTCCGGCAACGCCAGGGCATCAAAACGCTGTACCATCAGGGGATACTGCTGCTTGTCCAGATGGCGGAGATCGTTCAACAGCAGATAGCGCATTTCCCCTTTCCAGCCGGTCCGGAGAGGAATCCGGGCCAGCCAGGGAATCAGCGCTGACTTGAGGGAATTCGGCAGCACAATGGCCTGGCTGTAACCTTCGGCACGCAATTCCCGGGCAATCCGGCGGCGCACCGACCACATCAGGCTGCCGTGCCCAACGGGCATATCAATCGCCCGCTCGACCTCCGGCATACGCGCCAGCAGTGGCCGACTCCAGGCCGGGGCCAGCACGTGAATCTGAACGTCCGGAAACTGCTGCTTGAGAAGAATAAACAGGGACTGCGCCATCACCATGTCCCCTATCCACGAGGGGCCGATGATGAGAATTTTTTTACCCGATACCATGCAATTTCCCGGCGGAACCGGGCTTACTGCCCCACCGGCGCAAGCCACTCCTGGTGCTCACCGCGAAGACCGCGCACCAGATCAAAGTACTGTGACTGCAGTTCCCCGGTGATGGGACCCCTTGCGCCTTCGCCAATGGTGCGGCCATCCAGCTCTCGGATGGGCAACACCTCGGCCGCAGTGCCTGTGAAAAATGCTTCATCGGCAATATAGACCTCATCGCGTGTGATCCGTTTTTCCACTACCCGATAACCAGCTTCCCCGGCCAACTGCATGACTGTTTTTCGGGTAATACCGTCGAGGCAGGAGGTCAGTTCCGGTGTATAGAGCACATTGTCACGAACAATGAAGACGTTTTCACCGCTGCCCTCGGCGACATACCCTTCCGGATCCAGCAACAAAGCTTCTTCACAACCACAATCCAGTGCTTCCCGCAGGGCGAGCATGGAGTTGATATAGTTACCGTTGGCCTTGGCCTTGGTCATGGCAATGTTGACATGGTGGCGGGTGAAGGACGAGGTGCGAATGCGGATACCCTTTTCCAGCGATTCCGGACTCATGTAGGAAGGCCAGGTCCAGGCAGCGACAATCACGTGGGTCTGCAGGGAATCAGCCCGCAAACCCATGCCTTCGGAACCGAGAAAGGCCATGGGCCTCAGGTAGGCTTCATGCAGGTCGTTCTCCAGCACCACCTGTTTCTGTGCTGCATTCAATTGATCCCTGCTGAAGGGCATTTTCATACCCATGATCTTGGCGGAATTGAACAATCGGTCCGTATGATCCTTGAGCCTGAAGATAGCCGCCCCGCGATCCGGCGTCTGGTAGGCGCGCACACCCTCAAAGACTCCCATGCCATAATGCAACGTGTGGGTCAGTACGTGAACCTTGGCCTCGCGCCAGGGCACCATCTCACCGTCAAACCAGATATAGCCATCGCGATCGGCAAATGACATGGGTGTCTCCTAAAAAATTCAGGCTGACCGAAAGAACCACCGGTCAGATGTTTATTATTCTCCGAGCAACCGATGCCAGAGTGCCACCACCTGCTGCCGTTGCGCCGCAAACTCGGCCGCACTGACGACAAGCTCCGCCTGTTGCAGCTGAAGTCGATGTCCGGCAGATCGGTAATTTTTATAGGCACTGGTCAAAATGTCCACATCTTCAACTGACAGGACATCACTTTTCTCAAGGCATTCGAGGATGCGGATGTTATCACTCCAGCGAGTCAAATCGGGAATATCGTGGGACCAGGCCAAGACCGCAAATTGAACCATAAATTCGATGTCGACGATACCTCCCGGATCCTGCTTCAGGTTGAACACCCGGTCCTGATCAGCCTTGCCACTGGCGAGGTGTTTTTTCATCTTGCCGCGCATCTCCAGCACGTCAGCTATCAGCTTGTCTCTTTGCCGCGGCAGCACCAGCACTCGCTGACGAATCTCGGCAAAAGCCCGGACCAGCTTTTCGGGTCCGGCTACTGGCCTGGCGCGCACCAGCGCCTGGTGCTCCCAGGTCCAGGCTTCACCCAACTGGTACTTTTCAAATGCCGTCAGGGAAGAAACCAGCATGCCGGAGCTACCGGAGGGCCTCAGGCGCATATCCACTTCGTAGAGGTCGCCGGAGGACGTTTTGGCGGTGAGAATATGCACAATGCGCTGCCCCAACCGGGCAAAAAAAGTCGCGCTATCCAATGGGTGGACGCCGTCGGTGGACGCCGCCGCATCGGCGTCGTGGAGGAATACCAGATCCAGATCAGAGCCGTGCCCCAGCTCAATGCCACCGAGCTTGCCATAACCGACAATCAAAAATCCCGCCGTGTCGCCCTCCGCCGTTTTCGGATAGCCATGCCGCTCCACCATCTGATTCCAGGCTAACTGCAGCACATGGCTCAGGATCGCCTCCGCCAGCCAGGTCAGATAATCGCTCACCTTCATCAAGGGCAATATTTCTTCCAGCTCACAGGCGGCCACCCGCAGGCTGTGTGACTGCTGAAAATAGCGCAGCACTTCCATCTGGGATTCCAGATCATCGGTGGGCACCCGGAGCAATTGCTGATGCAACTCGTCCTCAAGGGTTGATTTTTCCGGTAGCGAAAACAGTGTCCGGCTGTCCAGCAACTCATCGAGAAGTGCCGGATAGCGAACCAGCTGGTCTGCCACCCAGGAACTGCCGGAAAAGAGCTTCACGGTGCTCTGCAGCGCCGCCGGGTTTTCCTTCAACAGCAACAGATAGGCGCTGCGGCGGGCGACGGCTTCCACCAGCTTGAGTACCCGTCCAAGGGTTTCAGTGGCATTGTCCCGCTGCCCGCATGTGCTGATCAGCTGGGGCATCAACTTATCCAGCCGACCGCGGGTATCATTGGCCATGGATTGCACCGACCGGCTGCCGCGCAGCGTGTTGATCATCTCCGCCGCCTTTTCCGGCAGATCGTAACCCATGGTCCCGAGCTCATCGGGCATTAACTCATCGCCATCGACAGCCTGCCAAACCTGCTCCGCCAACGGGTGTTCCTCAGGCACATTTTCTCCCCCATCACCCTGGTGCTGTTCGGCAACCACGTCTTCAAACAGCTGGTGAATAAACTGGCGGTATTCTTCCAGCTGTTCCAGAAACTGATGCCAGTCTGTACAACCCATCAGGTAAGCAACCCGGCATTGGCCGAGCTCATCACCCGGTAATGACTGGGTCTGCTTGTCTTGCCACCCCTGCAGCACATGCTCCACATTGCGCAGAAACCGATAACCACGGTAGAGTCTTTCGGTGTCTTCGAGCGGCAGCAACCCCTCCTGCCCCAACAGCTCCAGCACCTCTTTCAGCGGTGGCGTCTGGAACCGCCGGTCGCGGCCACCGCGAATAATCTGGAAGGCCTGAGCGACAAATTCAACCTCGCGTATACCACCCGCACCGCGCTTGACATCACTCACCAGACCCTTTCGTTGCACTTCCCTGTTGATCATCGTCTTCATGCCCCGCAGGGATTCAAAGGCACTGAAATCGAGGTACTTGCGGTAGGTAAAGGGTCGCAACATCGCCATCAGCCTGCTGCCCGCCGCCCGGTCGCCGGCCACCACCCGCGCCTTGATCATGGCGTAGCGCTCCCAGTCGCGTCCCTGGGTCTGGTAGTACTCTTCCATAGCATCGAAGTTGAGCACCAGCGCGCCACTCTGGCCGTAGGGCCGTAAACGCATATCCACACGAAAGACAAAGCCGTCGGCGGTGGGGGTATCGAGCGCCTTGATCAGCCACTGGCCGAGACGAATGAAAAACTCCTGGTTGCTCAGGCTGCGGCGTCCACCGCGGGTCTCGCCGGCTTCGGGGTAAGCAAAAATCAGATCGATGTCGGAGGACACGTTCAGCTCGCGGGCACCCAGTTTCCCCATTCCCAGAATCACCAGCTGCTGGGGCTCACCATCGGCATCAAGCGGGGTGCCCCATTCGTCGCACGCCCGGGGATACAGGAAATCCAGTGCACCCTGCAGGCAGGCCTCGGCCAGCCGGGACATGTCTGCGGTGGTCTCCTCCAGCTCAGCTGATCGGGTGAGATCCCGCCAGATAATGCGCACCATTTCCCGCGTCCGGAGTTGCCGCAACACCTTGAGAAGCATATCTTCACTGGTGACATCACTCAGCCACAGGGCAAGGCGCTCCTTTAGCGCGGTATCGGAATAGCTGGCCTCGAGATCGCCGGACTCCACCAACTCCTGAAACATCGCCGGCTGGCCGGCACAGGCGGCGGCAACGTATTCACTGCAGGACCAGACCAATGGCAGCTGTCGCGCCAAGGTATCCCCGCTTTCAAGTAATGAGGCCAGCCAGTCTTCCTGCCCAGCGGTGGCCCGCCCGGCAAAGTAATGCCTGCGCAGCGTCCATTGCTCCTGCAGGACTGACGGTAGTTCTTCGGGGCTTTTCAACATAGCGCGGCGTTCTCGACTCGACGGGATAGTATTGTTGGCATTGAAGCGGACATGGCAACGACCGGGGACGCTCTAACCGCCCGATTCAGGGGCCACACGCATCACTTCTTCCACAGAGGTAGACCCGGCTCCCACTTTTTGGGCACCACTGAGACGCAATGTTCTCATCCCCTCTTTCATGGCCTGCAGGCGCAGTGCGGAAATATTGGTATCCGAGGTGATCAGCGGTTTGATGGTTTCCGTCAACGGCAGAATCTCGTAGACACCCTGCCGTCCCAGATAACCGGTATTTCGGCACTCCAGGCAACCTGCCGGACGGTAGATGGTCGCCGGTGATTTGACTTTCCAGGGACGTACCAGCGACTCCCAGTCCGCCGGATCAACGGTTACCGCCTCCTTGCAGTGCGGACAGAGTGTCCGCACCAGACGCTGGGCCATGACACCGTTGACCGTCACCTTGATCAGGTGTGCGGGAATGCCCAGGTCCAGCAGCCGGGTGATCGCCGAGGGCGCATCATTGGTGTGCAGCGTTGACAGCACCAGGTGCCCGGTGAGAGCGGCCTGGATCGCCATCTGCGCGGTCTCCAGATCCCGGATCTCACCCACCATGATGATATCCGGGTCCTGCCGCATCAGGGTTCGAATGCCTGCGGCGAAATCGAACTCGATTTTATGCTGCACCTGACTCTGGTTGAAGCTGTCCTCGACCATCTCGATGGGGTCCTCGATGGTGCTGACGTTGACATCCTCGGTGGCGAGCCGTTTGAGGGTGGAGTAAAGGGTGGTGGTTTTGCCCGAGCCAGTGGGGCCGGTGACCAACACGATACCATGTGGCCGACCGGTCATTGTTTCCCAGCGTTTCAGGTCATCGCCACTGAGCCCCAAATCGGTAAAGCTGCGCAGCAGTACATCGGGATCAAAAATCCGCATCACCAGCTTTTCCCCAAAGGCGGTGGGCAGGGTGGACAAACGCAGCTCCACTTCGCCACCCGCCGGTGTGACAGTCTTGACCCGGCCGTCCTGGGGGCGGCGTTTTTCCGCCACATTCATGCGACCGAGAATTTTCAGGCGACTGGTGACGGCGGTCATCACCTGGTCGGGTAAATCATAGACCTGATGCAGCACGCCATCGATGCGAAAGCGAATCCGGCCCTTGTCCCGACGCGGTTCCAGATGAATATCACTGGCCCGCTGGTCAAAAGCATACTGCAGCAGCCAGTCCACAATATTGATAATGTGCTGGTCCTGGGCATCGGGATCCTTGAGGGAGCCGATCTGCAAGAGCTGCTCAAAGTTCGTCACACCCGACCGGTTAGAGCCGGCAATGCCCTTTGCACCAAACACCGATTTGGCCAGCGAGTAGAACTCCACGGTGTACTTGGCCAGGTCGACTGGATTGACTACCACCCGCCTGATGGTTTTGCGGCTGGTCTGTTCAAGGTTTGCCATCCATTCAGTGATAAATGGCTGCATCGTCGCAATCAGCAATTCTGTATCATTGACGCCAATACACAGAATACTGTGGCGGCGGGCAAACTGAAAAGACATGACCTCGGTTACCCTGGCAACATCAACCTGTAATGGATCGATATGTGCCACCTCCAGGTTGGCCTTCTCTGCCAGCCAGCGGGTCAGAGTATCGATATTGAGCTGCTTGCCGGGTTCCAGGGGGTTGTCTGGACGCTGACCTGCGATATAGGCCAACGGGTGCAGCAGTGCCTGCTCGCGGCTGCGCTGCGCTCCGGCGAGCATATTGGCATCACTGCGCGACAACAGGCCATCGGCCACCAGATCGTTGAGCACATTGCCCAGGTCCAGTTGGCGCTCCGGCATCTCAGCGGCTGGTACCATAACATTTACCCGATTTATCCGATTCACAGATCAGAGTATGACGGCTGAGGGTGGTAGCGACAATGATCACCGCGCGCATAGTAGCAATACGCCTCACCGAATCCGGTCAAACAAAACATATTTGTTTTCTCACCCGGGCTTTCCGGGGAAAATTAACGCATACTTCGAATAGGGAATTGCCCCTGTTTTCAGCAGGTGAAGGAGTCTGTCATGACCATCAGGCACGGCGAGGAAAGCGCCACCCACTTTCGTTCGGAACGTATCGAGTGCATGAACGGTTCCTGGTATTTTGCCGTGCGCGAGACCCATGGCATGCTCGGCCCTTTTCCCACCAGGCAGGCCGCACAAAAGGCGGCCTGTGCCTATATCAAGGATATAGAGAGCGGATATTCCGACGTTGAGGCCCTATCCAACCTCCGTGTACTGATGAAAGCCCTATCCAGCAAGTAAGTCACTCCTGCTACCTGCCTCGCACCACAAGCCTTTAACTCCTCGCCACACGGTGGCAATTGCTTTTTAACCCGCCGCCCGTACACTGCATGCCATGCTAATTATGCCCATGCTGCAACAGCTGATTGCCACCCCATCAATCAGCAGCGTCAATCCCGCCCTCGACCAGGGGAACCGGGCGGTGATTGAGTTGCTGGCGGGCTGGCTGGAAGATCTCGGTTTTACCGTGGACATCATGCCCCTGAAGGATCCCCGCAAAGCCAATTTGATCGCCACGCTGGGCAGTGGTCCCGGCGGATTAGTGTTAGCGGGTCACACCGACACGGTACCCTGCGATGAAGCCCGCTGGACACACAANCCNTTCAAGTTGCTTGAGNNAGACCANCGCCTCTATGGTCTCGGAACCTGTGATATGAAAGGGTTTTTTTCNGCTGATCATTGAAGCCGCCAGACNGTTTTCCCNTCAAACACTTCANCANCCACTGATTGTGCTGGCAACGGCAGATGAAGANTCNTCCATGTCCGGCGCACTGGCTCTGGCNGCNGCGGGCAAACCCAGAGCCCGCTATGCCCTGATNGGCGAGCCCACCGGGATGAAACCCATCAATATGCACAAAGGCATCATGGTGGAAAANCTGATNATNGAGGGTCGGTCCGGCCACTCCAGTGATCCCACCCTNGGGCGCAATGCCATGGAAACCATGCACAGCGCGATGGGNGANCTACTGTCACTGCGGAACGAACTGCGNGANAAGCATCATAACCCGATGTTCAATGTCGGCCATCCGACTATGAANCTGGGCTGNATTCACGGNGGNAACAANCCCAATCGTATCTGTGGCCACTGTGAACTGGGCTTTGAAATTCGNGTCTTGCCGGGTATGGATACNGNGGCATTNCAGCAACAGATAAATGACCGCATCCTGCCATTTCNGGAGCGTGACGGGGTCACTATTTCACTGGAGCACTACTGTGTCCCCGCTTTTGNTTCAGGCGCTGATTCCACGCTGGTAAAAATGTGTGAATCCCTGACCAATCACNCCNGCGANTCAGTGTCATTTGCTACCGAAGCGCCCTANCTGAAAGATCTGGGGATGGATGTGGTGGTACTTGGNCCCGGCAGCGTCGAGCAGGCACATCAACCCGATGAATACCTGGCCATTGACCGCATACAACCCACGGTTGATTTTCTGGTACAACTGATCGGTCGCTGTTGCTTATAATGGCACCGGNTAACCTTCAGGCCAACNCTGTGTCCGACTACGTAAAATTTCTACGCGATACCTCCCCGTACATCAACACGCACCGGGGGAAAACCTTTGTACTTGCCCTGGGNGGCGAGGCCATAGCCCATGCCAATTTCACTAANATCGTCCACGACATCGCACTGCTGCACAGTCTTGGNATAAAGCTGGTACTGGTGCACGGTGCCAGGCCGCAGATTGNGGAACGGCTGAAGGGCAGCGCNATTAGCCCACAGTTTGACCAGTACACACGGATTACCGATTCAGCCACCATGGTCTGNGTCAAGGATGCCGTAGGCAGCGCCCGNATNTCCATNGANGCCAANCTCTCNACCGGTGCCACCAACTCGCCCATGCACGGNGCCCGAATCCGGGTACTGGGTGGCAATCTGATCACGGCNAAACCNCTGGGGGTTCGCGANGGCATCGATTTTCACCACACCGGNGAGGTNAGGCGAATCGANCACAANGCCATTCAGAGGCAACTGGAAGACGGGGCNATCGTACTGCTGTCACCGATCGGTTANTCACCTACCGGTGAAGCCTACAANCTCAATTATGAGGATATCGCCACCCAGACCGCCGTCAGCATGGGNGCGGAAAAACTGATCATTTTCAGCACGAGTGGNGGCGTAAAAACCCCACAGGGCGACCTGTTGAANATGCTGTCACTGAACGAGGTACCCCAATGCCTCAACGTGCTGANGGATAACNTGTCGCTGCAGCATGCCTTGATGGCCTGCTACCAGGCCTGTGAAAACGGGGTGCTAAGAGGNCACATCATCAGCTATGANGACAACGGCGCCCTGCTCACCGAGCTGTTTACTCTCGAAGGNAGCGGCACGCTGGTGCTGAAAAACGGCCGGGAGGTGATTCGNCAGGCGACGATTGATGACGTGGGNGGGCTGCTGGANCTCATCGAACCGCTTGAGCAAAAAGGCATTCTGGTCAAACGCTCCAGNGAATTACTCGAAACGGAGATATCCCGNTTTACTGTCATGCTCCATGCCGAGGGAATGCTGGTGGGTTGNGCGGCAATCTACCCGTTCAGGGATGGNGTNTCAGCGGAATTGGCCTGTGTGGTAACCCATCCCGANTTTCTCAATCGCGGGTTTGCCAGTCGCCTGCTGGCACAGCTGGAAACCCAGGCGGCCCTGCAGGGNATCAGGCANCTATTCGTACTGACNACCCGGGCCAGCGACTGGTTCAAGGAAAAGGGNTTTGTNGACAGCTCGCTCGATGAATTGCCGGCCGAGCGCAAATCCCTGTACAACTTTCAGCGCAACTCCCGGATATTCTGCAAGAATCTCCTATAACTGCTGATTACCCGGGCCCGTCTCTGCTATCCTTCAAGCCCTGTTTTATTGCGAAAGAGAAGAGACCAATCATGCCGGTATATCGCTCACACACCACCACCCAAGGCCGCAACATGTCTGGTGCCCGCGCCCTGTGGCGGGCCACCGGCATGAAAGATGGCGACTTTGACAAGCCGATCATCGCCGTTGCCAATTCCTTTACCCAATTCGTGCCGGGGCATGTTCACCTGAAAGACATGGGGCAACTGGTCATCGGCGAAATCGAAAAAGCCGGCGGGGTGGGCAAGGAATTCAATACGATAGCCGTGGATGACGGTATCGCCATGGGCCACGACGGCATGCTCTACTCACTGCCTTCGCGGGATATTATCGCCGACTCGGTGGAATACATGGTGAATGCCCACTGTGCCGATGCACTGGTGTGTATATCCAATTGTGACAAGATCACCCCCGGCATGCTGATGGCGGCGATGCGGCTCAATATACCGACCATTTTTGTCTCAGGCGGGCCCATGGAAGCCGGCAAAACCAAGCTTTCCGAGCATAAGCTGGATCTGGTGGATGCCATGGTGATAGCCGCTGACCCCGAGGCCTCCGACGAAAAAGCCAATGAATATGAACGCTCCGCCTGCCCCACCTGTGGTTCCTGCTCGGGGATGTTTACAGCGAATTCGATGAATTGTCTTACCGAAGCGCTGGGCTTGTCCCTGCCGGGTAATGGCACCACACTGGCGACCCATGCGGATCGCCGCAGACTCTTTGAAGAAGCGGGTCGCCGCATCGTCTCAATGGCTCGGGAATACTACGAAGAGGATCACCTGGCCGTACTGCCCCGCTCCATTGCCAGCTTCGAGGCATTTGAAAATGCCATGACCATGGACATCGCCATGGGCGGCTCCACCAATACCATCCTCCATCTCCTGGCCGCTGCCCAGGAAGCGAATGTGGACTTCACCATGGCCGACATCGACCGACTGTCGCGGAAAGTGCCACAACTCTGCAAGGTGGCGCCCAGCACCCCGCAATATCACGTCGAGGACGTACATCGCGCCGGTGGCGTGTTCGGCATTCTCGGCGAATTGGATCGCGCGGGACTGCTGCACACTGATGTCTCTACAGTTCACACACCGACCATGGCGGCGGCCTTATCCAGCTGGGATATCATGCGCAACAATGACGAGGCGCTGACAAAATTCTTCAAGGCCGGCCCCGCCGGCATCCCCACCCAACAGGCCTTCAGCCAGGATACCCGTTGGGGCTCTCTCGATGCCGACCGCCAAAACGGTTGTATCCGCAGCCTTGAGCACGCCTTCAGTCTGGAGGGGGGGCTGGCCGTACTGTATGGCAATATCGCCCTCAACGGCTGTGTGGTGAAAACCTCCGGTGTGGATGACTCAATTCTGGTTTTCTCTGGTCCGGCCCATATTTGTGAAAGCCAGGATCAGGCCGTCGAGGATATTCTCAACGACCGGGTCAAATCCGGCGACGTTGTTATTATTCGCTATGAAGGGCCCCGTGGCGGCCCGGGTATGCAGGAGATGCTCTACCCCACCAGCTATCTCAAGTCGAAAGGGCTGGGCAAGGACTGTGCGCTGATCACCGACGGGCGTTTTTCGGGAGGGACCTCCGGCCTGTCCATCGGCCACGTCTCTCCTGAAGCCGCCGCCGGCGGGGCCATCGGCCTGGTCAGGGATGGTGATATCATTGAAATTGATATCCCCGGGCGCACCATCAACGTGGCACTCAGCGACCAGCAGCTGGCGGAGCGCCGCGTCGAACAGGATGACCTGGGCTGGCATCCAGTGGAAAAACGGCCTCGCCGGGTATCTGCTGCACTGCAGGCCTATGCCGCACTGGCGACCAGCGCCGACCGTGGCGCCGTGCGTGATCTGAACCTGATCACTATCAAATAGCCAAAGGCTGCCAATATAAAAAAACCGGCCAACAAGGCCGGTTTTTTATCTGATCAATTGGTCGTGTGCGCAGACTCTAAATAGATTGGCAACCCGCGATATCCGCGTCCATCTCCATGAGTTTTTCTCTGCGAGCCGCCTCGCTGCGAACATATTGCAACCACTGTCGGGCAGTTTTACGAACATTTTGATCCGCTGCCGCTGCCTCAAATACCGGCTCTGCTTCCCGATAGCAGTTCAGGTTGACCAGTGCCGCACCGAGGGTAAGACGTGTGAGGGCCGGGCGGGACAAGTCGCCTTTGCGCAGGGCATTGCGCGCCTCCCGAACGGCGGCCGAATTGTCGTTGGCATCCAGATAGGCAGACGCCAACCGTGAAGCAATTGCTCCGCTATCCGACAGATTGGCCGCCCGCTGCAACACCGGCAACGCCTTGTCGGTCTCGCGCGCCAGCTGCCAGGCGCCACCCAGTGTCTCCAGGTTCTTTGCCGTCGGCTCAATGACACCACTGCTCATGCCTTCATCGATGATTCTGGCGGCCCGAAAAGGCACCTCGGCACCCAGATAGAGATACGCCAGGGACAGCAGCTGCCGTTGATCTTTTAATTGTCGCTGCAAATGCAGCAGGTCCATCACGGCAAGCTGGTCGCCACTCCGCTCAAGCTGACCAAAAATCCCCCCCAGCTGCTGCCAGTAACGCGAGTTGGGATAGTGCGTCACCAATCGTTTGAGTACCGCTATCACTTTCTGATACTCGCCCCGCTCGTAGAAAAGTACACGCTGCAGGGACCACCAGCTCTCTTTGGGTATTTTTCCACTGGACAGGGCCTCCGCCACGATCTGGTTAACCAGGCGCAGGGATTCATCCTGACGCTTGAGGTAATAATACGCCTGGGCCAGCAACATGCGTCCATCACTGCCCGGCTCCGGCGCTTCCGTCAGCCAGGTTTCCAGTTGTCGGGCAGCCCGGCCATAATCCTCCTGTATGAAATACAACTGGGCCACGGTATAGCGGGTAGCCACTTTCTGCCGATCATCCACCTCTGGCTCGGCGAGCATTTTCAGGTAGTTGTCGATCGCGCGGGGATACTGCTCCAGAGAATAGTGGCTATAGCCCAGCAAGTTGTAGATTTGTGATTTTTCATAACTGGAACTGCAGGGTCGATCAAGCAGCTTACCCACCTGTTCAATCAATTTGGCGAGCTGGGCCCGGGACGGCGCACTATCTCCTTGCAACGCCGTCTGAAGAGGCTCCAGTTGATTGGCGCAGGCCTGTCCCACCGCCTGCCTCTGACGGGTTTTGGTATCCTGATACTGTCGCTGTTCGGCGGCCTCCTCTGACACAGCCCAAGGCTGGACCGGCCCCAATACCAGTACCACCAGTAGCCACCAACGACCCAACGCCATCCGCTGTTGCAATAGTTTCATTACCTACCTGGCAATCTGGAAAGAAAATTTATACAACACACCCGCGACCTCTTCTGCCTTGCCATCAATAACCCGGGGCTTGTATTTGAGTTTTTCTGCCGCTCTCAGGGCATATTTACCAAAGCCCTTATTGGCGGGCGACTCTTCGAGCAATTTGACATCGCGTACGCTGCCGGTCACCGTAATGACCACTTCCACCACCGCATAACCCTCCACACCCTGTCGCAGGGCCATGGGGGGGTAATCGGGCTGGGGCACATAGACGGGAATGTAATCCGAATCGCGGGTAAATGAGCCGCCGAGCCCCACCTGCAGGCCCTCCATTGCAGGCGTCATCATATCGACGGGACCTTTCGGCGTCTCAATATTGACCTGAAGGTCGGGTACCGGGGGTGGCGGACGCTCAGCCTCCCGGGGTTTTTCCGGCCGGATTACCTTGCGGTGCTCCTCAATGGTTCGTTGCGGTTGCCAGATATCCGCTATTTTGCGCAATGACCTGTCCGGCTCCGCCCCACCCGAGGATGTGATGAGCCCATGCATGCCCAGCAACAATGCCAACGTCATGATCAACCCGAGAACTGCCGCCAGTGCATACCGCATCAACACCATGGGTTTCAGGGACTCCGGGTGGAAACGGAGACGTTCTCTATCCCGGCCGAGCGCGCTGCATCAGCCACCTGGGACAGGGTTGCCATGGCCGCCCGGCCATCTGCCTGGATCACCAGGCCTCCGTGGGGATTTTCAGTGCGCAGACGCAGAATATGCAGTCGCAAGTTGCCTGGATCCACCTTTTGCTGGTCGATCCAGATGCTGTCATCCTGACCAACCGCCACCAGAATGGCAGGTGTTTGCCCGGCACCGGTAACCGCGACCGCACGGTCCACATCAATACCGGGTTCGCGAATAAACGTGGCTGTGACAATAAAAAAAATCAGCATGATAAAAACCACGTCAAGCATGGGTGTCAAGTCAATCGATTGGGGAGGATCCGGCTGTCGGTAAATTCTGTCACGCATCGTCGTCCATTACCTCAGTGGTCCATGGTCAGATGGTCGGCCAGCAGCAACCGCTCCCGCTCGGCTACGCGACGCAAATAGGTATTGGCAAAAACCCCGGACAACGCTGCCACCATCCCGGCCATAGTGGGGATAGTGGCCTGGGAGACGCCAGCGGCCATGGCGCGGGCATCACCACCGCCACTGAGGGATAATACCTGGAAGACACCGATCATACCGGTCACTGTCCCCAGCAGACCCAGCAGGGGAGCGACAGTCATCAGCGCCCGAATCAGTGACAGGTTACGATTGAGCTTCAGCGCCACCCGGGAGATCAACGCCTCACGGATCTGGTGTGCCCTCACCGAACGTCGCTCTGCGCGGGTTTCCCAATAATCGAGCACCACACGGATGTCATTCCTGAGCACCGTGCGAAAATACCATACCCGCTCGAAGATCAGGGTCCACATCACCAGCAGCAACAGCGCTATAACCAGCAGAACAGGTCCGCCGGCATCGAGAAACTTGCCAATATCTTCCAACAACAACACGGCTCAAGCCTCGGTTTGCTCTGCCACAATGCCGGCACTCTGCTCTTCCAGAATATGCAGCACTCGCTGAGCCGGGCTGTTAATCAGGGCATGCAGCAACACCGTGGGAATCGCCACACACAGGCCAAGCACCGTCGTCACCAGTGCCGCTGAAATCCCGCCGGCCATGGTTTTCGGGTCGCCCGTGCCAAACAGGGTAATCGCCTGGAACGTGACAATCATGCCGGTGACAGTACCCAGCAATCCCATCAACGGGGCCACCATGGCAATGATTTTTAACAGCCCCAGACCTGACTCAATAGTGGGCCGCTCCTTGAGCACTTGCTCGTGCAGTTTTAACTCCAGCGATTCTGCATCAGCGCCACGATGATCCTCGCCCACCTTGAGCACCCGGCCCAGTGGATTGTTGAGATCGGCGCTTGGATTGTTCAGCTGCGCTGTGACCCGGCGGGATATGATGGAAAGTACGGCAAAACGCCAACCTGCCAGCAGTAGTGCTATCACGCCGAGTGCTGTAATGAGATAACCGATCCAGCCGCCCTGATGCCAGCGCTCCAGCCAACCCGGACTATCCATAAGGGCAGACAGCAGAGTGCCGCCACTCGGTCCGGTGGGATCAATGCCGGTACGTGTAAAACCTTCTTTGGCCGCCTGTAACGTCTGCGCGGCTTTTCTGTAATCGCGCCCCGGCTGTCGCGGCAGCTCTGTGATCATCCCGGTTCCTGGCGGATAGTGCAGATAGGCACCATTCGAGAGCAAATTGAACAGGCCGACTCTCACAACCTGCTGCTGGACTCGCTCACCCTCTGCGGTGACCACAGTGGCAGGGAAGCTCACCACACGCCCACCCTCGATCATCTCACGA
The DNA here is from genome assembly GCA_002707685.1 of Porticoccus sp. Lineage (GTDB taxonomy): Bacteria > Pseudomonadota > Gammaproteobacteria > Pseudomonadales > Porticoccaceae > Porticoccus. The sequence goes on along the minus strand of PANQ01000021.1, from coordinate 26,498 downwards.
TTGATTTCGTACCAGAGCTGCTCAATATCGTCCAGAGAAGGCAAACGGGTGTTACCACTCATCCGTTCGATCATATCATCAAGAAAATCCGTACGATCCGGATACTGGGCACTCACCAGAGAGTTGTTCAGAGTTGTGCGAGTATCCCCGGCAGCTGCCGTCAAATGACCAAACATTTCCCTGAGGGAGCCGAGCCGGGTCTGCAACTGCTCGCGCAGGGCAGCCACTTTAATTTCGTTTTCAGCAAAGGTCTTTTCCAGTGTTTCGGAGCGGCGCTCCTCTGCAGCGAGCTCAGCCTTTGCCTGCTTTAACAATTCGGCCCGCTCGGACCTGGCTCGCCGGAATGCTGCCTCCCGTTCCGATTGTTCTCTGGACTCACTCAGCCGGGCATTTTTGATCAGCGTCAGCAGCTCATCCAGGGAAGCGGCATCCTCTGCCTGAACGGCACCGGATGCCGGCAATAGCAAGGCGAACCCCAGTAGCAGTGATTGAAGGAAAGAGCGGTTCATTGCACCACCTCCGGTGCCGGAATCGGCAACTGAAGCATATCCACAGCCGCCCGTTTTCGGGCAATGCGAATACCCTCTGCGACCGCACTGCGATAATCACCGCTGTCGAGAACCTGCCAGCTGCCACTCCGTTGATCCCAGGCCGCAGTGATCTGCTGATCGGGCGTTTGGTAAATCAGCGCAATGCGGCCCACACGCAACAGGATCACCTCGCGAGGCTTGCCATCCATCATGACGGTGTCCGTGTAGCTGTCGATGCGGGCACCGTATTCACTCTCGATTTTGTAGGCTTCCAACACCTGACGAAATTTTTCTGCACTGCTCAAATCAGCACGCGACAGGTTGGCGTGCAAACGGGCAATGCGGTCGCGACGCTCATCCAGCAGAAACGGCATATCCAGAGAGACAAACTGCTCCAGAGCGTTGATCATTTTGAGGGTGAGTGGCGTGATCTGCCGTTCCATCAATGTGGCATTCTCGATAGAGGACTCCAGATCGGTGATGGTCTGGCGCTGATCCGCCAACTGCGCATCCAGTTGGGCGTTATAGACCTTCAGTCCCTCAATCTGTTTGTTGACCTGCTTGAAATTCTGAAACAATTCATCTGCTTCGTCGGCGATTGTGTCCACCCGTTGCTGGGACGATTTCGCGGCGCCAATCTTGGCCTTTTCCGCTGCCACAACATCATCGACATCTGTCGCCTGTGCAACGGATATCATCAGAGAAGCACTAACCAGCAGTAACACACCCCTGAGCGGGCCACAACCCCGGTTTTCCGCAACCCGGGCGGTGACGCCACCTACAGGCGTGCAGCGTGAAAGCAATCGATTGAAAATCACAGAAACTCCAACACAACCAAAACAGAAGAAGCTAACCATTATCATTACAATTTACTGAACAAGCAAATAGTCCGACTGTAACCGGTATCAGCATCTGCGGCGTTCGAGCACCTGAAAGTAGTAGGGGATATCAGCCTGATTTTCCGGCTGTTTTCGCGCCACTTCCCGCCAACAGGTCTCATCGAAATCAGGGAAGAAGGCATCGCCCTCTACCGCTGTATCAACCCGGGTAATATAGAGCCGATCAGCCAGCTCAATGGCGCTGCGATAGATCTGCTCGCCACCGATCACCATCACCTCTCCTGCGGCCACAGCACCGGGGTCAGCAGCAGCCAGTGCCATCGCATCGGCTAGAGAAGAAGTCGTGGAGACCCCGCTGTGTCGCCAGCATGGGTCCCGGCTGATCACGATGTTCAATCTACCCGGCAAGGGCCGACCAATGGACTCGAACGTTTTGCGGCCCATCAGAATTGGTTTGCCCATGGTAACCGACTTGAAATACCTTAAATCGTCCGGCAATCGCCAGGGCAACGTATTATTTCTACCAATAACACGATTTCGATCCATCGCAACAATCAGGGAAAGTGTCAGACAAACCATCGGGTTACACCGCTACCGGCGCTGAAATCGGGGCGTGGGACTGATAATCAAGCAGTTCGAAATCTTCGAAGCGGAAGTCGAACAGATCGGTCACAGCTGGGTTGATGACCATGCGAGGGAGCGGCAAAGGCGACCGCCCCAGCTGCTCTTCCACCTGCTGCACGTGGTTGGCGTAGAGATGCGCATCGCCAAAGGTATGCACGAAATCCCCCGGTTTCAGACCGGTGACCTGGGCCACCATCAGAGTCAGCAGCGCATAGGAGGCAATATTGAACGGCACTCCGAGGAACACGTCGGCACTGCGCTGGTACAACTGACAGGACAGCCGCCCATCAGTGACGTAAAACTGAAACAGGCTGTGGCAGGGTGGCAGGCCGGACTTGACCATCACCGGAATGTCCTTGGGGTTCCAGGCTGAGACGATCAGACGGCGGGAATCCGGATTGCTGCGAATATCCCCAATCACCTGAGCCAGTTGATCCACACCCTCGAAGTTGCGCCACTGGTGGCCATAGACCGGCCCCAGATCGCCGTATTGAGCGGCAAAGACTTCATCTTCGCGAATCTTCGCCACGAACAGCTTCATCTGCTCGCGCCACTCGGCGCTGTACATGGGATAGTCGTCGGCCTGCCCGGTCTGGTTGAGCCAGCTCTGGAACGGCCAATGGTTCCAGATGTTGACGCCGTTCTGCACCAGATATCGGATATTGGTATCACCGCGGATAAACCACAGCAGCTCATGAATGATCGATTTCAGGTGAACCTTCTTGGTCGTGACCAGCGGAAAGCCCTCGGTCAGGTCGAAGCGCATCTGATAACCAAACACGCTGAGGGTGCCCGTACCAGTGCGATCTTCCTTGCGAATACCACTATCCCGAATGTGGCGCATCAGATCGAGGTATTGCTTCATATTTGCCCCTCTTCCGCCACTAACGGACGGTATCGATATTACCCTGCCGCAGCCAACTCCAGAGTATCAGGCCAACGCCCACGGCAATCATCGGCAGACTGAGTAGCTGCCCCCGCGTCACCCAGTCAAAAAGATCAAACCCGATATGGCCATCGGGCTCCCGAAAAAACTCAACGGCAAATCTAAAGCTGCCATAGAGCACCAGGAACAGCCCACTTACCATGCCGACGGGTCGGGGCTTCCGGGTAAAAAACAGCAGCACCAGGAACAGCACCAGTCCCTCCAGAAATGCCTGATAAAGCTGCGAAGGGTGTCTTGGCAACTGCAACGGATCATTGGGAAACACCATACCCAGCCACGAACTGGTATACCGCCCCCATAGCTCCTGCCCGATAAAATTACCTATCCTGCCCAATCCCAGACCAATAGGCACCATGATGGTGACAAAATCCCCCAGTGCCAGAAAAGATTGATTGATGCGACGACTGAACAGCCAGAGGGCCATCAGCACGCCCAAAAGACCGCCATGGAAGGACATCCCGCCTTCCCAAATCCGGAATAACCAAAGAGGGTCCGACAACCATTTATCGAGATTGTAAAACATGACATACCCGAAACGGCCACCGAGGATCACACCAAAGGCACCATAAACCACCAGATCCTCCACTTGCGTGCGGCGCACCGGGGACCAGGGCCGTTCGCTGCGACGTAACGCCAGCAACCAGGCCGCGATAAACCCAACCAGATACATCAGACCGTACCAATGGACCGTCAGTGGGCCGAGGGCAAAGGCGACAGGATCAATCTGGGGATAGCTCAGCATGCAATCAGTTCATCTACAGCGGGATATTCTGCGGCGATCATAGCTTGTCACCGGGTGGGGTACAATGACGGTATGTGTTTGATGATACTGGCCTGGCAAACCCACTCCGAGTACCCGCTGATCGTTGTCGCCAACCGCGATGAATACCACCAGCGGCCTTCGACACCGCTGCATTTCTGGACAGACGCGCCGGATATTCTGGCGGGTCGGGACCTGAAGGGCGGTGGTACATGGCTCGGGGTCAACCGCAGCGGCCGCTGGGCCGGGGTCACCAATTACCGGGAGGGTCGGGAAAACCCGGCCCCGCGATCCCGCGGCGACCTCACCCGGGAATTTTTACTGGGCAGCATGCCGGCTGTCGACTACGCCGGGCAGGTTATCCGCCATGGGGCGGACTACAATGGCTTCAACCTGCTGGTCGGGGATAGCGAAACACTGGCCTATTGCTCAAACCGTCACAGCGCTGCAAAGGTTCTGCCGCCAGGCATCTACTCATTGTCCAACCATCTGCTGGATAGCCCCTGGCCCAAAGCGGAACATGCGAAAGCTGCGTTGACAGCATTGCTGCAAAGGCAGCAGACGCCCGATTTTTCCTCCCTGGCAGCCTGCCTGCAACGGCAGGCACCTTTTGCCGATGAAGTCCTGCCGGATACAGGCGTGGGTATCGCACTGGAAAGAATGTTGTCCCCACCCTTTATCTGTGGTCATGGGTACGGCACTCGCTGCACCAGCGTGCTTTTGATGAGTCGTGCAGGGACTATGGAAATGACCGAACAGAATTATCAACCGGGCGGCCGACCGGGACAGCGCCTGTCCTTTACCTTTAGCCTCGACCGCAAGCGTTAAAGTAGGGGGCGGGGATTCAATGCATTGCCGTGCCGCGAAACAGGGCGGCAAGATCGGGCTTTTTCAGGGCTTTTTCCATGTGACGCCAGACTGAATCGGCATCCGGCATCAGCATGACCTCCTCCAGCAATTTCGTCGCCTCCACCAGACTCACCTGGCGGAGTATCGCTTTCACTTTAAGCAAATTCGTGGCACTCATCGATAACACCCGAAAACCCAACGCCATCAGCAATACTGCACCGATCGGATCGCCAGCCATCTCGCCACAGACACTGACCGGGGTGCACTCGCCCCTGGCGCCCTCAGAGATAGCGAGCAAGGCTCGCAATACACTGGGATGGCAGGCGTGATACAAGTCCGCCACCCGTGGATTATTGCGATCCACCGCCAGCAGGTACTGTGTAAGATCATTGGTACCCACCGACAGAAAATCCACGCGCCGCGCCAGCTCTCTGATTTGGTAGACCGCAGCGGGCACTTCGATCATGGCTCCGACATTGGGCATTTCGATCTGGTAACCCTCTTCCTCTGTCAGCTCATCGTATACCTGGTAAATCAGCTGCAGCGCACTTTCCAACTCCGGAACGTTGGAAATCATCGGCAACAGAATGCTGAGATTATTCAGCCCCTCGCTGGCCCGCATCATCGCGCGCAACTGCACCAGAAAAATCTCGGGATGATCAAGACAAATACGGATACCGCGCCATCCCAGAAACGGATTCTCTTCCTCAATGGGGAAGTAGGGCAGATCCTTGTCGCCCCCAATATCCAGTGTCCGCATGGTGACAGTGCGAGGAGCGAACATTTCCAGATGCTCACGGTACGCCTTGCGCTGTTCCTCCTCCGAGGGGAAGCGATCCAGCATCAGGAATGGAATTTCAGTGCGGTACAGGCCAACTCCTTCAGCGCCGCGATCCAGTGACAGCATGGAATCGAGCCGCAAGCCGGTATTGACCCATAAAGAGACATGGTGCCCGTCTGCCGTCACACAGGGTTTATCCGTCAGCTTTTCCAGGTCGGCTGCAAGCAGCTTCTCTTCATAGATCTGCTGAGTGTAGGCCTGAAGCAGTTCGTCACGGGGCGAGACAATCACCTGACCGGTGTGGCCGTCCACAATGACCTCTTCACCATCCAGTCGCCCCCATGGCAAATCCATCACCCCCATGACAGTGGGAATACCGATAGCGCGGCCGAGAATAGCCATATGCGAGTTGCGGGATCCTTTCACGGATACAATGGCCGCCACATTTTCCAGTGGCACGTCGGCAAAGGAGGCCGCTGACAGCTCCTCACCAATCATGACCATTCTCTCGGGAAAGACAGTACGCTTGACTTCCGATTGCTGAAGATAGGCGAGCACCCGGCGCCCCAAATCCTCCACATCAGAGGCACGCTCGCGAAGATAGGCATCCTGCATACTTTTGAACAGACGGATATGCCCCAGTACAACCTGTGACCAGGCACTCTGGGCACAGAAACCCTCCCTGATCAGACTGAGCACTTCACCGCCCATGGAATGATCATCCAGCATCCGGACATAAACATCGAAAAGGGCGCGTTCCTCTTCACTCAGTTTATTCACCATCGTCTGATCAAGAGCGCGGATATCGGTTTTCGTCTGCTCCATGGCATGACGGAACAACGCCAACTCGGCATCGGTATCGGACACCTTTCTCATCGGCACGGCTTTCAGGTCGGCAGGTGAAGAGATCACCACCACGGTACCGATGGCCACCCCGGGCGCACTGGCCACACCGGGATAAATCCGTTCGTGAATAACCGCCTGCTGGGGATTGAGCAATTGATCCAGCTCACCGGTAGCGTCTGCATGCGCAATCACACCGGCCAGTTGCGCCGACACGGTTACCAGAAAGGATTCTTCACTCTCGTCGAAGCGACGGCGATCCTGCTGCTGCACCACCAACACACCGAGTACTTTCCGGTGGTGAATAATGGGAGCACCGAGGAAAGAGCGGAAACGCTCCTCCCCCGTTTCGGGGAAAAAGGCAAAATTGGGGTGAACTTCAGCATCTTCGAGATTGATCGGTTCGGCCCGCGATGCCACCAGACCCACCAGCCCCTCTCTACTGGACAGATGAACCTTGCCCACCGAATTTGGATTGAGGCCATCGGTAGCCATCAGCACATAGCTATTGGTACTTGGACTGTAGAGGTAGACCGAACACATGCCGGTATCCATAACCTCTTTCACCAGCTGAACAATCAGCCGTAACACCTCGCCAAAGTCCTTGGCAGCGTTAACCTGCTGAACAATGTTCCTGAGTGATTCCAGCATTTAGCTTTGACGCTCCAGTTCGCATTGCATGGGTGCCAACTCCTTCAGTGCCCGGCGATACACCTCTTGCTTGAACTCGATAACCTGATTGACCGGATACCAATAACTCACCCACTGCCAATGATCAAATTCCGGCTTGCCGCTGAGATCCAGTCTAATGCGATCCTCCTCGGCCAGCAGCTTCAACATGAACCATTTCTGCTTTTGGCCGATACACAGTGGCTTACTGTGTCTGCGCTGCATCGCCCTGGGTAGCCGATAACGCAACCAGCCACGGGTACAGGCGAGCAGCTCGACATCATCGGGCTCCAGGCCTATTTCTTCATACAACTCTCGATACATGGCATGCTCTGGCTTTTCTCCTGGATTAATGCCACCCTGGGGAAATTGCCAGGCATCCTGACCAATACGCCTGGCCCACAACAACCTGCCCGCACCATCTGAAATCATGATGCCCACATTCGGGCGAAAACCTTCTCGATCGACCACCGAACCAACCCTTACCCTGTTATTTTAATAATAACGCCTATCCACGAAGTTACATCAAATAGTTAGTTGAGGACAGCCTTATCTATGGGTAAGCTAAGCCGCCTTTTTGACTAACCATTCTCGGGAAACCCATGGCGCTTGCCCTCTTTGACCTCGACAACACACTTATCGCAGGCGACAGTGATCACGGCTGGGGAGAATTCCTCGTCAACCACCAGATCGTGGATAAGGCGCATTACAGGCGCATGAATGACCAGTTCTATCAGGACTATCTGAACGGTGTTCTGGATATGAACAACTACCTTGCCTTTGCCCTGCAACCCCTGGCAACACTGACACCTGCCGACCTGACCCGACTGCACCACCAATTCATGGAAGAGGTCATTGCACCGATGTGGCTGCCAAGTGCCGAACGATTATTGCAGAAACACCGGGAGCAGGGCGATCTCCTCATGATCATCACATCGACAAACCGTTTCATCGTGGAACCCATCTGTCGGAAACTGGGCGTTACCGAGCTGATCGCTACTGAGCTGGAGCAACGGGATGGCCGCTATACCGGACGGGTATCCGGTATTCCCAGCTACAGGGAGGGCAAGGTTGTACGCCTTGAGGCCTGGCTGGCTGAGACCGGACACAACCTGGTCGGTAGCAGCTTCTACAGCGACTCCATCAACGATCTACCATTGTTGCAGATTGTCGATAGACCCGTCGCTGTCGATCCCTGTGATGCGTTGCGCGAGGTGGCGGAACAGCGCGGCTGGGAAATCATCAGCCTCCGGGGCTGACCCCCAGCAGGCACGCCCGGGCGTCGTCCATTCAGCCCACTTGCAGAGTATTTACCAATGGCTGCCACACGCTTGCGATTAGACAAATTCATCAGCAATGCCACCGACTTCAGCCGCTCCCAGGTCAAGCACCTGATCAGGGCAAACAGGGTAAAAGTCGAGGGAATAATTGCCCACGACCCGGGNTTGGTTATCGGNGATGACGCCNGGGTCTGCGTGGATGAGCACCCTATCAGCAAACCGGTGATGCGCTATTTCATGCTCCACAANCCGGCNGGGGTGGTATCCGTCACCAGNGACGGCAAGCACCCNACCGCACTGGATTTGCTGGATGAACCACGGCCGGAGCAATTGCAAATTGCCGGTCGCCTCGATATCGATGCCACCGGTCTGCTACTGATCACGGATGACGGTCAATGGAACCACCGGGTCACTTCNCCCCGCAGCCAATGCCTGAAAACNTACCGGGTCANGGTCGCTGAACCCCTNGATGNAGGCATCATTGGAAAATTTGCCAGTGGGCTATGGCTGGCGGGGGAAAAGCGCCGCTGTCTACCAGCCACGCTGGAATTAATCGACAATACAGAGGCACTGCTCACGATCAGTGAAGGCAAGTATCATCAGGTCAAACGTATGTTCGCCTCCCTCGGCAACAGCGTTCTCCGCCTGCACCGACTCCGCGTAGGGGGGATTGAGCTGGATAGCACCCTTGAGCCCGGCGAATACCGGGCACTGACGAAAACCGAAATTGCGAGCGTAAACACCCTTGACTGATCCCGCNTTTCAATTATTGCTCGATCCGCTCCGACAGGANTCGGGTCGGCAACTCTTGGTGACCGACGAGAACCTGCACGATACGCCACTGTACGAACTGCAAAACCGGGACATCCTGCTGGTCACCAATCGNCACGACCTCTACGAAATCAGTCGTGCACAGGGNATTGACAGTGAATACAGCGATTTTGACTTCGACCATTTCGCGGATGGCAGTTTCAGCCAGATTCTCTATCGGGTGTCCAAGGAAAAACCGGTTGTTCACCACATCATCAACCAGGCACGNCGNCTGCTCCCAGNCGGGGGCGTACGTTGACCATGACCGGNGCGAAAAANGATGGCATCAAGACCTATGCAGAGAAAGCCGGACACTATTTTGGTGATCAGCAGCGTCCGGAAAAGCAGGGCAGCCTCTATCGAGCCCGAGTCCGTCATCTGACTTCCACTGAACCAGCACTGGAGGATCAACAGTATGCGCTGATCAGACCCTGTGTGACCTGGGAGGGAGGACTGCTGTTCAGCAAACCCGGGCAGTTCGGCTGGAATAAAATTGACCAGGGCAGTGCTTTTCTGGCGACGCACCTGAAGGATTTTTTCCAGAGCCTNGANCGACCNCCAACCAGNATNCTTGATCTCGGCTGTGGCTACGGCTATCTCTCTGTCATGGCTGCACAATTGACCGATGCCGAAATCACTGCCACCGACAACAACGCCGCCGCCGTTGCCTCGTGTCAGAGNAACTTTATTGAACAGCAGATTANAGGCNCGNTCGTCGCCTCAAACTGCGGGGACANCCTNNCGCAGCANTTCGATNCCGTNATTTGNAACCCGCCCTTTCACCAGGGCTTCAACACCGAACACGGGCTGACCAGACGGTTTGTCGCCAGCTGCCATAGGCTGCTTCGCANCGGCGGACGNGCNCTGTTTGTGGTGAATCGTTTCGTGCCACTGGAACGTTTTGCGGAGGCNGACTTCGACGTAAAAAAACTCGATGAAAACCGCAGTTTCAAGCTGATCCTGTTGACCCGGCCAGCCGGCCGTCGTCACTACAGCACCCGGCCTGCTGGAACCGAGTGATCNGNAGNAAAGTNTTCAATCAANCGGGCAAGCTGTTCACNGGCCTGCGNGNCAAGATCNANAATCTGACAGCCCGCCCANACCCTGTCCTGNTGACCCATGGCCCGGGTCCACAGNCAATCAATACCCATCGNGATCACCTCGAGNTGACGATCGGGAACATGGGCGACCAGAGCCACCTGATAGAGCCNGTNNGGACGGAANGACAGCTCGCCCATCATCAGAAANCCCTCCAGATGNACATCCACCANCATGCCGAGNAAATCTCTGCTGAACTGATCGACCACGTCAACCTCAACATTCAGCTGGTGGCGTGTTGAGCACCTGCGCTCATGCTCAACCCACATGACGGTCCTTNTGGGAAACCGACTGAACCTGCAGGTTCANATCCTTAAAAATGGTCTCCATGGTGCGCTCCACCAACGGCTTGGTNTTGCCCGNCACGATTTGCAGATCACCGGCGAGTATTGCCTGNGCNAATTGCTGACCACTTTTCATGCCGGTGCGCTTGCCGGTTTGGTCAACCAACAGAAACTGCATGGAGTCCGGATTAAACCAGGCGACTTTTTCACGGCGCCCNTCGCGAAATTGAAACCAGCTACCAAACTCCAGCANTCGNAGTTTTTCCAGCACGGCCTTCTCCCGATCGGTGGACCGGNTGCGCTCNTTNGCACGCCGCTCCGCCAGTTGCACNAGCTTGTTGCGNAGCTCTGCGGGNGCGGCCTCTGGCTGCAGATTNTTCTCTCGCAATTGATAAATNCGATCAATGGAGCGCTTCAGCTTNAACGCTTTATTGNCGTCGTAGCCGATCATGTCGAAACCCNTCTGGATTTGTGACTCCATCCAGGGGTAATGNTGACGCCAGCGNCGCCATTCACTCTCGGCGCCCGTNAACTCGAGCCCCCAGAGCATATCGTCAATCAGTTCCANNCTCTGNCTCCAGNCTTCACTGGCATCNCCAAAACGGAGCAGTANCAGCACCATGTANTCNGTCCAGGGCTGCAACAGGAACAATANGGGNGCGGAGGGAATNTCTTTTTCAGCNACACGCNGGNGNATCTCCCGGTTGACCCGCTGTTTGACTTCNTACAACTGGTCTTCACCACGGGCTTGCTCCATGGCCCGCTTCTCCAGCAGCTTCACCCGCAGCTCNACTTTCTGTACNAAGCTATTGATGCTCATNAACAGCGACGCCATNANNCNGGTATCGACGTCCTGATGATCGAGCACGGAACGAACCATTTTTCTGATNTGTTCGAGCATGTCGAATTCACANGAGCCATCGTTNCTGACCCATTTGGCGCCNGCATCNGCCAACGNATTCAGCAACAATCGGGCCGGATGATCNNGNCGGCGGAAAAAGTCNGACTCGGCAAACGCCAGTTTTAAAAAAGGTGTATNCAGNTAACTGAGCAAGGCNTTGACGCAATCGGGAATCTGCTCNTCNTTGAGNATGTACTCGAANAGCATGCCCACCAGATCAATAATACGGGCATCGTCNGTGCCGAGCGCCGGGNNCTCTTNCGNGTCCGTGATCTGCTGNAGCTGGNTGACCAGCTGNTCTCTGGCACGCGCTATGTCAAANGGNTTGATCTCCCGGGCAGCCTCCAGAACNTCCGCAGCCATCAATTGATTGAATTGCTGCAACTGAACCGNCGCCTCNACCAGCTGNCGCGCCGAATATTGCAGTGGCTGNCCGGTGANCTCGNGTCGCTGATNCGGTGTTCGAGCCACCAGGCGATCCTGCAATAGCTGGATACTGTCGAGCANCTGGTTCTGGTATTCNGCGGGGGAGAGCTGCTCCGAGGGCAACGCCAGCGGNGCAGGCGATACCACATCCTCCAGTGTCGGAATCTGCAGCGATGGCGACTGAGGGACACGTCGCTGCTGCGGCTGCGCCCCGGTAAACCGGGCAGAGTCAGCCGATTCTGCCTTTTGGATCTGATAGCGAAGATCCGGAAGCACACCGAGTTCTTCGAGTCGCACAGAGCACTGCCCGTAGAGCTCCGCCAGCTGCCTGACAAACTGCCGGTCAAACAATTTGTAGATCACCAGCTTTACGGGCAACTCGATATCGATATCCGCAAGGGATCGCTGCAGCGCCTGACAGAAGCACCCCGGCGAGAAAGGCACCCGTTGCTCCGTGCTTTTTCCTCCAACCAGCCTAACCATGCGGCGCGTCAGCACCCACAACGGTTCCGTATAATCCACATTGGCCCGGGTGCGAATTGCCGACAGCGCCAGATCCTCCTCAAGCACATCCTGATTCATCAGTGCCAGCGTTTCATCACCACTGCCCTCAACTGCGGGATCATGCAACTCGCCGGAGGCGAACAGATCAAAATAACGATCCATCTCGCGCACGAAAATACGCAGTATTTCATTGTGCCGGTTGCTGATTTGCGACCTTGCATGGAGGAACTCAAAACCCCGTGTTTCTTCAGAGGGTTTCTGGGCATAGTCGATGAGACGATCGTGGACGGTGTGCAGAAACGTTTTAATGGCATCCCGCGAGAAAGCCAGCGTCATTTCACGCACAGCGGTCAGTCCCCTGTCAGAGTTTGCTCGCAAGTTGTCGGTCGATCCGCTGTTATTCATCGTGTGGCTGGCCACGCTTGATTTTGTTTAAATGCTGATAGTGTTCTGAAATAACTGGAAAAACAAGTCGATCTCAACATCTAAAGAAAATCGCGCTACTGTCGTGCTACTTAAGTGCATTGATGCGCGCGAGCAGTGACTGGAGGTCAGCCTTGACGGCAGGATTCCGCCCGGCCAGAGGTAGGCCCTGTCGCGCCAGTTGTTCCGCCAGGCTCAACCGGGTCATGGCAAAATAGTTAGACGCCATCACGAGATAGACCTCCGGCTCAGTATGATTAATACGCAGCGCTCGTTCAGCCACGGCATTCGAGCGATCATAATCCCCGGCTTTATTGTACCGCCAGGCTTCTTCAAGCAGGCGTCTTACCGCGCCCCCTGGCGCCACTTGAACCGGCTCTGAAGGGGTGATTCGCCTATCGTCGTCATCGGGCACAGCAACCGGCGGAGACCGCTCAGTTTCTGGCGACGGTGGGGTAGCCTCCGGTGGCGGAGTGGAACCCGACTCAGTGATGGGCGCATAAACAGGCGCACAACCACTGACCAGTGCAACGACCATCCACACCACGAACAGGAGGCCTTTAGGAATAGGGTTTACCATCGAAATTTATCCTTTAACCAATCCATGACGCCGTCAATCGCACTCGGGCGACAGGTACTTTGCCGGGTAGGCTGGCTGCCATCGATAAACGGCAGGTACCTGGCACCAGCACAACCCTCTCTACTAAGGAGGCCAGCCTCGGGTTCGACCCAATAATAGCTAACGCCCTCAGGCTGATTGAAAACCATGGAGCGATTGTCCAGCGTCGTCATAATGTCGGTCCAGAGCTGCAGAGCACCAGTGCCGCCGGTCAAGGGCATCATGCCATTGTCGTCCCGCCCCAACCAGACCACGCTCAGATAATTGCCGCTGAAGCCGGCAAACCAGCTGTCTCGCTGATCGTTAGTGGTACCGGTTTTTCCGCCCAACATCAGCTCCCCCGGCAGCCGTTGATAGGCCGTTTTTCCGGTACCTTCGCGTAAGACAACCTGCAATGCATAGTGCAGGAGGTGCATGGATTTTGGATCAAGACGCTGCTCCCCCTCGAAGGGGTAGCGTTTCAGTGGCACATTGACGGAGGTAAAAACCGAGTTAATGGCGCGCAGTGGCGAGTAGAAACCATTGGCTGCAATCGTATGATAAATTTGAGAGACCTCCAGAGGAGACATGGCCACAGCCCCCAGGGTCAGGGACGGCAGTGCCGGCAGTGAGCCCTGATAACCCAACTGCCTGACCGTCTCGGCTACGCGATCGACGCCAACATCCATTCCCAATCGGGCGGTGGCCTGATTATACGAATTGGCCAGCGCTTCATAGAGCGGTACCGGACCGTGACTTTCCCGCGCGTAATTCTTTGGTTGCCAAACATCGCCATTGGGCAAATTCACGGATAGCTCGCTGTCATCAATCATGGATGCGATGGTGTAACGAGATGGCTGGGACAGGGCGCTGAGATAAACCGCCGGTTTGATTGTGGAACCGATCTGGCGTCGCGCATCCAGGGCGCGGTTGAAACCGGCATAACCCGCCTGTCGATCACCGGCCACGGCGACCACTTCCCCGGCTCCGACCCGGACAATCACGGCAGCGCCCTGCAACTTGCCCTGCTCGATACGGTAACCGGATTCAAGGTTGCCGATACGGCTGGTCATCCGCTGTTCCAGTTTGCGTTGTACCTGAGGGTCAAAGTGAGTGAAGATCCGCAGCCCCTCGGTCTGCAGGTCTGACTCCTTGTAATCCTGACGCAGCTGGCGCTTCACCAGCTCCAGATACGCCGGGTACTGCCAACGCCCGCCCCCATCGGACTGCGCCATCACATCCAGCGGCTGCTGCTGAGCCAAGCGGGCTCTCTCGGCATCCAGCAAGCCCTGCTCAGCCATCATTCCCAACACCAGATTACGGCGGGCCATGGCCCGCTCCGGCTGACGCCACGGATTGTAGTAGGAGGCACCTTTGACCATACCCACCAGCAGCGCTACCTGGTGCACATCCAGATCGGTTATCGACTGCTGGAAATAATGGCGGCTGGCCAAACCAAAGCCGTGCACCGCCCGAGCACCTGACTGCCCCAGATAGACTTCATTGATGTAGGTTTCGAGAATTTCGTCCTTGCTGAAATGCATTTCCAGCATCACAGCCATGACCACTTCCATCAGTTTCCGCGACAGGGTGCGCTCGTGACTCAGGTAGAAATTTTTGACCAGCTGCTGGGTCAACGTGCTACCGCCCTGGGCCACACGGCCCTGTTTCAGGTTCGCCAGCATGGCGCGGGCAATGCCCCGAAAGGAAACACCGTAATGGCCGTAGAAATTCTGGTCCTCCACGGCCAGCAGTGCATCAGCCAGCGATGGCGGCAACTGGCTGAGCTTGACCAGCTCCCGATCCTCTTTGTGGGCAGGGTAGATGCCACCCATCACCACCGGCTCAAGTCGAGCCAGATCAACAGGTTTGCCAGTGGCATCGGTCAGCGCACGGATTTTCTGGCCGGCAAAACTCAACCGCATCAATTGGGCGGGTTCCTTGCCATCCCAAAACTCAAACCCCCGGGAAAACAGCTCGATTCGTTCGGCCGCCACGCTGTACTGCCCCGGTTTTTTTGCGGCAGTGACCCGCTGGTAGCCCAGCTTCTCCAGCTCCCACTGCAAGTCTTTACGGGCGAGCGCCTGGCCGGGGTACAATTCCAGTGCCCGGCTGTAGACATGGGAGGCAAGGGACCATTTCTTCCCGGAAAACTTCTGATACACCATGGCGTCGAGTACCAGCAGTGACACCGCTGCAATCAGAGTTAGCAATATCAGCAGACCTATTAGCCAGCGTCGTCCACTGCGTACCCGGGTCACCCGCTTGCTGCTTTTCTTTCGCCTTCTGGCCACCATATTCTCCTGCAAATTACCGCATCGCCAACAATGTATCTGCCCGGCGACCTTTACTCCTGATGTCAGCGGGGCATAATAGCCGCCCCGTCGATTTCCTCAATGCCACAAGTTTATGAAAAAGAAATATCACGTCTATGGTATCGGCGCCGCGCTGGTGGATACTGAGATAGAGGTCACCGATAACGACCTGCAACAACTCAGCGTTGACAAGGGTCTCATGACTCTGGTCGATGAGGAGCGCCAGTCTGAACTGGTGGAGCAACTCTCGGATCACCTGACGGCCTGTCGCAGAGCGAGCGGAGGCTCCGCCGCCAACACCATCATTGCGGTTAGCTGTTTTGGTGGCAAGACATTCTACTCCTGCAAGGTGGCCAACGACGACAACGGCCGCTTTTACCTCGATGACCTGAGTAATGCCGGCGTGGATTACCACACCGATGGTGAACTGCCGAGTGGTATTACCGGTAAATGCCTGGTACTGATTACACCGGATGCCGAACGCTCCATGAACACCTATCTCGGCATCAGCGAAACCCTGTCCGAAACCGAGCTGAATCACGAGGCGATCGCACAGTCGGAATACCTTTACCTCGAGGGTTATCTGGTCACGTCAGAAACCGGCCGTGCTGCAGCTATCCGCGCCAGGGAGATCGCCGAACAGCAGGGCGTCAAAACGGCCCTGAGCCTCTCGGATCCCGGCATGGTGGCTTTTTTCAAAGGCGGCCTGCAGGACATGATCGGTGAGCAGGTCGATTTACTGTTTTGCAACAGCGACGAAGCACTGGGCTGGACCGGAACAGACATATTGGACACCGCCGCCGAAAGACTTCAGACGATCGCCAAAACCTTTGTTATCACGCTCGGCGCGGAGGGTGCTCTGGTTTACGACGGCAATGCCCTGATCCCTATCCCGCCTTACCCCGTGACCGCCGTGGACAGCAACGGTGCCGGCGATATGTTTGCCGGTGCGTTTCTCTACGCCATCACACAGGGTCACAGCCACGAGGTGGCCGGCCATCTCGCCAGCATGGCATCAGCCAGCGTGGTCAGCCAATATGGTCCCCGACTCGACCATCAACAATACCCGCATCTGCTCAACCTGCTCGACAATGGTCATGTCGGCGCAGCAGCTGAATCAGGATAATTGAACCAACGGCTTCGGGCGGGCAATCAGAAAACCCTGAGCGTAATCCACACCAATTTCCTGAAGCATCGATAACTGGGTACTGTTTTCCACACATTCGGCAATAGTAGCAATACCCATGATATGCCCCAGGTGATTAATGGTGCTGACCATGGAGTAGCCCACTTCGTTTAATTCCATGGTCCGGATGAAACTGCCATCAATTTTCAGGTAATCCACCGGCAGCTCCTTGAGATAGCCCAGTGACGAGAGACCGCTACCAAAATCATCCAGTGAAAAATAACAACCCAGGTCCTTGAGGGCATGAATCAGGTCCATGGCACGGTCGAAATGCCTGATAGCAGCGGTCTCTGTCACTTCAAATTGCAACTGCGAAGGACTGACACCGGTGGTCTCAAACTTGCCAATGATGTAATCCTTAAGATCCTCATCACTGATCGTGTTACCTGAGAGATTTACGGCGAAGCGCTGGTCAGCCTTTGCACTGTTTTCCAGGTAGGCGAAGATATTGTTCAGCACCCAGCGATCGATTTCTTCCACCAAACCATAATGCTCGGCGGCGGGAATGAATTTTCCCGGCAGGATGATGGAACCATCGCGATCAACCATGCGAACCAGCACTTCATAGTGCCGAACTGCGGCCTTGTCCTGACTTGCCACCGGCACAATCGGCTGGCAGTACAAGACAAAGCGATCCTCCTCCAGCGCGTCGGTAATCACGGGGATCCATTCAGCGAGACTGTGGCGCTCTGCCACCTCGACACTGCGATACTGAAAGTTGATCCGATTGCGACCCGATTCCTTGGCAGCAGTACAGGACGTGCCTGCCGCCACCAGCACATCAATTTCAGAAACTGTATTGCGGTCAATCACCTTGGCACCAATGCTGGCACCTATCTTCAGGCGCCGCTCCTCCCAAGGAAAACTGAACGCCTTGATCTGCCAGAGGAGNTGCTCTGCGACCTCACGGCTCTCTTCNACCGTGCGATCATTCAGTAACAGTGCAAACTCATCGTTGCCAATTCTCGCCACCACATCCCTGCTTTCGGCCTGCTTTTCGAGCAATCGGGCAAACTGGCAGAGCAACTCATCCCCGGCATTGTGACCGCAGGTGTCATTGATGACGGAGAAATTNTAGAGGTCGATGTACAACAGGGTATGGGTACTGTCGTCTGAGTGCGCCACATCAATGGACCNCAGGATCTCATTCTCCAGNTGGCGACGGTTGGCCAACTGNGTGAGAGGGTCGTGAGTCGCCTGCCANGTAAGGCGGGTCGAGATCCGTCGCGCTTCACTGACAGAGCGAAACACCAATACGGTACCAGTTACCTGATTGAGCCGGTTGCGCAGTGGTGTCGCNGTGGCTACCACTGGAAAAGGTTGTTGNCCCGGCACAGAAAGCATNGCGTTATCGACAACAGAGACGGGCTTGCCGCGGGTCAGAGCCGACCGGCAGGGGGATTCCACNGGCTCACCGGACTCACTGAGCAAGGTCATCAGATCATCAATATAACGGTTGGGCTGGGGATCGTTGATGCCCAGCAGTTCCATGCCAATGGGGTTGAGNTGCTCNACAAGACCNTGTCGGTCGGTCAACAAAATACCGTCCACCACTTGACTGAACACCGTATTGATTAATTTTCGCTGATGGAACANGGCCTCNAGATTGGCCGACTGAAGTGTAATATCCTGAAACAGCAACACATGACAATCACGATGAGTNACGGACGGGAAACAGCTCACCCTGAGCAACAGGTTTTCACCATCCGCAGTAGCCCCTTCCAGGGCANCCCCCTGCTCCCTTTCTTCGCCGCCCTCCAGCACCACCTTGATATCATCGGCAAGCTCGGCACTAATGCTCGGCAGCAAAACCCGCAACGGTCTGTTTTTTAGTTGCCNAATACTGTAACCAAACAGGGCTTCCAGTGGTGCGTTCCCATCCAGAACAAGGTGGTGACTGTCCAGCAACAGNAGGGGCACCTGATCGGTGTCCAGGTAGGCGGAAAACCGNTGNNCGGCTGAAGTCGGCGTTCGCCGGGNCTCCTCTTTGAGCACCGCCTTATCCAGCGTTGCGTCAAACGGCGCTTCGTCTATCTGAATCAGACAACAGTGGCCGACATCGGGTAATTCCAGTGGNGNAAAGCTCACGCGATGCAGNGGCAACTCGCGACGATTGCCNGCCATGATCGAATCGGTCGAATCGAGAAAATCCGGATTCTCCCGTTGATTCCAATGGGTATCGACACCCTGAAACAAGGCCTCATCTATCGCCTGGGCAAATGGACCGCCAACCAGAGCGGGGAACAGTGANTCAAAAGCGCGCTGGGCTACATCTGCCGGCGACATACCGGTCCANTCTCCCANCCATTGATTCCAGTATCTGATCACCAGACGACTGTCCAGCAACAACACGCCCANCGTTTGGGTGTTGAGCAANACATTCTCCAGACTGCGNTCAAACAGCGCATCACGCCTGAACTCAGACTGGATATCAACACTCATAGGTCGCAGGNACCATAGTCACTTTTGACGCTGTTGCTCAAAACAGCGCGATCAACCCTGATCAAGCAGGTCTCGCAAGTCNATAATCGAAGCATTGGCCCGGCTGACGTAGGACGCCATCACCAGTGAATGATTGGCCAGCAGGCCAAACCCNCCACCATTCAGCACCATCGGGCTATAGACAGGCTCCTGGCTCGATTCCAGCTCACGAATAATCTGCTGCAACCCGACCCTGGCATTTTTCTTGCGCAACACNTCATCAAACTCCACCTCAACNGCCTTGAGTAGATGAACCAGCGCCCAGGTGGTGCCNCTTGCCTCATAAAAGACGTCATCCANNTCCANCCAGGGCGTTTTAACATTGACCTCAAAAGCCTGACCTGAGGTATCCTGCCTGTCCATATCTATCTGNTCCATATTAATTCGCCGTTGACCGACACNCGCACTNAGTCTCTGCGAGAGACTCCCCAGACGGGTTTCGACGGTGCCCAGCCAGTAGCGCAGGCTGTCAGCGCGCGGGTAGAACCTCGCACCGGTATTGTCGTCAGCCAGTCGTGCTAGATAGCTTTCAAGNTAGCGGATTCCGGCCCGGTANTCCGACTCCGTCGCAGGCAATACCCAGCTGTGATGGTCGAAGTTCAAACGTGGTTCTGCCAATGCCAGATCACCGTCNTCAGTAGACTGGGAGCGTGATCGGCTGAATGCCTCACGCATGGCCNTACTGAAATCACGCACCTGAATAATGACCCCGTACTCCCAGTTCGGCAGGTTATCCAGCCAGATCCCGGGCGGCGCAATATCATTGCTCAAATACCCGCCGCGTTTTTCCAGCAGGGTTTCAATTACCGTAATCAGGGTGGCCGTAGCGGTGCTGCCCGACACCTGACGTTCAGCCCGCTGGGCAGCATTTTCACTGACATCAAATAATGGTGGCTCTTCTGTCCAATACCATCCGATCAGGAAGACCACCAGCAGATATACGCCTACTAACCACAGGGCCGTACGCCACCAGGGAAAACCGGTTACAGCCCCCTCGGCACGAAACTCCCGGGCATCATCGGCAATGCCATTGCGCCATGACTTGATCTTGTCGGTCATCTTCATCGGCCACCACCTTCTCGTAATACATCGCGCACAGGAACGTTGAGTTGAACGTCAGGGCAGGTTTCAAACAACAGGCTGAGGGGATGCGCCTCTCCATCCACCAGAGGCGTCTTCAGACCAAACAGCATGAGATGGTAACCGCCTGGCTTCAGGTTCACCTGGCTACCGGCGGGAATACTCAGCCCCGGAACCCGGCGCATGGACATGACACCGCCCTGGTGACTGTGCTGGTGAAGTTCAGCACGATCGGCGACCGGTGTGTCGGCGCCCAGCAAGCGGCAATCATGATTGTAGCCGTTCCGGATCGTCATAAAGGCCGCAGTAACCGTCTGACCCGGAGGCAACCCCCGGATATAGGCCTCACTCACCAACAGTTCCCCGGCGTTGACCTGGGCCATTAGCAGTATTGGAAAAATAACAAAATAACGTTTCAAAAATGACAAGTTGTTCTCTCCTGCTCTGGGTGACGACTATAACACTGCCATTGGTACCGGCAAATGACTCGCCTCTATCTCGCTGGCTCCGTACAATACGAACTGATTCCGCAAATGCCTGTCACAAGGTCTGCATATTGATGGCTGCCCGCTGCCGTAGATTTTTTAATGCTCGCTCGAGGGCGGTGATTCAATCCGCATTTACAGGCCGCAATAAACGACCACAACATTACAGAGAAGTCCGAATGCATCAACGGCTCCCCAGTATCCTGACAATTTTTCTGTTGTCCGTCGCCTGCCTCACCAATGCAGAGCAGATATTCCCTTCGTCCTCATCAGCCAACCTACTGGGAGCCGATGCCACCTTCCTACCCATTGACGAGGCCTATCAGCTGGAAGCATCCACAGAGGCCGGGCAACTGTCACTGGACTGGCAAATCGCGCCGGGTTATTACCTCTACCAACACCGCTTTGAGCTGCTTGACCACGATTGGCAACCGATTGAGGCCAAACCAGACTTTCCGGCGGGAAAGCAGATTTATGACGAGTACTATGAAAGAGAGCTAACCGTTTATTATGAACAGGTTACCTTTGACCTGCCACTGCCTCCTTCTGCTCGCACCCTGTTCGTCGAGTCTCAGGGATGCGCCGATGCGGGGCTCTGCTACCCGCCCCGAACCCAGAAAATCACTATTGATCCGGACACCGGCATCGCATCCATCGCCGATGTCGACTCGGTGGCTATGGCAGCGGAACCGCCCCCAGTGCGCTCGTCCGCCACAAGCCTTTACCTCATCCTGTTGTTTGCGCTACTGGGCGGCATCATTCTCAACCTGATGCCCTGTGTTTTTCCAGTACTCTCGATCAAGGCACTGAGTCTCACCAGCCATCATCTCAGCCCCCATGGCCGACATCTGCACGGCCTGGCGTACACACTGGGCGTCGTGCTCAGCTTCGTCGCCATCGCAGGACTTCTCATTGCACTGCGGCAAACAGGTGAGGCAGTGGGCTGGGGCTTCCAGCTGCAATCACCGGTGTTTGTCGGCCTGCTGGCTTATCTTTTCATCCTGATGGGTTTGAGCTTTTCCGGACTACTCACGCTGGGTACGGGACTGATGAACCTGGGCCACACCACCACCACAGGCTACAGCCTGCAATCCTCCTTCATGACGGGTTTGCTGGCCACTGTCGTTGCCAGCCCCTGCACAGCACCTTTCATGGGAGCAGCACTGGGCTTTGCGCTGGTACAGCCGGTCTGGATAGCATTGTCAGTGTTTATGTTTCTGGGTCTGGGTATGGCGCTACCGCTGCTCTTACTGTCCTGGTGGCCATGGCTGGGCACCAGGCTACCCCGCCCCGGCCCCTGGATGGTAACGTTCAAGGAGTTCCTCGCCTTCCCCCTTTACCTGAGTGGTGCATGGCTCCTCTGGGTACTGGGCAGGCAAGCGGGAAGCGACACGGTCATCGCGATGGTCACGGGTATTATCCTGATACTCTTTGCCCTCTGGCTGCTCAAACTGCGCAAAACACCATTCACCCGACTGGTTGCGATGACTGCCGTCATCATTGCCCTGATTCTCCCCTGGCAAACTTACCGGGGCAGCGGGACACAGGCCACCCACTGGGAACCCTATACCGAAACGAGACTGCAGCAGCTGCTTGATCAGGGCGACGCCGTTTTCGTCAATCTCACGGCCGACTGGTGTATCACCTGTCTCGCCAATGAAAAAATGGCGTTGAGCTCCACACGTATCACTTCGGCTTTTGCCGAGCAACAGATCACGTACCTCAAGGGTGACTGGACCAACTATAATCCAGAGATCACCCAGCTACTCAATCTCCATCAGCGATCTGGTGTGCCCCTTTACCTGTTTTACCGAAAAGGACACCGCCAGCCCGTGATTTTGCCTCAACTACTGACAGAAAGCACCGTAATGGCCGCCATATCGCCACAGTTGGCGACAGAATAAGCCACATTTCAAAGAAGTTGCTGAATATATCAAGAATTTGCTGCCATCCTCAGCCAACTACCGGAAAACAGGCCTAAAACTGCCCGATCAAGTTGAGACCAATAGCGATAAAACAGTTATTTTCGTTAAACATGTGTCAAAAAGAAGCTAAAATCCGCAAAATATAAAAAATTGGACAGCTTTTCATTTTTGTTGCAGACTTCCACCCATTGACCAGCCCCAGAAGCTGGTCTTCGTTAATTCTCTCATGACATCCCACCGGCGGGGACACTATGGCCACCATACTGGTATTACACGGCCCCAACCTGAATCTCCTCGGTACTCGCGAGCCAACCCTGTACGGCAGCGAAACTCTGCAGGATATCAACCAACAGCTGACCGATCAGGCGGCGGAACAGGGGCACCATCTGCTGACACTACAGAGCAATGCTGAATACGAGCTGGTGGAACGGGTACATGAAGCCAGCAGGGAAGGTGTGAACTTTATTATTCTCAACCCTGCGGCGCTAACCCACTCCAGCATTGCCCTGCGCGACGCACTACTGGCCGTTGATATCCCCTTTATAGAAGTTCACCTGTCCAATGTACATGCTCGCGAAGCCTTTCGGCACCAATCTTTTTTCTCGGACATCGCCAGAGGCGTTATTTGCGGGCTGGGCGGCCTGGGCTATGGCCTGGCACTGCAAGCCGCACTGAAACAACTGGATTCCTGATTCACACTTTCACACCATTTGGAGCAACCGCAGATGGATATTAGAAAAATCAAAAAGCTGATTGAACTGCTCGAAGAGTCCGATATTGGCGAAATCGAAATCAAGGAAGGCGAAGAGTCTGTCCGGATCAGCAGGAATGGCCCCGGCGTCATGTCGATGCCCATGATGATGCCCGCACAGATGCAGGCACCTCAGCAAGCTGTCCCGACGAGCGCGGCAACGGCAACTGCCGAGCCGGAAATGCCCGCCGAACCCGCTGGCCATGCCGTCAAATCACCCATGGTTGGCACTTTTTACCGCTCTCCGTCACCCGGCTCGAGCGCCTTCATAGAAGTCGGCCAGCAGGTCAAGGCTGGCGAAGTACTCTGCATTGTCGAAGCCATGAAAATGATGAACCAGATTGAAGCGGACAAAGCCGGCACCGTTAGCGCCATTTTGGTGGAAGATGGCGAGCCCGTTGAATTCGATCAACCCCTGGTCATGATTATTTGAGCCGTAGCCCACAGGAGCATCAGCAATGCTGAAAAAAGTGCTTATTGCCAATCGGGGCGAAATTGCACTGCGCATTCTGCGCGCTTGCAAGGAACTCGGCATTAAAACCGTGGCCGCCCACTCCAAGACCGACGTCAACCTGAAACATGTGCTGCTGGCCGACGAAACAGTCTGCATCGGGCCCAACCCCTCCAGCCAGAGTTACCTGAATGTTCCCGCTATCATCAGCGCCATGGAAATCACCAATGCCGATGCGGTTCATCCCGGCTACGGCTTTCTGGCTGAAAATGCTGACTTTGCCGAGCAGGTAGAAAAAAGCGGCTTTATCTTTATCGGTCCCACGGCTGGTGTAATCCGCATGATGGGCGACAAGGTCGCGGCCATTGACGCCATGCGCAAGGCGGGTGTGCCCACTGTGCCGGGTTCAAATGGCCCCCTCACCGATGATGAAGATCGCAGCCGCGCTGTTGGTCTGGAAGTGGGCTACCCAGTGATTATCAAAGCAGCCGCAGGGGGCGGTGGTCGAGGCATGCGAGTGGTGCGCGAAGAAAGTGAACTGCTGAAAGCCATTCAGGTGACCCGATCAGAGGCAAAATCTGCCTTTGGCGATGAAACGGTCTACATGGAAAAATTCCTGGAAAACCCCCGTCACGTGGAGGTCCAGGTGCTTTCTGATGGCCAGGGGAATGCCATTCACCTCGGTGATCGCGACTGCTCCCTGCAACGGCGCCACCAGAAAGTACTCGAAGAAGCCCCGGCACCTGGCATTCCCGATGATGCGCGCCAGCAAGTACTGGAAGCCTGCGTCAACGCCTGTGTAAAAATTGGCTACCGGGGGGCGGGCACGTTCGAGTTTCTCTACGAAAACGGGCAGTTCTTCTTTATCGAAATGAACACCCGGGTTCAGGTGGAGCACCCGGTCACCGAAATGATTACCGGGGTCGATATCGTCAAACAGCAACTGCTGATCGCCAGTGGCGAAAAGCTCAGCCTTCGCCAGAGCGACATCATCTTTCGGGGGCATTCCTTCGAATGCCGCATCAACGCAGAAGATCCTGTTACCTTTATGCCCAGCCCCGGCAAAATTACTGCCTACCACCCACCCGGCGGCAACGGGGTGCGCGTCGACTCCCACATCTATGCGGGCTATACCGTTCCACCCTATTACGACTCGCTGGTCGGCAAGATCATCACTTACGGCCAGACCCGGGAAGCGGCTCTGTCACGCATGGCCAACGCCCTCGACGAGCTGCACATCGAGGGGATCAAAACTAATATTACCCTGCAGCGGGACTTGGTCTGTGATGCCAACTTTCGCAAGGGCGGGGTGAACATTCACTATCTGGAAAAAAAGCTCAATCTCTAGAATAACCCCAGGAATATCACTGAGCTTTCAGCCAGTCAGCTTAACCAGGCCCCGTATACCGGGGCTTTTTGTTCCACAGAGGTCATATGCCCTGGCTACAATTGATCATTAACAGCTCGCGCCAATCTGCCGAAACCATTGAAGAAGCCCTGCTGGACAGCGGCGCCGTCTCCGTTACCTTCGAAGACAATGCTGACCAACCCATCCTGGAGCCCGCTCTGGGAGAAACCCCCCTGTGGCAGCAAACCCGGATTACCGGCCTGTTCGATGCGGGTATATCTATTGACGAGGTGACTCATCTGTTGGCAGCGCAGCTGGGTAGCCAGCTGCCTGATTACCGCTGGTCACCGTTGGAAGATCGCGATTGGGAGCGGGAGTGGATGCAACACTACCAACCTATCCGCTGCGGTAAACGCCTATGGATTTGCCCGAGCTGGCTCGCACCACCGGAACCCTCATCAATCAACATGCTACTGGATCCGGGACTCGCGTTTGGCACCGGCACACACCCGACCACCTTTCTTTGCCTGCAGTGGCTCGACGGCATTGAGCTGGCCGGGAAAACCGTCACTGATTACGGCTGCGGTTCCGGCATTCTCGCCATTGCCGCCCTGCTGCTCGGTGCAGACTCGGCCAACTGCATTGATATCGACCATCAGGCACTGCTGGCGACCACAGACAACGCCCAGCGCAATAAGCTGGCGCCAGAAAAGGTACTGACCTACCTGCCGGAGCAGGCACCACAGGTCGCCACTGATCTGGTCATCGCCAACATCCTGGCGGGGCCGCTCGTATCGCTGGCGCCGAAACTGAACGCGCTCACCCTGCCCGGTGGCGCCCTCTGCCTTTCCGGTATCATTGACACCCAGGCCGACGAAGTCATGTCTGCCTATGCGCCCTGGTTTGATTTCGCCCCCCCTGCCAGCCGTGAGCAATGGGTCAGACTCACCGCTATCAAGCGCTGAGTCATACCGCTAAACTAGCGGCCTGTTCACGCTAATCCGACTCAGGCGATTTCCCGGCAACCAACCATGAACGAAATCATCACCCGCTGCCCCAGTTGCTCGCTTTCTTTCCGGGCTATGCCAGCCCATCTTCAGGCGGCCAACGGGCTGGTTCGGTGCGGCGCCTGCCTCAAGGTGTTTGACGCGCGCGAAAACCTCGTCGACGCGCCTCAGGCTGATATGCCTGCCCATATCGCAAGCTCCGATCAGCACAATGACTTGGAGCAGAAGCAGGAGCAGGAGCAGGAGCAGGAGCAGGAGCAGGAGCAGGAGCAGGAGCAGGAGCAGGAGCAGGAGCAGGAGCAGG
>PANQ01000020.1 GCA_002707685.1 Porticoccus sp. | reverse complement strand
CGTTCCACAAAATCCAGCCACTGACTAATGGTGTGGCTGTTCAGGGTTTCAGCGGCCCTGCGTGCAGCAGCAGCTTTTTCCTGCCAAGTACTCGCCGGGAGCTCACTCAGCTGGTGCAACACTTGCGCCAGGGACTCGCCCTCACCCAGGGTGAACAGCGAGTCCTTTAGCAACGGCCAGTCGTGAATACCGGCGTTGGCGGCCACCAGGGCAGGACGGCCGCGTGCCATCGCTTCCAATGCGACCGTGCCAAAGGTCTCCATATGGGAGGGCAATATCAGCAGCCCGGCAGCGTCCATTTCCGCGCGCAGGGCGTCACGTTCCAGCCAGCCGGTCAACCGCAGATTGGGCAGCAATTGAGCCTCGCGCTCGAGCTCACTACGGAGCGGACCGTCGCCAGCTATGACGAAGCGGATGTCCGGCAGTGCTTTCACAGCATCGAGGATAGCGGGCAGGTTTTTCTCCGGCGCCAGACGTCCGGCGAACAGTACCTGCCGCAGATTCTCTGTGGGAGGCACAATCGGGGTATCGAGAAACGCTCGCGATAACGGGGTACCCATCACATCCACACGGCGCGCGCCAAGGCTTTCCACGGTGGCGTTGAGGCTAGAATTGTTGACCAGCACTGAGTCGCTATTGCGGCAGAGAATACGATTGACCTGTACCAGGTACCAGTGCGCCAGGCGGAAGAACCAGGTGTCACCGTAAAGTTTCGCCAGCCCTTCGAAATGCGTGTGGAACGCGGTCAGAAATCCAGCACCGCTGCGCCTGGCAAGCCAAAGCCCCAGCAACCCGAATGGCCCCGGCGTTACCGAGATCACCAGGTCAGGCCGCAGCGCATGGAACTCGCGGTGGATACGCAGCACATTGGGGGTGATGAGTTTCTGGGTAGAGTCGCCGGGCAGAGGCAGGGCGAAGTGCAGTAATCGTTTTTTCACCACCGGCTGGAACAGTATCAGTTCGCCGAGTTGCGGCCCGAGCTGGGCGGCGAGGTCTTCATAATAGGCTCCGGCGCCGTTACGTGCGGGTAATGCGTCGGAAAAAATTGCCACCCGCAGCCGGCTCGCATCGCGTTGCCGGCAGCTCGGTTCAGTGCCTGAGGCGATCCCGGTACCGATACCGCTGCTCATGATGAGCCCGCCGGTGGTTCGAGTATCTCCCGGTAAATGCTTACCAGGTCAGGTTGTGGCACCTCGGCTTCTGACAGCGGCGAGTGGACGTGCCCGCTGCCGCCATAGTCACGGGCCTCTCTGGCAGCATCCTCCAGTACCCGTTGCAACGCATCGGTGAGCGGGATCCCCAGCTGACGCAGTGTCGCGGTGATGGCGGTCTGCGTTTCGTTCTGTAATTGGCTGTGATCAACCACGGCGAAACGACTGGCCGGCAGGCAGCGGCGCTGCTCACGTAGTTGCTGATAGACATGTTCCAGGCTCACTTGAAACTCATGCGTGACATGATCCGATGCCGCCGTCGTACCAAAAAAAACCAGACCGTTGCGAATGGAACTGAGCTGGGAGCGCAGCGCCCCACCCGGCTCACGCAGACAGACCAGAAAGCGCGAGTCATCGAAACTTTCAGCGAGCTCGGGCAACCAGGAACCAAAGGCGGCGTTCTTAGACAACAGTCGGCGCCCACTGCCATTGACGTAGAGATGTTTCTGTAGACAGGACCGATAAAAATTCAGCAGCACGGTGCGTTCGTAATCCGGCAGTTCGCGCAATCGCCCCAGCAGCCACAACGACTTACTGGCGGGAAAGGCCAGCACGAGGATAAAACAGCCACCCGCGGGCAACAGCGTGAGGTAATCCTCTTCGGCAGCCTGCAGGCCAACCTCGTGAATGTGGGCAAAACCACCCGTCACCCGACGGGTAATTGTATCTCCGAGCCGCTGCAACGGTCTGCCGAGCAACCGATCCAGGGCAGCGAACATACCGAACAGTTTCCGCTCGGAAACCGATGGGGCGAACAGTGCCTCCCAGGTATGAAAGGTAGTGAAACTGGCCGTATCGCGAGCCAGTGTGCGGTGCAGGAAAGTTGTTCCGCTGCGGGGCACGCCACTGATGAACAATGGCTGGTGAATTTCAACGCTGCGCCAGCCGGAAAAAAACAGCTCGTCGAGCAGAAAACCCAGCCAGTGTATGGTCTGCAACAACAGGAACAGCGGAAACAGAATCAGCAGGACGGCCAGTCGCCGAGGACCCAATGGCCCAGCACGGCGACCTTCAGCTCCGAAAGCTTCAATGAACCAACGCGCGTGCAATCGCACACTGAGCAGGAAAGCATCTCTCATGAAGCCGCACCGGGGTTTTCCGCCCGGTTGCTGAACACCAGCCTGCTGGACACTGTGAAGTTGAATGCCAGGCCGACCAGGCCGCCGATCCAGATAGCAACCAGTGGCAACAGCAGTAGTGCCTGCGGCTGGATCAGATGACTGTAACCCAGTGCAATTACGCCGTTGAACACGCCATAGTTGAGGAGTCCTCCGGCGGCATGAACGCCAAAATGTCCGGCCATCTGGCGATGAAAACTGCCGCGCTGGTCGCGCCCGAAAGTGAAGTAACGGTTGAGCAGATAGCCCACCATGATTGCTGTGGTCAGCGAAATGATGCGGGCGACATGTAGCTTCATACCAAACAGCCAAGGCAGCAGGTAAGTACCACCAACGTCGATCAAAGACATCTTCAACCCAACGGTGGCGAAGCGCAGAAACTGCGCGAGGCGGCTTTGCGAATGAAGATAACGACAGAGGTACCACTTCATCGGAAACTTTTGCCGGGTTTAAGACAGGAGCAACGGACATTATCGGATGCCGGCAGGAGGTGTCAATCGGCGTCTTTCAGGCAGTAGCCAACGGCTCTCTGCATGGCAGTGATGAACAAGAAAAGGCAAATTACCTAACATAGACCATAAATAGAACACTGTTCGCTGATTCCAGAACGACACGGCAAAGCTGTTCTTTTTAATCACAGCCCACTTTAAAATTCAACGCGCTATCATCCGACCTCTTCGTTTGGTGTATCCAACCAACCGCCTCCCTAGCGCGGTTCGTCAGGCTGATGTAGGTTGAAACGCGCCGATAGCGAAATGGCAAACCAGCATACTTCCATCGCCAGCACCGGCCAGTTGGTGTCTAGGTAAAGCTGCGGCAGTAGTACGAATGCCGCATAGGCATTCCATAGATGGTAGGGGCCAATTGACAGTCGGCGTGCGGCGAACAACAGATAGGCGGCACTGAAGGCAAATGTTGAGCTCCAGCCAATGATCGCCACCGCCAACTGCCATTGCCAGAATAGCGCGGGCAACGCGGCCACCCAACACAATCCGACACCGACTGTGAGAACGCTTGGCCCTACCCTTACGAACCTGAAACTTCCACCTATCAACAACCAGACACTGATCGCCGCCCAGAAAAAATTTATGCCCACCGCCTGCCAGGAGGCAATGGCTGCAGAAGATACCACCAAAGACAGGGCGGCAACGCCGTTGGCCGAGAAATACACGGGTCTGTGCCAGCGCGGATAGAAGGCGAGGTAAGCATAATTGGCAAGGTAAAGCAGGGTGCCGAACCAGCCCAGCAATTCAAAACCGGTCATAACTATTCAATTTCGATGTGCAGGTTCTTGACGTAGAACTCCCGACCAACGTGAGGACCATCGACGATGCGGATTTTTGATAATGCCACCATGGCAGCGTATAGTTTGGGGGAGTTGAACTCTTTAAATACTGCATCACTCCAATCCAGCACCAGCCCGCGGCTGCCGGGCGGAATCATGACGTAGCGGTTGTCGGGATGCTCTCCCTGCCGCTGAGTCTGTCCGATGATCACAGGATGTCCCTCCCCCACTACCAGACGCACATAGCCAGTACTGCGCCCGGCATCCAGCGAGGTTTCCTGCACCTCGTCCTGCTTGTTCACCCCTGCCAGCTTTTCCAGTGCCTCATCGAACGCCTTGATAAATGCCTCCCCCTGCGGATCGTCGTGGGTCACCAGATGAACCGTATCCTGTGACAGATAGTCCTCGCCGGGGATATGGCGAAAGGAACGGTATTGCCAGGGGAAATGCTCCAGGACCAATGCCTGCCCTACGAGCCTGGTCATGGGCAACAGATCAATATCACCGTTGAACAAAGCGCGCAGGGCGAGCACTTCCGACTGATACTCCGTGGCACCGACCAGCCATGCCTCGAATTTCTCACCATAGGCATACTCGGCCACGCGACCGAGTCGAAGATCGCCGATAGAATCCGGCGGTGAGGAAAAATCCCGGTGCTCTCGGCTGTAATAGAGCACATTGTCCACTGTCATCAGGGGTGCAGAAAAGCGCACATCGGGATAGAGCTGTTTGCGGCGAGCCGTCTCGAAATACGGAAAGGACAGGCGAATTTCGTTATTGTTGACCATTTCGTAGGCCAGCGAAAAATCCACATATTGCCACTGCGGATCGAGACGCATATTGCGCAGGGCAAGCTCGACAATACGTGTGATGGCGCCAGTCTCCTGACCCTGCGCCCGATTCACATAAGGTGGCCATACGTCTGTATAGACGTCCACTGCGGTGAAAGGACCGGCGGGAGCTGTGCCCGACAGTAGTGCTGAACACAACAGTGCACTTTTAACGCAGTTTGAGAACTGCATACAATGCTCCCAGCAAAATCACAATCAGTAAATTAACCCCCATGAAAAGATCGATATTCCAGGTCGCCAGGACACTGAGTAGTCCCGATGTCTGCTCGTCGTAGTAATTCAGTGTTGGTGAAGTCACCATCTCCCGGCTGTAGGTGACGAATTGAAGCGCGAGATCGAGTATGGCAAACAGGCCTATCAGCGCCAGCAGGCTGTCGGTGAGAATCGAGGCCAGGGAGCGCTTTTTATTATTGATTTCGTTAATGCGGGTCGAACAGACATCCACCATCCGCTGTGCATTTTCCAGCAGGTCGTCGAAATCCCAGGCCTGTAGTATCTCTTCCATCCACTGTTTTTTTGCGCGAACCAGGTGGTTGCGTGCTTCGTAATAGGTCGTAATGTGAAGCTGTGTGCGGGCCCTTACCCGTTGCAGTTTCAGCTCGCTGGTTTTCAGGTTTTTCTCGAGAAACACATCGGAAATATCCGCGAGAAGATCGCGGTTGATGTAGTGTTGTACCGCATAAAAATACTGGGCCAGAATCATGGCGTCGACTTTCTGGCGATCCGTCTGGTGCTCCTGTGCAACGATCACATAATTCAGCCAGCGCAGCGAATGGCGCAGCCGACCGTTGATAATATCCTCGGCATCTTCGGGCCGGATGGTCGCATCCAGCCATTGATGAAGCAGAGCCTGAGTGTTTTCGTGCTGCACCTCCTCTGACGACAGATTAAGTATACTGCCGACCCAGAGACACTTCAGGTCGCTGCATTCTTCACGCAATTGCAGGTTGTCAATATTTGCCTCGCGCAGAGCAGCCATAATGCGGGCAAATTCCCGGTTGGCAAATTGACTTATGGCGAGTTTGGTTTGCTCTTCGGCCCACTCTTTCAATGCATGGGCGTCAATATCCGGCGTCGGCTCCAGCACCAGTTCCACCACGGCCAGTTCGCTGTTGAAGCAATGCAATGTCAGTTCAAAGCCGTCGACGCTTCGACCCCACCAGTAGCCCAGCCGTATATCGCGGTCGTCACGGGTGATATCCGAATAGGCAGTGGAACCGGGCTGATCCGTCTGGTCGCCCTCTTCTGCGGAGCAATGCCAATCTGGAGCATGCAATACCTGTCCGTCTCCCAGTGCGGTTATACGCTGCACAAGTTCGCCGTAGGCAGCGGAGAATTCGTTCACGCCTGACCTGACCGACAGCGGATAATGAACCGGTGTGATTGTAGTGATCTGCATCTCCGGACTGCCCCTGAAACACTGGTCGGGTCAGTATACGCAACAGCGACAGTAAATTGGAGGAACAAGCCCAATTAACCCGGCTAGAACTTGGGGAAGCTACTTCACTGCATTGGGTTCAGAGTGATTTGAGTGGCGAGCTGCGGACTGGATACTCTGCACCAGCGCACGCAGGCCATTGCCGCGGGTGGCGCTGAGGTGACGTATCAGGTCAAGAGTTTCGAAGTAGCCCTCGATGTCGAAATCGAGGATGTCCTGGTTAGTTTTGCCATTGTAGGCGGCAAGGATAATACCCAGCAGGCCTTTGACAATGAAGGCATCACTGTCAACCTCGAAGAAGAGGCGGTCGTCTTTCTGCAGAGTGTTAAGCCAGACCTGGCTCTGGCAACCGCGCACAAGGCGCTCATCGGTTTTCAATTCATCATCCATGGGTGGCAGCTCCTTACCCAGGTCGATGATGTACTGGTAGCGATCTTCCCAGGTATCGAAGAAGGCCAGTGTCTCCTTGATGTCATCGGCGCGGATAGAGCTTCCGAAAGGATTACTGGGAATGTTCTCGATTGTCGTCATGATGGATGGGGTTTCCGCTAACTAGAAAAACATGCCGGTTTCGAGCTGCGCCTCTTCGGACATCATCTCCCGGCTCCAGGGTGGATCGAAGACCAGCTCCACATGAGCACTCTTTACGTTCGGCACCAGCTTCACCCGCTGCTCCACATCGCCCACCAGTACCGGGCCCATGCCACAACCCGGGGCTGTCAAGGTCATCTGGATATCCACCCTGCCGCTGTCCTGATCAATATCCAGATCGTAGATCAGCCCAAGGCTGCGTAGATTAACGGGGATTTCGGGATCGTAGACAGTCTCCAATGCCTGCCAGACCTGATTTTCATCGATGCGGTCATTGCCGGGATCAGCGAAGTTGAGCTCCAGCTTTTTTTGACCCAGCGCATCCGCATCCACACCATCCACCCGCACCATATTGCCCTGATGCACAACGGTATAGTTGCCGCCGAGGGACTGCACGATGGTGACGAAGGATCCGGCCGGGATGGTCACGGAATCACCCACAGGAACCAGTCGCCCCGGGCAGTCACGTGCAACATTGACAATACTGCGTTCCTGACTCATGTTTCTTGTGTCTTGATATCGAAGCTCTCGCCACAGCCACACATATCGGTGACATTGGGGTTTTCGATCTTCAGTGTCTGATTGACGCCCTCGCGGGTATAGTCAATTTCCATACCGCGCAGGGCGATGGCACCTTCACGACTAAAATAGATGGCCACGCCATTATCCAGCGTCAGGGTTACATCGTTTTCTTCCGGAGCAGGCACCTCCTCGATAACATACTTGAAGCCGGTGCAGCCGCTTTTTTTCAGCCCAATGCGCACACCGGCACCACCGTTACGCTGCAGTTGTTCGCGAAAATGTGACGCGGCAGCCGGCGTAATGGTAATTGTCTGTGCAAGATCAAATTTCTCTACACTCATAATGCTTCACCTTCCTGCGGCAATCTTATCCTGAATGGATACGGTGCCGCTTACCGTATGAAATTTTGTTAGCCCAACATCCGTCGGGCTTTGGCAAGCCCCTCGAACAAACGGTCGACTTCTGCGCGGGTATTGTACAGGGCAAACGAGGCCCTGACCGTGCCGGGTATCCCGTATTGCGCCATGATCGGCTGAGCGCAATGATGACCAGTGCGAACGGCAATGCCCTGTTGATCCAGTAGCATACCCACATCGGATGGCGGTATGCCATCCAGCAGGAAGCTGAACACACCGGCCACATGGTCGGCCTCACCGAAACGGGTAAGGCCATCAAAGGCCGCCCCCTGTGCCAGGGTGTATTCGAGCACATCGGCCTCATGTGCAGCCACGGCGACTCGATCCAGGTGCTGCAGGTAGTCTACTGCTGCGGCCAGTCCGATGGCACCGGCTATGTCCGGTGTCCCGGCCTCGAAGCGATATGGCAATCCCTGATAGCTGGTGCCGGCGAAACTGACCTGTTCTATCATTTCACCGCCACCCTGCCAGGGCGGCATGGCTTCCAGCAGTTCCCGGCGCCCCCAGAGCACACCGATACCAGTGGGACCGAACATCTTGTGCCCCGAAAAAGCATAGAAGTCGCAATTTAGCGCCTGCACATCAACAGGGGTATGCGCCACCGCCTGAGCTCCATCGATCAGGACTTTTGCCCCCACCCGATGGGCTTTCACTACAATGTCGGCCACCGGGTTCACTGTCCCCAGGGCATTGGAGATGTGACTCACAGCCACCATCTTCACGCGTTCATCAAGCAGCTCATCCAGCGCTACCATATCAATTTCGCCACCCGGTGTTACCGGAATCGGCACCACCTCGGCACCGGTGGATTCAGTGGCCATCTGCCAGGGCACGATACTGGAGTGATGTTCCAGTATTGGAACCAACACCCGGTCACCCCGCTTCAGGTTACTCCGGCCCCAGCTGTAAGCCACAAGATTGATGGCCTCTGTGGTGCCACGTGTCCAGAGGACCTGCTCCGGAGCCGGGCTGTTGATGAAATTTGCCAGCGATTGACGCGCATTTTCTATCGCGGTCGTGGCCTTTTCCGACAGAGCGTGGATACCACGATGCACGTTGGCATTGTAGCCGCGATAATAGTCGCTGATGGCGTCGATCACGGCATTGGGCTTCTGTGATGTGGCGGCATTGTCCAGATACACCAATGGATGTCCGTTGACCTGCTGTTGCAGGATCGGGAAATCACGGCGTACGGCCTCCACATCGAAAACCCGCTCTTGCTGTCTGATGTTTTTTGCCGGTGTTTCCATGCGCCTATTCTGTCCTCTCTCTCTGTGTCACCTGCTGCACAAACATGTCACTCAGTACGGGCTTGAGATACTCGCCCAGGGTGGGGTGCTGCAGGTTGTTGATGAGTTCGTTGATAAAACCGGTACTGAGCATCACTTGTGCATGCTCTCTGGCAATGCCGCGACTGCACAAATAATAGAGCGCATAGTCATCGAGCTGTGCGACCGTGGCCCCGTGGGTACACTTGACATCATCCGCATAAATCTCCAGTTCCGGCTTGGTATCTATTTCCGCCTTGTTACTGGTTAGCAGATTTTTATTACTCAGTTCCGCCACTGTCTTCTGGGCGTCCGGATGAATATGGATGCGTCCGTTGAACACCGCCCGTGCGTTATCGCTGATAACTCCCCGAAAAACCTCTTTGGTTGTACAGTGCGGCCGGGCATGCTCGATGCAGGTATGGTAGTCGATATTCTGGCTGTGCCGCGGCAGGTAGATGCCGTTGAGATCGCAGTGGGCACCATTACCTTCATGGCGCACCACCACATCCAGACGCTTGAGTATCGAGCCCAGCCCCAGGTGAAAACTATTGAGTCTGGCATCGCGATCGAGCCTGGCATGCACGCCACCGATATGCAGGGCATGCTCCTCCTCCAGATGCAACCGGTAGTGGCACAGGCGGGCATTGGCACCCAGCACCAGTTCAGTGACCCCATTGGTGAAACTGTTTTGTTGGGCCCCGTCGCTGGCGAAGTGTTCCACCACCGTGGCCTCGCTGCCAGGCTCCATAACGACCAGTAGCCGCTGGGACAGACTGAAAGCCTCGCGCTGGGGCACCGTCAACCAGACGATGTGCAGTGGTGTTATGACCTTGCTGTCCTGTTTTACGTGCACGAATACGCCATCATCGAGCCAGCTATCGTTGAGGGCTGTGAACATGTATTTGTCGCGATTGGCAGCTGTGCCCAGGTGGGTGCGTATGGTCTCCACCTGTGTCTCATCGGCTTCACTGAAATGCACGATATCCATACCGTCCATGGCTGTGGGGCTGGACAGCTCGGGGCTGTAGAAACCGTTCACAAACACCAGCATACGGGCGTCCAATCCGGAGATATGGACCTGATCACGCAGGGCCGTCAGCGCTGGCGATGTAGGATCCTGGCGTTCTGCCCAACCCAGGTAAGCACCCTCTTCCAGGGCTCTCAGCCGAGTATATTTCCAGTCCTCGGTCTTGCGGGTGGGCATGGTGCTGGACTTCCAGCTAGACCTGCCCCTGCGACGCTGTTCACTGAGCCAACCCGGAGTCTCGGTGGGGAGCTTTTGCAGGGCTTCGGCAATAAAATCGCTCATTACACGGCCTCACTTTCCAGCCAACCGTAGCCTTTATCTTCCAGTTCCAGTGCCAGCGACTTGTCACCGGAGCGGACGATACGACCGCCCCCCAGCACGTGAACATGGTCTGGCTCGATGAAGTTGAGTAGGCGCTGATAGTGGGTGATCAGTACAAAGGAACGCTTGCCGTCGCGCATGCTGTTGATACCGGCAGCCACCACCTGTAGCGCGTCGATATCCAGACCCGAGTCGGTTTCATCCAGGATGGCCAAATGCGGCTCAAGCAGCATCATCTGCATCAGCTCATTGCGCTTTTTCTCGCCACCGGAAAAACCTTCGTTAACACCGCGCTTGAGAAAATTCTGATCCAGATCCACGCGCTTGCAAACCTCGCGTGCCAGTTTCATGAAGCTCACGGAATCCATCGCTTCCAGCTTGCGATACTTGCGCATCCCATCCACAGCGGTTTTGAGGAATTCCATGTTGCTGACACCGGGAATTTCCACCGGGTACTGAAAAGCCAGAAGCAAACCGGCCAGAGCACGCTCTTCCGGTGCCAGGGCCAGCAGATCCTGGCCCATGAAGGTGACTTCACCAGCGGTGACCTCATAGCCTTCGCGGCCCGTCAGCACATGGCCGAGGGTACTCTTGCCCGAGCCATTGGGCCCCATGATGGCATGCACTTCGCCTGGGCCGATGTCCAGATTGATACCACGCAGGATATCCTCGCCCTCGACGGTGGCATGCAAATTCTTGATAGATAACATCGTTATTCTGACTCTCCTGTATAAAATTCTATGAGGCCGACCATTAACCGACGGCGCCTTCGAGGCTAACTTCCAGTAGCTTGCCGGCCTCCACCGCAAATTCCATAGGCAATTCCCGAAACACTTCCTTGCAGAAACCGTTGACAATCATGGATACCGCCTTTTCCTCGCTAATGCCGCGCTGAAGACACAGAAACAACTGTTCGTCGCTGACCGTGGAGGTGGAGGCCTCGTGCTCAATGATGGCGGTCGGATTTTTACTTTCAATATAGGGAAACGTGTGCGCGCCGCACTGGTCTCCGATCAGCAGTGAGTCGCACCGCGTATAGTTACGTGCACCGGTGGCACCCGGATTCATTCGCACCAGACCACGATAAGTATTGGATCCGTGTCCAGCGGCAATACCCTTGGATATGATCGTCGAGCGTGTGTTCTTGCCCAGATGGATCATCTTCGTGCCGGTATCCGCCTGCTGGAAATTGCTGCTAAGCGCCACCGAATAGAATTCACCGATACTGTTGTCGCCTTTGAGTATACAGCTGGGGTATTTCATGGTGATGGCGGAACCGGTTTCCACCTGTGTCCAGGAAATATGGGCATTGGTATGGGCCAGACCTCGCTTGGTGACAAAATTGTATATGCCACCCTTACCTTCCTCATCACCGGGATACCAGTTCTGTACCGTAGAATACTTTATCTTCGCGTTGTCCAGGGCCACCAGCTCCACCACCGCCGCATGTAACTGATTTTCGTCCCGCATGGGTGCCGTACAGCCTTCCAGATAGCTGACTTCGCTGCCTTCGTCAGCCACGATCAGGGTGCGCTCGAACTGGCCCGTCTTGGCCTCGTTAATGCGGAAATAGGTAGACAGCTCCATGGGGCACTTCACACCCTTGGGAATGTAGACGAAGGAGCCATCACTGAAGACCGCGCTGTTCAGCGCCGCATAATAATTGTCTTTCTGCGGCACTACTGTACCCAGGTGCTCGCGCACCAGTTCCGGATAGTCCTGTAGCGCCTCGCTGATAGAACAGAAGATGACCCCCGCCTCATACAACTTCTTGCGGAAAGTGGTACCCACGGACACCGAGTCGAACACAGCATCCACGGCCACGCCGGCAAGCATTTCCTGCTCATGCAGGGGAATGCCCAGCTTGTCGTAGGTCTCGCGCAACTTTGGATCCACCTCGTCCAGGCTCTGGGGTCGGTCTTCATCGCGCTTCGGCGCAGAGAAGTAGGACATGGCATTGAAGTCAATGTCCGGATAGCTCACATGCGCCCAGTGGGGTTCAACCATTTCCAGCCAGGCATGATAGGCCTTCAGTCGCCACTCCAGCATCCATTCCGGCTCGTTTTTCTTGGCCGAAATGAAGCGGATAACGTCCTCGTTCAATCCTGGTGGCAGGGTATCCGATTCTATATCGGTGACGAAGCCGGCCGCATAGTGGCTTTTGATAAGATCATCGATCTGTTCCGACATGATATTAGTTACTCTCTGTCTGTTCTTTAAATACTGATACCGAACCCTGCAATTGCTCCACGGCCTCGATCCTTTCTTCCTGGCCGGAAGCCGACGGGCACCGGGAACCACTGCCGCCGGATTCAGCTTCACGAGCCATGACATCTGCCAGAGTAATGCCCTGAAGATAGTCTCGTATATGCTCGTTCAGTGCCTCCCACAGATGGTGCGTCAGGCAGATTGCTCCATGCTGGCAGTTGCCCTCCCCCTGGCAGCGGGTGGTGTCCATATTTTCGCTGACGGCGGCCGTGACCTGAGCCACGCTGATGTCTTCCGGCCGCCCACCGAGACGATATCCGCCCCGGGGCCCCCGAAAGCCGACCACCAGCCCTTTACTGCGCAGGCCAGCAAATAGTTGCTCCAGATACGAAAGGGAAATATCCTGCCGCTCGGCGATCGCAGCCAGGCTCACCGCACAACGGCTCGGCTCATGGTTAGCCAAATCCAGTAAAGCCCGGAGAGCGTAATGTGCCTTACTTGTTACCCGCAATGAAACCTCCTGGAACGTTTTGAATCCTAGGCCTGTACTGTCTCAAATCCCAGTAATTTAGTCAAGTATTAACAAAGGGTTTGCTAAGAGGTTAATGAGGGGATAATGGGGCATTCTCGTATTGCGCAGCTACCTGCTGTGTGGCCAAGTACACAGTTCAAAGGTCGCCTAACCACACAGAATCACGTAGCCGCAGTTCGCGTGCGGAATGACACCATCGGCACGCGGTATTGGAACACGTTATCGACCCACTTTCCGGGCCACTACGGGCCACTGAAAATACCACCGCCCCGGCTCATTCGATTAACTGGCAGTTTACCTTTAGGCCTTGGGCACCTACCCCAATACGCGTTTTTATCTGTTAGCACCTGACTGTCAGCCCCTGGTTCTCATAGAGATCTGCTACCCTGTAAGTCAGTCAATCGGGCTGAGGCAGCCCTGCAGGATACTTAATGGACACGCAACTCTTACCGTTACTGGTAGCGTTGGCCTTGGGAATGCTAATCGGACTTCAGCGTGGCTGGCACCAACGCGACACCCCGGCAGGCGGTCGCATTGCCGGAATCCGTACCTTCGGCCTGCTGGCACTGAGTGGTGCACTGGCAGGCGTGCTGACGACACCGCTCGGCCCCGGTATTGCCATCGCCATGGGTCTTGCGGTCACTTTACTGCTCGGGCTGGCCCACTGGCTCGATTCCAATAATGATCACGACTACGGCATAACGACCATAGTAGCTGGCGTCGTTACCTATCTCACAGGACTGCTCACCATGCTCGGCGACCTTAGTCTTGCGGTCGCCGTAGCTGTAATCACCACCATCGTACTGCACTTCAAACAAACCCTGCATCAGGCAATGGGGCACCTGAGTGACAGTGAAATGCGCGGTATTCTACAGCTGGCTCTGATTTCAGTCGTGTTATTGCCAGTATTGCCCAACCAGAGCTACGGCCCCTGGGATGCGCTTAACCCCTACGAGATCTGGTTGATGGTGGTGCTGATCGCCGGCATCAGCCTGGCGGCCTACTTTGCCATGCGTCTGACCGGTCCCAAGAAGGGAGTATTGATCACCAGTGTACTCGGCGGCCTGGCATCCAGTACTGCATTGACCCTGAGTCTGGCACGCATGAACGCCCGTGTTCCGATGCCGCGCCTGTTGTCCTGCGGCATTCTGCTGGCCTCGGCGATCATGTACCCGCGAATTTTGCTGGAAGTCGCTGTAATCAACCCTGAACTCCTGCCAACGCTGCTCCCCCCCATGCTGGCCATGACACTGGGTTGTGTGCTCGGTGCTTTCTTGCTGTGGCGCAAACGTGAATCCAGTACGGCAATAAATACCGAGAAGCTGGCTACACAACCTTTCCAGATCATTCCTGCGCTAAAATTCGGCATCCTGCTGGCCGGAATTCTGCTCATCGCACACGGTATTGAAGAACACATGGGAGAACAGGGTCTTTGGCTGGTATCGATTGTGGCCGGCCTGACCGATGTGGATGCGATCACCCTGACTCTGGCGCGCATGGCACAAGACAGCATCGGCACCGATACCGCCGTAACCGGTATCACGCTGGCCGCGATCACCAACACACTGGTCAAAGGTGGCTTGGCCCTGTTTGCAGGACATGCCTCTCTTTGCCGCCCTCTCTGGCCCGGTTTATTGCTCGCCGTTGCGCTGGCACTACTAACCCTATGGATACTCTGATTCCACAATACCTGAATTCGAAATCATGGAAGCTGGCTGCCAAGAAGACTTACTGAACCCGAACACACCATCGTCGTGGTACTGAAGAAGCGGCGGGACAACGGCGTGGACTGGATGCTATCCAGTTTGCCCTGACCATCGACGATTCGGGCGCTTGGCAACGCTCATCATTGCCCGAACCCTCAAGGCTAACGTAATATCAAACCGCCACCCCGACCATGGGGGCCCCATTCCGACAGCCGCCATACCTGAGCCACAAATGCCTAAAGACATACTGAACAAGGCACTACCAGCCAAATCGATAGCTTTTATGCAATTGCTTCAATTACACCCGGTGGCCTGGCTGATTGGCATTTTGCTGATCGTCTACTCAGGCACGTTCGTCTGGCATGTTTACAAGCCGTTGCCATACGGCCTGGATACAGGCTATCCGCAACGCGCGGCAAATGATGTCGATTTTCTGGTCGACAGCACCTGGCTCGACGCCGATGGTCAGCAGCATCAGCGAAGCGAGATCTTCGATACATTGTTAGCCTTGATCGATAACGCCGAGCAGTTGATTGTGCTGGAGATGTTTTTAATCAACGATTTCGCCGGCCGCACTGACGACGGATATCGCGCACTATCCGGCCAGGTGTTCGAGCGATTGCTAGCCCGACGGCAGGCCCGCCCCGATATGCAGATTATACTGATTATCGACCCCTTCAACCGGCTCTACGGCGGCGTCGAATCCGACCGTCTTGATGCGCTGAAGGCTGCGGGAATCGACGTTATCGAAACCGATCTGACTGTATTGCGCGACTCCAATCCACTGTGGTCAGCGGTCTGGCGAATGTGCTGCCAGTGGTTCGGCAACTCTCCCGGTGGCTGGCTGCCCAACCCGGTCGGCGAAAACCCGGTTAGCCTGAGGACCTGGCTAACCCTGCCCAATTTCAAAGCCAACCATCGCAAGGCACTGGTCGTCGATCAGGCCGGGCAGCTTCGAGGCTGGGTGTCGTCGGGTAACGCCCATGATGCCAGCAGTCGACACAGCAACGTAGCACTGACTTTTTCGGGGGCAGCTGCGGCTGACCTGCTGGCGAGCATGCATGCCACAGCCATGCTGTCCGGTCAGGTTCCGAACTGGCCAAACCAATGGACACCTCCCCTGAAACCCACCACCTCCGGAGCGACGATACAGGTCCTGACGGAGGCGGCTATTCGCGAGGCGGCGCTAAAACAGATCGGGCGGGCCGCAAGCGGTGACCGCTTGGACGTGGCCATGTTCTACCTGGCCCATCGCGAATTGATCGAGGCCCTGATTCGGGCTCACCAGCGCGGCGTACAGTTGCGCATTCTGCTCGATCCCAATGAGGATGCCTTCGGGCGCAAGAAGAATGGGGTGCCCAATCGCCAGGTTGCCAGCGAACTGCATGCGGCCGGCGTTCCATTGCGCTGGTGCAACACAAGTGGCGAGCAATGCCACTTTAAATACATGCTGCACCGGGGTAGTGACGACCAGCCGGTCTGGCTAATGCTGGGTTCCGCCAATTTCACCCGGCGTAATCTTGACAACTATAACCTCGAAACCCAGGTCGCCCTGCAGACCGATTCCGAGCATCCCGCTGCACAACGCGCTCTGGCCTTTTTCGATCAGCAGTGGAACAACACCGGAGAGCGACTTCACAGTCTGCCGTATGAAGCGTACGCTGATGAATCCGCCCTGCACTACTGGCGTTATCGCCTGATGGAAGCGAGCGGACTGTCAACGTTCTGAGAGCTATTCAGCTGCCCTCACTAAAGCCACAGCTTCCATCTTCTTCATTAAATTCAATCCACTATCGCGAGCAATCATTATTGCAAAAAACGGCTTTTTCAAATCAATCAA
Organism: Porticoccus sp.; assembly: GCA_002707685.1. Taxonomy (GTDB): domain Bacteria; phylum Pseudomonadota; class Gammaproteobacteria; order Pseudomonadales; family Porticoccaceae; genus Porticoccus. The sequence goes on along the minus strand of PANQ01000020.1, from coordinate 39,739 downwards.
TCAACATGGCTGAAAAGCTGATGATTTTTCTTGCATTGCGCCGATTTTTTTTACAGTGTGAAGTGGCTTTATCACCAAATCGTGATTTGCGAGTTACATTAGGGGGGGGCATGTCAGATAGCTGGCAGGAAACCATCACCAACGCAAAAATGTTGCGACGAGATTTACACGCGCATCCTGAGTTGGGCTGGCAGGAATACCGTACCGCTGATCGCATTCGTGAGGCGCTCAGCAGTTTGAATATTGCCTGGCGTGCTTGTGCCGGCACCGGCACCGTGGCCTGGCTCAACCCGACAGGCAAAGGCCCGCATATTGCGCTGCGCGGTGATATTGATGCGCTGCCTCTCACTGAAAACAGCCAAAAGAACTGGACTTCCCAACAGCCCGGCTGCATGCACGCCTGTGGGCACGATGGCCACACGGCAACGCTTATGGCCACCGCCCACTGGCTGAAAATGCAGGAATCTTTATTACCAGGTCCGGTGACCTTGATTTTTCAGCCTGCCGAGGAAGGCGGTCATGGTGCACGGGAAATGATCCATGATGGCGCGTTAGACGGTATTGATGTGATTTATGGATGGCACAACTGGCCGGCGATCCCATTTGGTAAATTGGTCTGCCCAGATGGCATTGTCATGTCTGGTAATGGCACATTTGAACTGATTGTTAACGGCTTGGGTGGTCATGCCAGTCAGCCTGAGTTATGCCGGGATCCGGTGCTGGCTGCCAGTGCCATCACTTTAAACTTGCAGCAGATCATCAGCCGGCGTCTGCCACCGCAACAGGCTGCAGTATTAAGTGTTACATCTATTGAGGCACCCAGCGCGCCGACCGTTATACCGCAACAGGCCAAAATTGCTGGCAGCATCCGCGTTCCCGATAAAGCCACGCGCGAAACACTCAACCGCCTTATCACTGAAATCAGTCAACAGACTGCGATCAGCTATGGCGTGCATTGCGAGGTCAATATTTATCCGCGCTACGAAGCGACCACCAATCATGCCCTGCCGGCTTTACAGATGCGTGAACAGTGGCAGACATTATTCGGGGGTGATGCCCTGCACACCGATATTCGCCTGCCAATTATGGCTTCCGAAGATTTCAGTTATTACCTGCAGGAAATCCCCGGCGCTTTTGCGCTGATTGGCAGCGATGATGGTCCTGAACACCAGGCACCGTGCCACAGTCCATACTATGATTTTAACGACCGGTTGATTCCTTTGGTCACGGCCCTGTTTGCACGCCTTTGTGGCGCACCTGTTCCGGAGGATCTGTCCAACGTCGGCAAGGCGTAAATACGTAAGGAGAATTAGATGAGCATATTTGAACAAAGAGAATCGGCAATTCGGGCTTATTGCCGGGTGTATCCGGTAGTCTTTGATAAGGCGTTGAATGCCCGGCAAACTGATGAAAATGGCCGGGAATATATCGACTTTTTTGCCGGTGCCGGGGTGCTGAATTTTGGCCACAATAATCCGCGAATGACCGAAGCGGTGATTGCCTATATTCAATCGAACGGTGTCACCCACAGCCTCGATATGCACACCACTGCCAAGCGGCAATTTATGGAACATTTCACCAAGACCATTCTTGAGCCACGTAAAATGCCGCACAAAATGCAATTTATGGGTCCGACCGGCACCAATGCCGTTGAAGCCGCCATGAAAATGGCCCGTCGGGCAACCGGCCGGCAGGATATTGTTGCTTTCAGCCACGGTTTTCATGGCATGACCCTGGGAGCGCTGAGTGCCACCGCTAACCAGCATTTCCGTAACGCGGCCGGTGTGCCACTGACCCATGTTCAACATTTCCCATTTGGTTGCGAAACCGTCTGTCCCGGCTGTGAACTGGGTTGTGGCATGCAGAGCATCGAACAACTGCGCGCCATTTACGCCGATAGCTCCAGTGGTATTGCACCGCCAGCAGGTTTTTTACTGGAAACCATTCAGGCCGAAGGTGGCGTCAAGGTCGCCGATAAAGGCTGGTTACAGGCCTTGGCCAAACTAGCCAAAGACGTCGGCGCCCTGCTGATTATCGATGATATTCAGGTCGGCGTCGGTCGCACCGGTTCGTTTTTTAGTTTCGATGATCTGGATCTGGACCCCGATATTATCTGCCTTGCCAAAGGTATCGGCGGCTTGGGCACGCCAATGGCCATGAATCTGGTCAAACCCGAACATGACCAACATTGGTTGCCGGGCGAACATACCGGCACCTTTCGTGGTCAGGATATTTCCTTTATCGCCGGCGATCAGGCACTGACGTATTTTGACGACGATGAACTGATGCAAACCGTTAAAGCCCATGGCGCCATGATGGCAGATAGCCTGCAGCCATTGGTGGATCGGCATCCGCTGGTGAACCTGACTGGCAAAGGCATGATCCTGGGCCTCGACGTCGGTAATGGTGATCGCGCCAAGCAAATTGTCAGTCAATGTTTTGAATCCGGTCTGATGATTGCCAGTTGCGGCACTGGCGGCCGGGTAGTGAAATTGATCCCGCCATTGACCACGCCCAAAGCTGATTTGGAAGAAGGTCTGAAAATCCTCATTAAAGCCACCGATAACGTCATGATGCAGGAGCCGGCATGAGAAAACGCGATGATATGACCTTTCCTTTTGAGGAATATGAGCGACGATTGCGCGAATTGCGTGAGCGGATAGCCGAGCGCCACATGGACGCGGTGGTAATTTCCGATCCAGAAAACATTATGTATCTGACGGATTATCAGACGACGGGTTATTCCTTCTTTCAGGCCCTGGTCGTGCCACTCGAAGATGAGCCGTTTATGATCACCCGGAAACTGGAAGAGTCGAACATCACGGCCCGCACCTGGGTGGAAATCACCCGTCCGTATCCGGATACCGGTGATGCGATTCAAATGCTGGTTGATGCCTTGCGTGAATTTGGTCTTGATAAAAAACGTATCGGCTATGAGCGCAACAGCTACTTCTTCCCGGCGTATCATCAGGATTGCATTCACAACACACTGACCGATGGTAAATTGCTGGATTGTTTTGGCATTGTTGAAGAGGGACGGGTCTGCAAGTCGCCGGTAGAGATTGCTGTAATGCAAAATGCCACAAGAGCTACCGAAGCGGGAATGCAGGCGGGTATCGATGCGACGGAAGCTGGTGTCACTGAAAATGAAATTGGCGCGGCGATAAGTTCTGCCATGTTTAAAGCGGGCGGAGAACCACCGGCCGTGATGCCTTATGTGACATCCGGACCGCGCACCATGATTGGTCATGCCACATGGGAAGGTCGCGTGGTGCAACCCGGCGAACATGTGTTTCTCGAAGTCGCTGGCTGTTACCGGCGTTATCACACAGCGATGATGCGCACCGTTGTGCTGGGAAAACTCAGTGCCTCAATGTACAAGGCCCAGGAGATCATGAAAATGGCACTGGATGTCGTACACAATAAATTTCAGCCGGGAATGACGGTGTCGGATGCCGACAATATGATCCGCAATATCATTACTAAAAATGATGTGGGTGCCCGGCTGGTAACCCGCTCCGGTTATTCGATTGGTATCGCCTTCCCACCCAGTTGGGATGAGGGTTATATCGTCAGTCTTAAGCAAGGTGAATCCGCAGTATTAAAACCCGGTATGACTTTCCATATCATTCCCTGGATGTGGGGTGTCGACGGCGATAAAACCTGCGGTATTTCTGACACCATCTATATTACCGAGGATGGCTGTGAGTCTTTCTTCACAATGGATCGGGATTTTAGCGTCAAACCGACAAACAGCAGTAAAAAATTGCTGAGTCTGGATAGCGCGCGTCATAACGAGGGCAGCACAGACGTTAAAAAAACCACCGCCAAACACCCATCCTGAGGACATTATGCTAGTAGCAACCAATCCCTATAACGGACAACAGCTCGAAGGTTTTCCCTCGCTTGATAAAAATCAAATGTACGCCCGCATTGGCGATGCAAGCGCCGCCTTTACGGGTTGGCGCGCCACAAACTTTGCCGAGCGTGCCAAAGTGCTGCAAGCCGTCGCCAAACAGTTGCGCGCCGAAAAACATGACATTGCCAAATTAATGGCACTGGAAATGGGAAAACCCATCAAAGAAGGTGTGCCGGAGGTCGAAAAAGCCGCGACCTGCGCCGAGTATTACGCTGACCATGCCGAGGCCTATCTGGCCGACGAGACCCTGCCATCCGATGCCAGCCTGAGTTATGTGACCTATCAGCCGCTCGGTACCCTGCTGGGTATTTTGCCGTGGAATGCGCCGTTATGGCTGGCCTTTCGCTATTTGGCGCCGGCACTGATGGCGGGCAATACCTGCGTGATGAAACATGACCCGCATGTACCGCAGTCTGCCCAGGCGATTGCCAACGCGTTTTTAAAGGCCGGTGCGCCGGATAATATTATGGTCAACCTGCCACTGGAAACACCGGAGGTAGAACTGGCGATTCGCGATCCACGCATAGCGGCAGTGTCGTTTACCGGCTCCAACAGCGCAGGCAAAAAAGTTGCGGCCATAGCCGGCAGTGAAGTTAAGCCCTGTGTATTGGAACTCGGCGGTTCGGATCCAGTACTGGTATTAAACGATGCCAATCTCGAACAAGCGGCGGATATTATCTGCCTGTCGCGGATCATTAATGCCGGCCAGTCCTGCATTGCCGCCAAACGGGTAATCGTTGAGGCGGATGTCCATGATCGTTTTATCGAGCTGGTCGAACAGCGACTTGGCAAGTTACGGCTTGGTGATCCTTTGCAGGCCGACACGGATATCGGTCCAATTGCCCGTGAGGACTTACAGTTGAATCTGCACCGTCAGGTCGAAGAGACGATCGCCGCCGGTGCCAAATGTCGGTTGGGTGGTCACTTGCCGGAAGAGGCCGGGTTTTTCTATCCGGTGACATTACTGACTGGTGTGACACCCACCATGTGCGCCTTTCAGGAGGAAACTTTTGGACCCGTGATGGTGATCATCAAAGCAGATGATGTCGATCATGCGCTTGAAATGGCCAATGACACTGAATATGGCCTGGGTGCCGGGATCTGGACAGAAAACGCCTCGCTGGCAAAATCACTGGCTTTACAAATCGACTCCGGCCAGGTGGCCATTAATGGCATTGTTAAAACCGATCCACGGCTACCCAGTGGCGGGATTAAAGGTTCCGGTTATGGCCGTGAGCTGGGGCCGCAAGGGATTAAAGAATTTGTTAATGCCAAGCAGATATGGATTAAGTGATTAGTCCAAAACCGGCGGTGAATACCAAGTGGTGCTGCTAAACGATCTGGCAGAGAGGCTGTGCTCGCGGGCGCTGGCAATGACCAGCGTGCCCCCTCGCCTTTGTGGAATCACCTCCTAAAGAAACCCAGGCGCAGCGTCCATGGCTTGCAGGATATCCGGAAAAAAGCAACGCAAGCCCAGCAGTCCCGATCTAGTTGGAATATTCCAGCTAAAGTTTTGGTGCTTCCGTGCCGGTTTTGGATTTTTCTGCAACCTGTTGTTGCACCCAGGCCTGTGCTTCAAATTCAGATTTGGCCTGCGCCCAAACATCAAAAATGGTGCCGCTTGCATTGGTAACGGGTTCGCCACGCAAGGTATATTCGAACAGCCCAGCGCATTGGGCGGCGTAATCTGGTGTCACGTCCACGGTGGCCATCTTCCTACCCTCTTTGACAAAACGATCCAGCACACTATTGCCTATTGAAGCACCGAGCACACAGCTCGTATCTCCGGTTTCTGCCAACTTCCATTTCAGCGTGCGTTCGGCTCTCGAGTCGGTTCTGCCATTATTAATATCTGCGACTGGTTGGCCGTATTTATCAATCAGTGCCTTCGCATAATCGGCCTGAGTTAAGGGTTCTGTGGTTTGGCGGTGGCCCCGAGTGATGGAAACTACACGTGGTTCGCTGGGAGGGTAAGAGTAACCGACTGACAGGCCGACGCTGCCCCCCGGCATCTGACCATGTGTGGCGACCAGAAAGCTGTCAGTTTTGTAGCGTTTGCCCAGCGCGTTGTATTCAAAATAACGGCTGGTGTCCTGGACACGTATGCTTGCATCGTAGTCTTTCATTACAGCATTGACTTCTTCAGGTGTCATGCCCAAATACAGGCCGGCGATATCGGGTCCGATACGGCTGCCAATGGTCCTTTTAGCCGGTTGCGTAGCAGAAGGCTGGGTGGTTTGAGACGCTGATTTTTCTATAGCAGTGTCGTTAGGGCTGGCGTGTTCTGTACTACTTGCTGCTGAGTCCTCACTGCCACCACAACTGCTCACTACCATACTTAACGCTAGAATCTTAAAAAGGGGTAACCTGCTCATCGGATTTATCCTCAAAGATACGACGAATAGTTTTCAATGAATCGGGGATAAAGCTAAGGTACAAGCATGAAATGATGGCTTGGGTCTTGGAAGGCAGTTCTTTTCATTCCGCTATGACCTTTGGCAAAACTTTACCCCCATATAATCATCAGAACAACAATATTTTGATTAGGGGCAAGCCTAGCCATTTCACCCAATTTTCATTGTAATTGAATGATTGTCACTCATTTAATCCAGACAATATCCTGGAAAATACCATGCAAAATATTACTTACCGCTAGCTGTGAATACCAGCCAGTACTTGTTTGATTATTTCAATTTGAGCGCAACAACTTCTCGCCAGTTCTAGCACAGATTTGGGCACCAGAGAAAAATACCGGTCCGGTGGAACAGGTTGACACTTCAGATTGAAGTGGTTCCGGATCGTCGCATTGTTTCCACCACTCGAGCCGTCTGCTGGCTATCTATCTCTGCTCCATGTATTCCACTGCTCTTTTCTCTGAGATTTTCAGCGCTCAGAACTTTCGTCAGCGTATCTAACGATGGGCCTCTCTGACTGCACGGTAGATTCATCGCCTGCGCCCAGGGAATGGCTGCTTTTTGGCTGCAAAATACACCTTGAATTGGCGGCATTGGCAAACCGTATCGGGCAACGTGATCCAGCAGGATCGGCCAGTCGAAACTGGCGTTGTGGATGACTATCAGTTGTTCTATTAGGTATTCCGCGATCTGGTCCCACTGGGCACCGAAGGATTCGAATTCAGCGGCCTGTTCGTTAGTAATGCCGTGTATCGACTGTGCTTCTTCTGAAATGTTTTTTTGTGGCCGTGTTTTAAACTCGATGGATTCCGCTATCTCTCGATTTCTTACCACGGTGAGGCCAAGTGTCACGATATCCGGCGGGCCGTTTTCATCCGGGAACCCGGTGGTTTCGGTATCGAGGACGATGTAATCGTCCGGGAGTTGGGTGAAGATCCACAGCAGCTCTTTATACATTGCCATCCCCTCCTGCCACGGCCGCCACTATTGCCATCGAGGGATTCAACGTCAACGATCGTCCCCTGGTCATAGTGGTAGCGCAGATAGCGCCAGTGGATCGCATCGGACAACACTCGGGCACGCATCACGCCGTAGCACTCCCCTTTCGTTCTCACGCTTTGGTAGTGAACACCAAAGCTTTTGGCATCGCGTAACGCGTAACCGAGTTGCTGAGCTTCGCCATACTGGTCGGAATCGTAGATCCCGTCTCCGACCAGATGACGTACATCGTGAAGGGTGGTCGGCCCCAACTGTGCGCGAATCACGCGCATCTCCTGGGTGGTCTTGTCGATTCGGGATTCACGCAGAAAGCGCGCCCGATGGAAGGCCGATTCGGCAATGGCAACTGCCTCATCGGCGGCGCAATAATAGATGCCAAAATCCCGGTTGAAGCGCCCACCGCGGCCATCGACCGGTGTGTGGGTGAAGGCCGCCATGATCCAGGAGGCACCGTCGCCATAGACCCTGTCTTCTGATGGCACCAGGCGAATATCGCCGACTTCATCGCGCAGTCGGGGGTTGGTCAGGGACTCCACGGCATAGAGCACCTCCCAATCCTGTGGATTGGAGACACGCTCGAACAGGTGGATCTGCGGATAGCGCGCCAGTATGACTCGATAGACCGGTTCATTGACCTCGCTACTGGGTAGCGTATTAATAGCAATCACCAGCCACCCCGCTCCGCATCAAGGAAATTCCTCACCACCGCCAGGTCGACCACATGGCCAGCCAGCAACCGGTCCAGCGGTGCGGTGCCATTGAACAGCGGATTGTCGTTAGGTGTGTCCAACCATTTGTCGGCCAGCGACTGATCGGGCAACAGGATTTGCAGGGACTTGTAGATCCCCANAATGTANCTGGNCCGNTCCAACAGGTCTCGCGTCAGCTTNGCCTTCTCGGGTTGGCTCTTCCAGTTATAGAGGGTCTTCTCGTTGCTGAGCCCCAGCAGTGTCATCTGCTGGGCACCAGTGAGGCGCCATTGGCTGAAGATATTGAAAATCGCCGGCAGCAGTGAACGGGTGACACTGGAACCCCGTTGCAGTAGTTGTTCGGCCTGAGCGCTCATGATTTCCTCCTAAGCAGCATTAAGACTGTATTTTTACAGTGCTTAAATGCAGCCTAGCAGACTGTAATAGTACAGTCAATTGACTCAGAAACACTTTTTTAAAATCAATATGAGAGTGCTGGTAACGGGAAGGTAAATATTACTTACCTGTGCATGTCAGCTTATTGCGAGGTCAAGAAAAGAAAAGCCCAGCTAGGTTGGTTCTGGCACCAAGCCAGTTCTCTGCACCCTGCTCACACAGAACATCCGCATAGGCAACTGTAAACGGGCTTAACAGTAAGAACGTGCATGAAAACATTTGAGATAATGCATCAAAATAATCTTTATTTATTGAGCGTTATCGTCTCGATAATTTTATGATTTGTCGGGGCTTCCGGCTTTCCTCTCACAGCACTGAACATGACGTTGAACTTATACGAGCAATCTTTATCGCGTGGTTCGCCGTATATGACATGAATGGTAAGTGCGCTGCCGTATTTACAACCAACTCTGAGGCCCTCTGGGGTGGAGCCTTTGCAGTATTCATTGATGCGGGATTCGATCGTGTCCTTATATGTCCAACCTTCCCAGCTTCTGTTTTCATCATGTGCCCGGAGCGTCGAAGGGCCGTCAGTATAATATTCATACGCGAAGCTTCTTGGCTTTCCCGTATTATCAAATGTCAGTCTCGCCAGTTTATCACCGACCTTATGCAGAGAACCTTGATCGTTCGTGGCATAAGTCATCATTTGTTCTTTTCTGGCGGCACAAGGCATCTTTGATCTTTGTTTGCAGGTAATGTCGTGCAGTCCCAATTGCTGCAACTTATTTGTAATGTCGCCAACGCTTTGATCAAGTGAAATCCCTTCGATCTTTTTATAACATTGCGGGTTTTCTGCAAACNCACTGAACGAAAATGTTGTCATCAACAAAACGGCAATTGTAAATGCTNCAAGATGTTGGGNNAAAAATTTTGACACGTCGGACTCCTCTATTAAATTTCAACTATAGCTGAATCAAACCCGGTAGGCGCNCCAAATAACGCGAAGTGGCCTTTCAAACGGCCAGCCGCCAATGGCAACATGTTCGCATCCTTGTAAGGTCATCCTGAGTCTCCACTTAGTCGGCGGCGACCTGACCAAAGCTGGCGGTCATCGCTTTGCACTGCGGGTCTACTCCCATTCAATAGTCGCCGGAGGCTTGCTAGAAACATCATAAACAACCCTGGATACTCCACTGATTTCATTGATAATTCTATTGGATACCTGTTCCAGAAGCTGATAGGGTAAATGTGCCCATCGGGCTGTCATGAAGTCGATGGTTTCCACCGCACGCAGGGCAATCACCCATTCATAGCGACGTTGATCGCCCACCACACCCACGGACTTGACCGGCAAAAACACGGCGAACGCCTGGCTGGTTTTGTGGTACCAGTCGGCTTTGTGGAGTTCTTCGATAAAAATGGCATCGGCTTCGCGAAGAATGTCGGCATATTCTTTTTTTACTTCCCCGAGAATTCTCACACCCAACCCCGGTCCCGGGAATGGGTGCCGATACACCATGTCGTAGGGCAGCCCCAGTTCCAGACCGATTTTGCGGACTTCGTCCTTGAACAGTTCCCGCAGGGGTTCTACCAGCGCCATTTTCATGGTCTCGGGCAGGCCGCCGACATTGTGGTGGGATTTGATCACATGGGCTTTGCCGGTCTTGGCTGCCGCCGATTCAATGACATCGGGGTAGATAGTGCCCTGGGCCAGCCAGTTGACGTCTTTGAGGGTGGTGGCCTCCACATCGAAGACATCGATGAACGTGTTGCCAATGATTTTGCGCTTTTTCTCCGGGTCAGCTTCCCCCGCCAGTTTGCTCAGGAACTGCTCTTCAGCGTCCACACGGATGACTTTCACTCCCATGTTTTTGGCAAACATGTCCATGACCTGGTCGCCTTCGTGCTTGCGCAGCAGCCCGTTATCGACAAAAACACAGGTAAGCTGGTCGCCGATGGCCTTGTGCAGCAGCGCTGCGACTACAGATGAATCGACGCCTCCTGAAAGCCCCAGCAACACCTTGTCACTGCCGACCTGGGAACGCACCCTGGCAATGCTGTCTTCAATAATCTGGGCGGGTGTCCAGAGTGCCTCGCAGCCACATATATCAAGCACGAAGTGCTCAAACATCCGCATGCCCTGCAGGGTGTGGGTCACTTCCGGGTGAAACTGGACACCATAAAAGTCTTTTTGGGGACAATACATGCCCGCAATGGCGCAGGAACCCGTCGATGCCATAAGCTCGAAACCCGCCGGCAAGTTAACCACTTTATCGCCATGGCTCATCCAGACATCAAGCAGTGTACCTCCGTCATGATCCACATGGTCAGCCACACCCTGGAACAGGCGGCTGTTGCCATGGGTCTTGATCTGGGCATAGCCAAATTCCTGAATCGAAGAGCCTTTCACGGCGCCACCGAGCTGGGCGGCCATGGTCTGCATGCCATAACAGATACCCAGAACCGGGATGCCCAGCTCAAAAACCAGCTGGGGAGCCCGCGGCGATTCCCCGGCAGTAACCGACTCCGGCCCTCCCGCCAGAATGATACCTTTGGGGTCGAAGGCAATGATCTCGGCTTCATCCATATCCCAGGCGCGGATTTCCGAGTAGACCCCGACTTCGCGTACACGGCGGGCAATCAACTGCGTATATTGGGAGCCGAAATCCAGTATCAGGATTTTGTGAGAATGAATATCTGTCATAGTCAGTTACCAATCTAAAAGGGCTGCTCGAGGCAGCCCTGTCGGGTCATTTTAGTCAACCGGGGATCCCATCTATTCACGCCGGTAATTTGGCGCTTCCTTGGTGATGGAGACATCGTGCACGTGACTTTCACTCATCCCCGCAGAAGTCACCCTGACGAAACTGGGTTTGCTGCGCAGGGTTTCAATATCCACACTGCCGGTGTAACCCATGGCTGAACGCACGCCACCCATCAACTGATGAATGATCGCCGATAACGGACCTTTGTAGGGAACGCGGCCTTCAATACCCTCAGGCACCAGTTTTTCAGTACCCTGGCTCGCATCCTGAAAATAACGGTCGCTGGAACCGCTGGTCTGGGACATTGCCCCCATGGATCCCATGCCGCGATAGGATTTATAGGTTCGCCCCTGATACAGCTCTATCTCACCGGGCGCTTCTTCCGTGCCGGCAAACATCGAGCCCATCATGACCGCATGGGCACCGGCGACCAGCGCTTTGGCGATATCGCCTGAAAAACGGATACCCCCGTCGGCTATAACGGGTATCTGATAACTTGCCAACGCTTCAACCACATTCGCAACGGCAGAAATTTGTGGCACACCGATACCGGTTACAATGCGCGTGGTGCAAATCGACCCGGGGCCAATACCCACCTTGATACCGTCCGCACCGGCTTTGGCCAGCGCCAAAGCGGCCTCGGCCGTGGCAATATTGCCGCCGATCACATCGACCTCAGGGTGCTGGGCCTTGATCTGACGTACCCGGTTGATCACATTGCGAGAGTGACCGTGGGCAGTATCCACTACCAGCACATCCACCCCCTCCCGAACCAGGGCGATAATACGTTCATCGGTATCAGCACTGGTGCCCACGGAGGCCCCTACCCGCAATCTGCCCTGATCATCCTTACAGGCATTGGGGTATTTTTCAGCTTTATCGATGTCCTTGACGGTAATCAGTCCACGTAGCTCGAAATCGGCGTTTACGACCAGTACTTTTTCAATACGGTGCCTGTGCAGCAGCGCTTTGATCTCGTCTGCATTGGCCCCTTCCCGCACGGTTACCAGTCTATCCTTGGGCGTCATGATCGCCGATACCGGCAAATCCAGACTGGGTTCAAAACGAACATCGCGGCGGGTGACAATACCCACCAGCTCCCCGTTATCCAACACGGGCACACCGGAGATATTGTGTTCACGGGTCAGGGACAGCAAGGCACTGACGGGGGCAGAAGCATCTATGGTTATCGGATCTTTGACCACACCGCTTTCGAACTTCTTGACGGCGCGCACTTCCAGGGCCTGTTTTTCAATGGACATGCTTTTGTGAATAATACCGATACCACCTTCCTGGGCGAGCGCGATGGCGAGTCGCGCCTCGGTAACGGTATCCATCGCGGCAGAGACGAGCGGGATATTCAGTCCAATGTTCCGCGTCAGGCGGCTTTTAAGAGAAACATCTTTTGCGGTAATGTCGGAGTAACCGGGTACCAGCAATACGTCATCGAAGGTGAGAGCTTCTTCTGCGATTCGCAACATCAGGATGGCTTACCTCGTCAGGGGAATGGATTTCAGCGCTTGTGCCTCAGACAGTGGATCGTTACCGTGCCATAGCTCAAGGATAAAAGTAAGCGCGCTATTATAAAGGCATGGTCGGCTAAAAAATACTTTTTTCAATAGCTCTGGCGACCATCGGTTATAGCCGGGGACTATTATTTAAATTGACTCGATTCGCCGGTGATGGACAATGCGCTATGCCTGACATACCAATCACTTTAACTGTTACCCAACTGAACCGTCGCGCCAGACAGTTGCTTGAAACCCACTTTCCTCTGGTCTGGGTTGAGGGTGAAATATCCAACTTCTCCCGCCCCGGCTCCGGACACTGGTATTTCACGCTCAAGGACGAACAGGCCCAGGTCCGCTGTGCGATGTTTGCCAATCGAAATGCTCATGTCCGTTTCCGGCCAGACCACGGCAACCATGTGCTGGCCCGTTGCAGGGTCAGCCTGTATGAAGGCCGCGGTGACTATCAGTTGATTGTTGAACACCTCGAAGAAGCCGGTTTCGGGGCATTGCAGCGTCAATTTGATGCACTGAAACAGCGCCTGCATGCCGAAGGGCTCTTTAACGACCGACACAAACAGCCACTGCCGACTCAGCCGCAGCGGCTGGGTATCATCACATCCCCTACCGGCGCGGCCCTGAAGGACATTCTCTCGGTGCTGAAACGCCGCTTTCCGGCCATCGCAGTGAGAGTTTACCCTGCGCTGGTTCAGGGAAAAGCCGCTGCCGCACAGATCGCAGCGGCCATTGAGCTGGCCAATGACGATAATTATTGTGATGTACTGATTGTCGGCCGTGGCGGCGGTTCCATCGAGGATCTCTGGCCTTTTAACGAAGAGGTTGTCGCCAGAGCAATTTACCGCAGCCGAATTCCGATTGTGAGTGCGGTGGGCCATGAGATTGATTTCACGATTAGTGACTTCGTTGCTGACTACCGCGCACCAACCCCATCCGCTGCAGCCGAAGTATTGAGTCCCGACGGCAACAAACTGCTCAACCAGTTGCGCGGTTATGAAAAGTTACTTTGCGAAACCATTTCGCGGCGACTGCAATCTACTTCGCAACGCCTGGACAGCCTGACTCGTCAATTGCGGGATCCCGGAGAGCGCCTCAATCAGCAGGAGCAACAACTGCAGGGCCTGCAAGCGCGACTGGTCCGAACCACCTGGGGACAACATCAACAGCTGGATACGCACTTACAGCATTTGCGTGCGCGTCTGGAACAAGCAGGTCCCGGTAATCGAATCGACTATTTGAGCGACAGCCTGAATTTGCTGACTCGCCGGCTGGAACGCGCCTTCGGCACCCTGCTCGAGCAAAAGAAAATCCGGTGGTACAACGCGTCACAACTGCTCAATGCCGTGAGCCCGCTGAAAACGCTGGAACGCGGGTATGCTATTGTTACAGACCAGCAGCACAACATATTGCGGGGCGTAGCAACCGTACAAATCGGCGATAGCATTACCACACGGCTGGCGAACGGTTCCCTAGAATGCAAAGTCGATAAAATTTTTCCGGATTCACAATCATGAAACGATACCTCGGTCTTTGTCTGCTCGCGATGACAATGCAGACACCGGCTGAACCAATCACTGATCCTTTACCGGCACCCAAGCCGGAAGAGCCTGCTTCCGTCTGGGATCTCTCCGACCTGTATCCGGATGTCGCCAGCTGGGATGACGCACGGGATAATGCCACCGCACAAATCAGTGCCATTGGTGAATGCGAAGGTGTTCTCGATGACAGCGCGAACGTGTTGGCAGACTGCCTGAACCGGGTTAGCGACACCTACAAAGCCGTGCTCAGGCTTTACGTTTATGCCTTTCTGAATAAAGACACCAACCAGAGCAGCATCCAGTATCGGGAACGGGCGTCAGTTGCCCAGGAATTGCTTGTCGAGTTCACAGCAGCCACACGTTTTGTAAAGCAGGAACTCAGTCAGATCAGAGAAGCAACTCTTAACCGCTACCTCGATGAAAGCACACGACTTCAAGAGCACGATTTTTTTATCCGCAATATCCTGCGTCAATCTGAACATATTCTCAGTGAAGAGGGTGAGCACGTTCTCAGAGCGGCCTCAGAGGCACTGCAATCTACCTCAAGTACCTACAGCGTGCTGGTCAACAACGACATTCCCTGGCCGGAAATCACCCTATCGGATGACACAAAAGTCACTCTCGACCCGATGGCCTATGAAGTCCACCGGGCATCGGCAAACCGCAACGACAGAAAACAGGTATTTGAGCTTTTCTGGGGAACCTACCAGCATTTTCGTCAGACCCTTGCCCTCACTCTGGAGGGACAGGTAAAAAAAGAGGCGATGATAGCCCGGGTGCGCGGTTTCGATTCATCCCTGGATCGCGCCCTGTCCCAGGACAACATTCCTGAAGCGGTTTACCGGACACTGTTGTCTGCCGCCAATGAGCACCTCACATCCCTGCACCGCCTGCTCGGACTGCGGCAACGAATGCTCGGCCTCGGGGAATCCCGTTACTACGACCTCTACACACCCGCGGTCACCCTGCCCCGAGAATTTACACTGGAGCAGGCCGCCACCCTGACACAGGCCGCACTCACGCCTCTCGGCAGCGACTATGTCGAACAACTCAACGAGGCCCTCAAACAACGCTGGCTGCACGCCTATCCGGCGCCAGACAAGCGCAAGGGTGCCTACGTGATGGGAGCCGCCTATGACGTCCACCCTTTCCTGATGTTGAATTTTGAGGGCACCTTTGATTCTGTCAGCACCTTTGCTCACGAGTGGGGGCACGCCATGCACTCCCTGATGGCCAACAGTCACCAACCCTTCAGCAAGTCGGCCTATTCCAGTTTTATTTCGGAAATCCCCGCGACGGTTAATGAACTACTGCTTTTTGATTATCTGCGCGACAACGCATCAAGTGACGATGAAAAACTGTTTTACCTGTTTCGCGAACTGAATCTTCTGCGAAGTGCTTTTTTTCGACAGGCCCAGTTCGCTGAATTCGAACTGGCTATCCATGAGCAGGTTGAGAGCGGCGGCAATCTGTCAGGCGATAAATTGAATACGCTGTATGGGACTATCCAGAAACGTCATGCCGGCCACAACATGGGGATCATGCAAGTTGATGAACCCTATACCGTGGAATGGGCCTCCGTTTCACATTTCTACCGCAACTTCTCTGTCTATCAGTATGCAACGTCCATGGTTGCCGCCTACAACCTGGTAGGTCGCATTGCAACCGGTGGCGAAGAAGCACGGCAACAGTACCTGGACATTCTTCAGGCGGGTGGGTCTGACTACCCTTACCGGCTACTCAGAAACTCGGGGGTGGATCTGGCTGATCCAGCCGCGTATCACCCCATGATTCAACGAATGACCCGGTTGATGGACGAGGTCGAGCATATTCTCGACCGGCAGGGTGCAAAGAATACCTCCCGGTGAGCATCCTGTTGTACCGGTGAAGCGCTTTCTTCAAAGCTTTCACGTCGTGCAGTCAACCGAATCCCCATTCTGGCGTTTAAAGCAGCACGTCTTTAAATAACCAATGAGGAAATACCATGCGACTACTCCTGTTACTGGCGGGCATTGCTCTTGCCACATCCAGCTTCGCCGAGCCAACCACAAAGCCCGACAACTCCGGTGATAGAAAAAGTTATACCGGTTCCATGTTTCAAAATATGGATACTGACCAGGACGGCAATATATCAAAGGCCGAGTATGAAGCGGGCCTCCGGAAAAAAATGGAAGAACGCATGGCCCACTTCAACGCGATGGACGCGGATGGCGACGGCCTGGTGAGCAAAGCCGAAGCCATGGAAGCCAAGGCGCGAATGAAAGCGAAATGGAAGGAAAAACGTCGCCTGCATTGCAATAAAGCCGATAAATAGCATTTCCGGTACCCGACAACCCCGGCTATCTGATAACCGGGGTTGTTTTATAGTCCATCATTATTAACTCGGCCACACCTTATCCATGGCAAGCATGGAGACATGTTTCATCCCGCCAAATCATCCGCTGTTGCTATCAGACAAGTGCCAATGAACAGAGTCCTTTTTTTGCCCCAAATTACTCCGCACCCGCATCTTTATCGCACCAAATTTAAACAAAAATTCCCCGTCGGATGCCCTACAGGCCAACCATAACCACTAAAAAAGCCACTATTCGATATATGGCACGGGTTATGCTTATAACTGTTTGACACAACATCCTACTGGGTAATGAAGCCCGTGCGCACCATCCTGCGTACGGGCTTTTTTATTTTTGTTTTGGGGAAAACAAACTCGAGGAATTTCACATGAAACCGAGATCTATTCGACTTTCTGTTTTTGCATTGCTGTTTGGCCTACACCCTTTACTGATGGCGAGCGCTGAAGAAGCCACCAGTTTTTCAGAAATATTCACCGAGAGTGATACCAGTTTTACTTTCCGGTATCGATTTGAGCATGTAGATGATGAAAATGCCGAGAAAAATGCCAATGCATCCACACTAAAGTCCCGCATAACCTGGACTTCGGCCAGCTATCATGGCTTTTCCGGCCTGCTGGAAGTCGATGACGTAAGCCATATTGGCGGCGAGAACTACGCGACACCCTCCAACGGGAAAGTCGGTGAATATCCCATTGTTGCCGATCCGGATGGCACCGATATCAATCAGGTCTATCTCAAGTATCAACAAGATGGCTTTACCGGTACAGCCGGTCGCCAGCGCATTCTCCATTCCGGCCAGCGGTTTGTCGGCGGTGTCGGCTGGCGCCAGAACGAACAGACCTATGACTCTGTACGGGTGCAATTGCCCATCGGGCCAGTCACATTGGATTACAGCTATATCTGGGACGTAAACCGAATTTTTGGGCCCGATACCGGTGGCGCACAACCGCGTCGCTACGACTCTGACTCTCATGCGCTCTACCTGTCATTTTCGCCAATGGAAGGTTATAAGCTGGCCGCCTTTGCCTATCTGCTGGATTTTGACAATGCAGCGGCCAATTCATCGCAGACCTATGGTATTGAGTACAGTGGTGCCGTTGGTCCCGTCACCCTGGCAGCCAGTGCCGCCAGCCAGACCGACTATGCCGATGGGCCAATTGATTACGACGCCGACTATTACATGGCTGAAGTCGGTACAAAGATCAAAGGCATTGGCCTGGGCATCGGCTATGAATTACTGGGCAGTGATGACGGGATGAAAGCCTTCGGCACGCCCCTCGCCACCCTGCACAAGTTTCAGGGCTGGGCGGATCAGTTTCTGGTCACACCTGCCGATGGTATCGAGGATATTTACTTCAAGATGACCGGCAGCGTTGGCAAAACCAATCTGGCGTTTTTCTACCACGATTATTCCGCGGATGAGGGCAGCGCCGACTATGGCGAGGAATATAATGCCGTGGCAAGCTACCCGATCAACAAATATGTCGGCGTTGAGCTGAAGTACGCCAAATATGATGCCGATGAGTTTTCTCAGGACACCGACAAAATCTGGTTTTCAGTCAATGTGAAGTTCTGATCCCGGAACATCACCGTGGCATCTCTCTCAGTGGCGGGCTATGATTCTCCTGCCACTGATTTTTTTGCCTTTTTAAATTTATCCTCCCAACGAATTACTTCAAATAGAGCACCATGACACCACCTTCAGCCAGGGACCCCATTCGCATCATGCTGGTCGATGACCATGTCGAACGATCTGCCAGCGTCGAAGAAAAACTCCGGGATTCCGGTTTTGAAGTCATTTCGCGGTTGCCATCGGCAACCGGTCTACTGTTCCAGATTGAACAGCATCAACCAGACCTGGTATTAATCGACATTCAGTCGCCCGGTCGTGATGTGCTGGAGAGTCTCTCGGTGGTCAACCACCACAATCCGAGACCGGTAGTCATGTTTTCCCATGAAGAAGATCCCGCTTTTATCGAACAGGCCGTGGACGCCGGAGTGACTGCCTACCTGATGGATGAGCTGAACCCGGACCGGGTCAAACCGGTTATTGATCTGGCCATTGCCCAGTTCAAGTCCTACCAGTCCCTGCGCAAGGCCCTGGATGACGCACGCACCAAGCTTGCCAGTCAGTCTGTGATAGAAGAGGCAAAACAACTGCTGATGGCTCAACGTGGCATCAGCGAAGACAAGGCACACAAAACCTTGCGGACACTCTCGATGGACACCAACCAGAGTTTGCCCGAGGCGGCTCGGTCAGTGATTAATATTCTGGGAAAGCCCAGTAACAACGCGAGATAATCATGCAGACGACGACCCATAAATTACCGGCCGGCGAACGGCAGAACCTTAATATCGGCTATATGCGGCTGAGTGACAGCGCGCCGTTGATCATCGCCCAGGAACTNGGGCTTTTTGCCAAATACGGCCTGGATGTAACACTTTGCAGAGAAGTCTCATGGGCCAATATCCGCGATAAACTGATTGCCGGGAATTTTGATGCCTGTCAGATGCTGGCACCCATGCCGCTGGTGACAACACTGGGGGCTGCGGGGATACGCGCACCGATTGTCACCGGATTGGTGCTATCGCTCAACGGTAACGGGATTACCCTGTCCCGCCCCCTCTGGGAACAAATGGTCAATCAGTCAGACATTCCCCTGCAGCCTAACCAACCCCTGGCAAGTGCCAGGGCGCTCAAAAAAGTATTGGATAAACAGCCCAGCAACCAGACAATTACCCTCGCTACTGTTCACTCTTTCTCCACGCACACACAATTGCTTCGGATGTGTCTCGAGGCAGGGGGTATTGATCCGGATCGCGATGTCAGGGTGATCGTGCTGCCACCGGAACAGATGGTGGATAGCCTGGCTCAGGGCGTAATTGACGGTTTCTGTGCCGGGGAACCCTGGAACAGTATCGCGGTGGAATATGGTGTCGGCGTACTGGCTACCACAGGGTTCCACGTCTGGAACAATGCACCGGAAAAAGTATTGGGTGTCATGGAGGAATGGCATACCCGCAATCCCGCCACTCACCTCCGGTTGCGGTTGGCATTGATGGAGGCCTGTCAGTGGCTGGCCGACATGGGCAACCGTGAAGCGACTGTGCAAATGTTGACTCGCCCGGACTACCTGGATTTACCCACCAACTATTTGCGGCCATCACTGACCGGCAACCTGGTCTACGACCGCGGATGTGCAGCTGAACACCACCCGAATTTCCACGTTTTTGCCAGTTACAGTGCCGGCTTTCCATGGCGATCCCAGGCGGAATTTCTTCTGCATCACTGTGAACCGCTGCTGGGCAAGGTTTTCGATCGCGACAAAATAGTGTCTATCACGCAACAGTGTTTCCGGACAGATTTATACCGCGAAGCTGCCCGGTTGCTGGGTTACCCCACACCGGATCAGGACCACAAGAGTGAAGGGACCCATGCTGAGCCCTATTGGTTTAACGATCAGATTGAATTGGGTAGCGACCTGATGGTATCGCCCCAAATGCTGCAAGAAAATCGCGACGACTAGCCCTCCCCGCAACAACCAGGCCCAAGGTCACCTCTTGGTGCAGCCTGACTGAAAAGCGCCCCATAATTGTGCCGGCCAGCCCGGTTACTCCCTCACCTCTCATCTCAACACCTTGTTTTTGCCGACTTTCTTATTTGGCATACATTTTGTATATCTATAGATAAGACACCAATAACGCACCGACTAATACCTGTCCAATGGTATTAAGGGCAATGAAGCCCCCCTGCACATAAAACCGGCAGGTGGGCTTTTTTTATGCAAGTGACATTCACAGTTGAGGTACCCGTTAAATGAACAGCAATCTTCAAGACTCCCCGGTACAGAAAAGATTGAAATTTCCACAATGGATCCTGTTGACCCTGTCCTTTTTGGTCATGGGCAGCTGGGCACATGCGGAACTGGGACCACCTGAAAAGGACGAGCTCAAGTTTGGCTTTATCAAACTCACGGACATGGCACCTATCGCTATCGCCTACGAAAACGGTTATTTCGAGGATGAGGGGCTTTACGTCACCATTGAAGCGCAGGCTAACTGGAAAGTGCTATTGGATGGGGTTATCGACGGCAAACTCGATGGCGCCCACATGCTTGCTGGCCAGCCCCTGGCGGCCACCATCGGCTTTGGCACCAAGGCCCACATCGTTACGCCGTTCAGTATGGACCTCAACGGAAATGGTATTACCGTTTCCAATGCTGTCTGGGAGAAAATGAAAGCCCACGTACCAATGGCTGAGGGCAAACCGGTCCACCCGATCAAAGCCGACTATCTGAAGCCGGTGGTCGATCAAATGCGGGCGCAGGGCACGCCATTTAAAATGGGCATGGTTTTCCCGGTCTCCACGCACAACTACGAGTTGCGCTACTGGCTGGCGGCCGGCGGGATTCATCCCGGCTTCTACGCACCACACAAGGGCGATACCAGCGGCAATATCAATGCCGAAGCCCTACTGTCTGTCACGCCTCCACCTCAGATGCCCGCCACCCTTGAGGCTGGCACCATTCACGGCTACTGCGTCGGTGAGCCGTGGAACCAGCAAGCGGTATTCATGGGTATCGGGGTTCCAGTCATCACGGATTATGAGATCTGGAAAAACAACCCGGAAAAAGTCTTTGGCATGACCAAGGAATTTACCGAGAAGTACCCGAACACCACTGCCCGTTTAGTCAAGGCCATGCTGCGTGCCGCCAAGTGGCTGGATGAAAACAACAATGCCAACCGCCCGGAAGCCGTTGAAATCCTCTCCCGTTCGGAATACGTCGGTGCGGATTATGACGTCATTGCCAATAGCATGACGGGAACCTTTGAATACGAGAAGGGTGATAAACGCGACGTGCCCGACTTCAATGTGTTCTTCCGTCATTTTGCCACCTACCCCTATTACTCCGATGCCGTCTGGTATTTAACCCAGATGCGCCGCTGGGGACAGATTGCCGAGCCCAAAAGTGATGAGTGGTATTTCGAGACCGCCAGGAAAGTCTATCTCCCAGACATCTATGCCACCGCTGCCAAAGCATTGATTGCCGAAGGACTCATGTCTGCAGAGGATTTCCCGGACCTGGACAGCGAATCCGGCTTCAAACCGCCTCAACCAGAGTTTATCGACAACATCNCGTTCGATGGCACGCAACCCAATGCTTACCTGGAGAAGTTTTCCATTGGCCTGAAAGACGAAACGCTCTGATGGGCAACACTAAACCTTAAGTAAAACATGGGCAGTCCAGGCTGCCCGTTAGCCACCGAAGGATCTATTACATGACTGACCTTGCTGCTATTTTCAGGAATGAACAGGGAATCGCCCGTTTCTCTATCTCACAACTGAGCAGTATTGCCCGCACTGTAGGTAAAACCCTCGCCCTGCCCCTTGCGGGCATCCTGATTTTTTTAATGCTCTGGCAGGGTGTCGCCAACAACATCAATACCTCACTGGGACAGTTTCCGGGACCGGTTCAGGTCTGGGAGCAATCCAAGGGTTTGCTGGCCGAGCACCAACGGGAGCGGGAGAAAGCAGCCGCATTCTATCAGCGGCAGGAAGACAGAAATGCCAAACGGCTGGCCCAGAATCCCGATGCGGAAGTGAAAATTCGCAGTTATACCGGTAAAGCCACCTTCCTGGATCAGGTGATAACCAGCCTCTATACCGTGTCTTTCGGATTTCTGATCGCCACAGTGATTGCGGTGCCTCTGGGCATCGTCTGCGGCTTGAGTGAAAAGGTGTACCAGTCGGTCAACCCGATCATCCAGACATTCAAGCCGGTCTCACCCCTGGCATGGCTACCGCTTGTGACGATGGTGGTATCGGCCCTTTATGTCACCGATGACCCCATGTTTGAAAAGGCCTTTCTGACCTCCGCATTTACAGTGGCCCTCTGTTGCCTTTGGCCCACCGTAATCAACACTACAGTGGGTGTCACCAGTATCGATCGCGATCTGGTCAACGTCAGCCGGGTTCTGCAACTGCCTTCGCTGGTACATGTCCGAAAAATTGTTATCCCCTCCGCCATACCCATGATTTTCACCGGCATGCGGTTATCACTGGCCACTGGCTGGATGGTATTGATTGCCGCCGAAATGCTGGCCCAGAACCCCGGTTTGGGCAAATTTATCTGGGATGAGTTTCAGAACGGCTCATCGGATTCGCTGGGTCGCATTATGGTGGCTGTGGTGACCATTGGACTGATCGGTTTTCTGCTGGATCGCCTCATGCTGCTCCTTCAGAAACGTATCAGCTGGGACAAACAGGCAATTCTCCGCTAACAGCGGCGGACAGCAGTCAAGGAGCAACTTATGAAAAACCCCTATCTGGAAATCAGCCATATCGGCATCGAGTTTGCCACCGATGGTGAACCGTTTCGCGCCCTGCAGGATGTCGACCTATCAATCGACAAGGGCCAGTTTGTCTCGCTGATTGGCCACTCCGGCTGCGGCAAGTCCACGGTATTGAACATCATCGCCGGTCTCTATGAGGCCAGCGAGGGCGGCGTCATTCTCGAGGGACGCGAAGTCGACAAACCGGGACCCGACCGGGCAGTGGTCTTCCAGAACCATGCCCTGTTGCCGTGGCTGACCGTGTACCAGAATGTCGAACTGGCGGTAAAAAGGGTCTTTCGCAAGACCAAAAACAAGGCGGAAATGCACGAGTGGATTGAACACAACCTCTCGCTGGTTCACATGGACCACGCCCTGCACAAACTGCCCGGAGAAATATCCGGCGGTATGAAACAGCGCGTCGGTATCGCCCGCTGTCTGGCCATGCAACCCAAAGTATTGCTGATGGATGAGCCGTTTGGCGCACTGGATGCCCTGACCCGCGCTCACCTGCAGGATTCACTGATGGAAATCCAGACCAGTCTGGGCAACACGGTGATCATGATTACCCACGATGTGGATGAGGCCGTTTTGTTGTCGGATCGAATCGTCATGATGACCAACGGCCCCGCCGCCACCATTGGNGAAATACTCGACGTCAANTTNCCCCGCCCNCGNNACAGGCTGGCCCTGGCTGAAGACGCCGATTTCATTCACTACCGTCAGCAGGTTCTGGAATTTCTCTACGACAAGCAGAAAAACCCGCAAATTGAAAAAAAGCCCACCGACGCTGCCAGAAAGTTACAGGAAGTGGCATGTAAACCGGCCTCGTCACATGACGATGCCGCTGTCGATACCGGTAAGACAACGACTGGTACCGACAAAACCAGAGCAGCCTGAGCAATGTCAGATTCTATTGCGATTGTCGGAACCGGTATGGCAGGCGCACGCCTCGCCGAGGCGCTGGTAAATAGCGGTTTTTCCGGGTCAATCACCATGATTGGTGAAGAACCGGTCAAGGCCTATAACCGCGTCCAGTTATCCTCGTTACTCACCGGCGACAAGACCCTGAATTGTCTGCCATTGCTCAGCGATGACTGGTATCGCGTCAACAATATTCGTTTGCGTTGCGGCGACCCGCTGATTCAGCTGGATACCGGCAATCTGACCATAACCACCGCTTCAGGGTGGCAGACACAATTTTCCCGTATTGTGATTGCCACCGGCTCGAGACCCGTTGTGCCATCAATTCAGGGAAACAACCTGCCCGGTGTCATGTCCTTTCGCACCCTTGATGATGTCGCTCTCATGCAGGAATTCGCCCGGCAGGGTCAGCATGCCGTAGTAGTTGGCGGTGGGCTGCTGGGACTCGAAGCTGCCTATGGCCTGAATCATCTCGGCCTGGATGTCACCGTGGTGCACAACAGCGACAACCTGATGAACCGGCAACTCGATGCAACCGCCGCTGCCATGCTGAAAAAAAGCCTTGAAGATCGCGGTATCTCTGTCCTCACGGGGGTAAGAACCAAAGCCGTTACCGGCAGCGAACGGGCAGACGGCCTGATGCTGGATAACGGAGACTGGTTACCGGGCGAGCTGGTGATCTTTGCTACCGGTATCTCACCCAATGTGCAGGCATTCAGGGACAGCGATCTGAAAATCAACCGTGGCATCGTCGTCGACGACCAGATGCATACGTCTATCAAACATATCTATGCCCTCGGTGAGTGTTCGGAACACAACAACACCACCGTGGGTATTGTTGCGCCGATCTGGGAACAGGCAAAAGTCCTCGCCGAAACCCTGCTGGGCAACGCCGCCTGTTATCGCCCCAGAGAACACTCTACCCAGCTCAAGGTATCGGGGATTGATGTGTTTTCGGCGGGACGTCTAAACACGGGAAGCAGTGAACGCAATATTGTGATCAGCGACCCGTCTGCCGGTATTTATCGACGTCTGGTGATTGAGAATGACCGCTTGCAGGCTGCCCTGCTGTTTGGTGACAAAAGTCTGTGCAGCCATTACGAGACCCTGATCAGCGGCGGGCAGCCACTGGGCACCAATGCAAATCAATTGATGTTCAGTGACCTGGCCGGTCAGGACATCGTACGCGAAATGAAATAAGCAATAGCAGGTAACAGGACATGTTGAAAATTGTCGTTATAGGAAATGGAATGGTGGGCCACCACTACGTGGAACAACTGGCCGGATCCGGCGTTACCGCCAAAATCACCGTGCTCGGGGCTGAACCCCGCCCCGCTTACGACCGGGTTCACCTGTCGGAATACTTCGCAGGCCGGAAACCGGAAGAGCTGGCACTGACTACCCGCGAGCATTACAAATCCATCGGCGTGGATGCCTACTTCGGCGATGCCGTGGCAACCATTGACCGGGAAGCCAAAACAGTCACCACCGAGGGTGGCCGCAGCTTCCGTTACGACAAACTGGTACTGGCCACCGGCTCCTACCCCTTCGTGCCACCAATTCCCGGGGCCGACCTGCCCGACTGTCTGGTGTATCGCACCATCGACGATCTCGGCATGATTCAGGCCAGAAGCAAGAAGGCCAAAGTCGGGGTGGTGGTCGGCGGTGGCCTGCTGGGCCTGGAGGCGGCCAATGCCCTTCAGAATCTCGGCCTGAAAACCCACGTAGTGGAATTTGCCCCCGGTCTGATGGGCGTGCAGCTCGACAATGGCGGCAGTGCCATGCTGCGCCGCAAAATCGAAGCGCTGGATGTTCAGGTACACACCAGCAAAGCCACCCAAACCATTGAGGAAACGGATGGCAAGGACACCCGCCTGGTGATGAACTTTGCCGACGGCGAAACCCTGACCACCGATGTGATCGTGTTCTCCGCTGGAATTCGTCCCTCGGACCAGCTGGCCAGAGATTGCGGACTGGAGGTGGGACCGCGCGGTGGTATTACCATCGACTACCACTGTCGCACCAGTGATTCGGACATTTTTGCGATCGGTGAATGTGCCCTGTATGGCGGCATGATTTTCGGTCTGGTGGCCCCCGGCTACCGCATGGCGGAGGTGGCTGTCAGTCAGTTGACCGGCGAACACAGCGCTTTTCAGGGCGCCGACATGAGCACCAAGCTGAAACTGCTGGGTGTCGATGTGGGGTCCATCGGCGATTCCCACGGCAAAACTCCGGGTGCCATCGCCTATACCTTCAGTGACGAGCGCGAGGAAGTCTACAAACGCCTGATTGTCAGCGCAGACGGCAAGGCCGCTCTGGGCGCAGTGCTGGTGGGTGACTGCTCCGACTACGACACCCTGCTGCAGTATTACCTCAATGGCATCGAACTGCCCGCCAACCCTGAAACCATGATTCTGCCCGCCAGCGAGGGTGGCGCACCAATGCTGGGCGCGGCGGCCCTGCCCGCCACGGCGACGATCTGCTCCTGCCACAATGTCAGCAAAGGCGACATTATCAGCGCCATCGACGGCGGTTGCTGTTCGCTGGCGGATGTGAAGTCCTGCACCGCGGCCAGCACTGGCTGTGGCGGCTGTGCAGCGCTGCTGAAAAATATTGTGGACGATGAAATGGCTGCCCGCGGCATGGAGGTGAACAAGTCCATCTGTGAGCACTTTGAATTCACCCGCCAGGAG
This sequence comes from Porticoccus sp., assembly GCA_002707685.1. GTDB lineage: Bacteria > Pseudomonadota > Gammaproteobacteria > Pseudomonadales > Porticoccaceae > Porticoccus. The sequence continues at coordinate 13,186 of PANQ01000020.1, read as the reverse complement.
CTGTTCCACATTATCAAAGTGGAGTCCATCAAATCCTTCGAGGACCTGATCAAGCACCACGGCAGCGGTCGTGGCTGCGAGATCTGCAAACCGACGGTGGCCTCCATCCTCGCTTCCCTCTGGAATGACTANATTCTCGAAGAGAAGCATGTGGGCCTGCAGGACACCAACGACACGTTCCTGGCCAATATGCAAAAGAACGGTACCTATTCCGTGGTGCCGCGGGTGCCGGGTGGCGAGATCACCCCGGACAAACTGATTGTGCTCGGCGAGGTGGGCAAGAAATACAACCTCTACACCAAGATTACCGGCGGCCAGCGGATCGACCTGTTTGGCGCCAGAGTCGATCAGTTGCCGGACATCTGGAAAGAGCTGATCGACGCCGGTTTTGAAACCGGTCACGCCTACGGCAAGGCGCTGCGTACGGTCAAATCCTGCGTCGGCAGCACCTGGTGCCGCTACGGGGTACAGGACAGCGTCAGTATGGCGATCTACATTGAGGACCGCTATAAGGGCCTGCGTTCCCCCCACAAGATCAAGTCGGCGGTTTCCGGCTGCACCCGCGAGTGCGCCGAGGCCCAATCCAAGGACTTTGGCGTGATCGCCACTGAGCACGGCTGGAACCTCTATCTGTGCGGCAATGGCGGTATGAAGCCCCGCCACGCCGACCTGTTCGCCACGGACCTGAATGACGAAACCCTGATCAAGTACATCGACCGTTTCCTGATGTTCTATGTACGCACTGCCGATCGTCTGCAGCGCACCTCGGTGTGGCTGGACAACCTGGAAGGCGGTCTCGACTACCTGAAGGAGGTGGTCATCGACGACCGGCTGGGTATCTGTGCCGAACTGGAGGAACAGATGAACAGTATTGTCGGCACCTACCAGTGCGAGTGGAAAACCACCATTGAGGACCCGGAAAAACTTAAACGCTTCCGCCAGTTCGTCAACTCTGATGCGGCGGATGAACGGGTGGTCTTCGTACAGGAGCGCGGCCAGCCACGGCCGGCCACCGAAGAAGAAACCGACCAACTGTTGGCCAAATCGGCGTAATGAGGCTTTATTGATGAATACCGCAGAAAACAGAGTTTCTGAACACCCGCTGGTGATCTGCCAACACGAAGACCTGATACCAAATTCCGGCATCTGTGCACTGATCGACGGCCAGCAGGTGGCCGTTTTTTACCTGCCCGATGAAGCGCCTCAGGTCTATGCCATTGGCAACTGGGATCCCATCGGCAAGGCCAACGTACTGTCCAGAGGTGTGGTCGGCGATATACAGGGTCGACTGGTCGTCGCTTCACCACTCTACAAGCAGCACTATGATCTGACCACCGGCCAGTGCCTTGAAAACGAGGACGTGACAGTACTCACCTACGCCGTTGAACTGGTGGACAGTCAAGTGGTGGTGACCTCCTAGGCGATGCTCGGCAACCGGCAGATTTTCATGAGTGCATCAACCCCCAACCTGGAAACCACCTGCCCCTACTGCGGGGTTGGTTGTGGCGTTTCTGCAAAGTTACGGGACGACAGCATCATCGCCGTGTCCGGCGACAAAACCCACCCCGCCAACTACGGTGCTCTCTGCGTAAAGGGTTCAGCTCTCCACGAAACCATGGGCGACCACGGCCGGCTGTTCTACCCGTCTGTCAACGGTCAGCGGGTCGACTGGGATACCGCCCTCGATACAGTGGCAAAGCGACTGCACGAGGTTCGTGAGCAGCACGGTCCCGGCGCCATCGCCTTCTACCTGTCCGGACAACTGCTCACCGAGGACTACTACGTGGCCAACAAGCTGGCCAAGGGCTTTATCGGTACTGGCAATGTGGATACCAATTCCCGGCTCTGTATGTCATCTGCCGTTGCCAGTTACAAGCGGGCTTTTGGTGCCGATGCGGTGCCCTGCAGTTACGAAGACCTGGATCACTGCGATCTGCTGATTCTAGTTGGCTCCAACGCTGCCTGGACCCACCCGGTACTCTATCGCCGGATGGCCACTGCCAAAAAACGAAATCCCACCATGCGGGTGGTGGTTATCGACCCGCGCCGCACAGCCAGCTGTGATCTCGCCGACCTCCATTTGCCGATCAACCCCGGTGCCGATGGCTATTTATTTGTCGGTTTACTGGCGTGGTTACAGCAAACGGGGGCCAGCCGTTCTGAGTATATAGCGCAGCACACCGAAGGCTATCTGGAAGCGCTGGAAGCCGCCAATGCCATCTCTTTTGCAGAAACGGCCCGCCTGGTCGGGCTTGAAACGGACGTGCTGGAAACCTTTTACCAATGGTTCTCCGAAACGGACAAAACCATTACCTTCTACTCACAGGGGATCAACCAATCCTCCTCCGGCACTGACAAGGGCAATGCCATTATCAATTGCCACCTTGCCACCGGAAGAATCGGCAAGATCGGCGCAGGCCCGTTCTCGATTACCGGTCAGCCCAATGCCATGGGTGGACGGGAAGTGGGCGGTCTGGCCAACCAGCTGGCTGCCCATATGGACTACAACCCCGGGGACTTGCGAACCGTGGCCGACTTTTGGGCTACCGACCAACTCTGTCAGCAGCCTGGCATGAAAGCAGTGGACCTGTTTGATGCCGTCGCCGACGGCGGGATCAAGGCAATCTGGATTATGGCGACCAATCCGGTGGTCAGCATGCCGGATGCCAATCGTGTCAGAGAGGCTCTGCAACGCTGTGAAACCGTGATTGTCTCCGACTGCGTGGCAGCCACAGACACGACCGCCACCGCCGATATTTTGCTGCCAGCCACCGGTTGGGGCGAGAAAAACGGCACCGTCACAAACTCCGAGCGCCGCATCTCAAGACAGCGAGCACTGATAAAACCCGTGGGTGAAGCAAAGGACGACTGGTGGATCATGACCCAGGTCGCACAAAGACTGGGGTTCTCGGAGGCGTTTCCCTATCAATCCGCCCGGGATGTGTTTGTTGAACATGCGGCACTGAGTGGCTTCAGAAACAACGGCAAGCGCATTTTCAACATCAGCGGCCTCAGCGAACTGTCTGAACAACAATACAATGATCTCTCACCCATCCAATGGCCCATTACGACAGAATCTCCTGCGGGAACAGCGCGCCTGTTCAGTGAGGGCGGGTTCGTGACAGCATCCGGAAAGGCTCGGTTCATCGCCATTGCGCCCCGCCCGCCGGTTCAATTGCTCAGTGCGGCTTACCCGTACGCGCTCAATACGGGCAGAATCCGCGACCAGTGGCATACCATGACCCGCACCGCCCGCGCCCAACGCCTGCTCAATCATATCGATGCGCCGTTTGTCCTGGTGCACCCCGAAACGGCCCGTACAAATGCACTTCACGATGGGGATCTGGCAGAAGTAAGCACCGCCCATGGGGCCGTCCGGGTTGGCGTGATATTGGATGAAGGCATGGGGGAAAATCAGCTGTTTGTACCGATTCACTGGAATGACCAGTTCGCCCGTCAGGCTCGCGTTTGCTCAGTGATTGCCCCATTGACGGATCCGGTGTCCGGGCAGCCCGAATTCAAGTTTACCCCCGCTGCGATGAAAAAAGTGGCCACACCGGTTTGGGCAATGGTGGTCAGCAGGGAGCCCCTGGAATGCAATGAATTCATCGATTGGTCAATGACGCCACTGACAGACAACAAGGGCTATTGTTACCGGTTTGCGGCCACCGAGGGCTTTGACTGGCAAGCCTTTATCAGACAGCAGGGGTATACCGGCAACTGCGCCCAATACTCCGATACCGAACATAGGGACGAGCGTTTTATCTGCTACGAAGGCGCATTGGTACAAATGGCCATCTTCAGTCATCACAGTCTGTCACTGATGCCGGCAACAAGCTGGTTACAGGGATTGCTCAGCCGGGAGATAACGTCCTCCCCGTGGCAATTGCTGGCAGGGATCGACATGAACCAGCCCGACCGGGGCAAATTGATATGCGCCTGCTTTGAGGTCGGCGAAAAACAGATCCTGGCAGCCATTGTTGATGGGGCAAATTCCACAAAAGCACTGGGAGAACAACTTAACTGCGGTACCAACTGTGGCTCCTGCATACCGGAGCTTAACAAACTGATCAACGAGACCCTGAACGTCGATGCCGCATAGATAACAGGGCAAAGCACGTATGACACGACTGGTCCCCGGCTACAATCTGAGCATGGTCGCTTCTCCAGGTGCTCGGGTAGTGGTCGGGGATTTATTTTTCCTAAAAAACAGGTCCTATTCGCGAGTCTGCGCCGGGCTTTCTGATTAAACGGTATTTAAAAATAAACTGGTGGCTTCCCCTGCCAGCCGCACCACGGCACACGATGTCACTGCTACCGTTGCTCCCTTCCGGGCCTGGCGGGGTTCACAGCTGATCATTGCGAGGGGACCGGCAGAGGTCACCATAAAGAATCGGAGTCTTGTACAGAACTCCCGAAGGGTGGGCATTATGGTCCTTCGCAACCGCTATTTCAACCATGATCGGGGCTGGCACTCAATGCCGTCCTTGCCTAACATAGCCTGTCTCCTATCACGCTATTGAGCAATCTATGCCCCTTTTGAAAATGGCCTCTGTCAGCATCCTGCTCAGCCTATTGCTAATGGCCTGTGGTCAGGGAGAGAGCAACACCGCCAGCGGTAACCGACTGGGAATTCTCCACCTGGGCAATGGCACTGACCCCCAGGAACTGGACCCGCATATTGTCACGGGGGTTCCCGAGCACAATATTCTCACGGCCCTCCTTGAAGGGCTCGTGCTGAAAGACCCTTCAACACTGGAACCGATTCCCGGCGTAGCAACCCGTTGGGAGATCAGCGCCGATGGCATGCGCTACCGGTTTTACCTGCGCGATGATGCACGCTGGTCCAACGGCGATCCCGTCACGGCCCAGGATTTCGCCTGGTCCTGGTGGCGGGCACTGCAGCCCGCGCTCGGCAATCAATACGCCTACATGCTGTTTGCCATCAAAAATGCGGAAGCGTATTTCAGGCAGGAGTTGACGGATTTTTCCGCCGTGGGTATCAATGTTGTCGACGACCATACGCTGGAGGTTGAGCTGGCCAACCCAACGCCCTACTTCCTGCAATTGCTCGACCATTACAGTTACTTTCCACTGCATCGCGCCACCATTGAAAAATTTGGCCCGCCCGACCAACGGGGCAGCCTCTGGACACGCCCCGGCAATTTTGTCGGCAATGGCCCTTTCTCCCTGACCGAATGGCAACTCTTCAAACGGGTTATTGTGGAAAAGAACCCCCATTACTGGGACGCTGAAAACGTGTCGCTCAATGCCATCCACTTCTACCCCACGGAAAACATCACTACCGAGGAACGGATGTTTCGCTCCGGGCAACTGCACCGCACCGCCACCGTGCCGATCGATAAACTGGCGGTCTACCGGCGGGAGCATCCCGAACTGCTGCACACCTATCCGTATCTCGGCAATTATTTCTATCGCATCAATACTGAAATGCCACACCTCAGCGACAAACGGGTCCGTCGGGCGCTGGCCATGAGTATTGACCGGGACGCAATTGTCCAGCAGGTCACGAAGGGCGATGAACTGCCGGCCTACACTTTTACGCCACCGGATACGCTGGGCTACACCGCCCCGGATGGCTTCACCTATGACCCCGACCGGGCGCGGGCACTGATGGCGGAGGCGGGTTATCCCGGAGGAGAAGATTTTCCGGTCACCGAGTTGCTGTTCAATACCTCAGAGGGGCACCATAAAATTGCCGTGGCCATACAGCAAATGTGGTACAAGGAGCTGGGCATCAAGGTGAATCTCCACAACCAGGACTGGAAGGTGTTTCTGAACTCGGTTAACGGTGGAAACTATGGCATTGCCCGCGCCGGCTGGATTGGCGATTACGTGGACCCCAACACCTTTCTCGATATGTGGATAACCGATGGCGGCAATAACCGCACCGGCTGGTCCAGCGCCCGCTTCGACCAGCTGATCCTGGAGGAAGCCCCCAGAGCGGAGACCCGCGAACAGCGCTATCGTCTGATGCGGGAGGCCGAAGCGCTGTTGCTAGAGGATATGCCGATTATCCCGATTCACATCTACACCAGTAAAAGTCTGGTAAACCCTGCTGTTAAAGGGCTTGAGCCGAATATCCTCGACTATACCCTGTACAAAAACCTGTCTCTCGATAACCTTTCTCTCGATAAGAAGTCGGCTGCAGAGTTGCCAGACTGATGCTGCGCTTTATTCTGAGTCGGTTATTACAAGCCATTCCGGTATTACTGGTGGTTATTACAGTCACCTTCCTGTTGGTGAGATGTGCGCCGGGCGGTCCGTTCAGTGCGGAAAAGGCTGTGCCGCCGGAAGTGGTCAGGGCGCTTGAAGCCCAGTACCGGCTCGACCAGCCAATCTGGCAACAATACCTGAGCTACCTGGGGGACCTGGCCCAAGGTGAATTTGGCCCCTCCTTCCGCTACCCGGGGCGAAGTGTCAACGAATTGATTGCCGGGGGGCTGCCCATCACTGCTGAACTGGCATTTTATGCCATGCTGGTGGCTATCCTGATCGGTGTCTGTGCCGGCGTGATAGCCGCGCTGCGTCCCAATACTCCCCAGGATTACCTGCCCATGTCGGCGGCCATGTTGGGTATCTGTATGCCCTCTTTTCTGATGGGGCCATTGCTGGTGCTGGTGTTCGGTATCTGGCTGGAGTGGCTGCCGGTATCCGGCTGGGGTGAGCTTGCCGGCGACAAGGTGTTGCCGGCGATCACCCTGGGTACCGGTTACGCCGCCTACATCGCAAGACTGAGTCGCGGCGGCATGCTGGAAGTGATGTCCCAGGACTATATTCGCACCGCCCGGGCCAAAGGCCTGCCGGAACGGGTAGTGGTACTGAAACACGCCCTGCGCGGCGGACTGATACCCGTGGTGGCCTTTCTCGGACCGGCGTTCGCGGGACTGCTGAGCGGTTCCTTTGTGGTGGAAACCATCTTCCAGATCCCCGGCCTCGGTCGGTTTTATGTGCAGGCGGCCTTCAACCGTGACTACACCATGATTCTCGGCACAACGGTCTTTTTCGCGACGCTGATCGTCCTGTTTAATTTGCTCGCCGACATTATTGCTGTATGGATCAATCCAAAAATGCGTCACCAACTGAGCAGGTCCCGCTGATGGAAAATCCCCATTCAGCCACCTTGACTCAGGAACAAGGCTCATCGCTCTGGCGTGATGGCTGGATACGCTTGTGCAAAAATCACATGGCCCTGTTTGGCCTGGGTGTCATGGTGTTTTTCTGTGTCATCGCATTGCTGACACCCTGGATTGCACCCTACGGCTATGAGCAGCAAGACCTGCAACTGGGTGCCTCACCGCCTTCGGCAGCACACTGGCTCGGCACAGACATTTTTGGTCGGGATATGCTCACCCGCATTATGTACGGGAGCCGTGTCTCGCTGCTGGTGGGTTTTGTTGCCACTGGCGTGGCTCTGGTGATCGGCGTGCTCTGGGGCACCGTGGCAGGCTATGCCGGCGGGCGGGTCGATGCCGTAATGATGCGACTGGTGGATATTCTCTATGCCCTGCCCTTTATGATCTTCATCGTGCTGCTCATGGTGGTATTCGGCCGCAATATTCTGTTGCTGTTCCTGGCGATTGGTGCGGTGGAATGGCTCACCATGGCGCGCATAGTCCGGGGACAGGTACAGAATCTCCGCCATCAGGAATTTATTGAGGCGGCTTTCTCGATGGGCCTGTCCCGCTGGATCATCATTCGCCGGCACCTGATCCCGAATACACTGGGCCCGGTCATTGTCTACACCACCCTGACCATTCCCAATGTCATGCTGCTGGAAGCCTTCCTGAGTTTTCTCGGGCTGGGCATCCAACCACCCCAGAGCTCCTGGGGATTACTGATTTCTCACGGCGTCGAGAGCATGGAGGAATACCCCTGGCTGCTGATCTTCCCGGGGCTGGCATTATCCATCACGCTGTTCGCACTCAACTTCCTGGGTGATGGCCTGCGGGATGCACTGGACCCCAGGGCATCAAAAGATTAGTCGGGCCAGCTTATTATTTAAGTGATTTATCACAATAAATTATTAACTTATTGATTATTAAATATATGACGCTTCTAAGTATTGAAAATCTGGCTGTTCACTTTCATACCCGTGCTGGGCAAATGAGAGCGGTGGACGGCATCAGTTTTTCCGTGGATCAAGGGGAAATACTGGCCATCGTCGGTGAATCCGGATCAGGCAAATCAGTGGCCTGTTACAGCCTGTTGAACTTGATACCCCAACCGCCGGGAAAAATTGAGTCGGGGACTGCGCTCTTTGAAGGCCGGGACTTGTTGAGCATGCAACCGGACATTCTGCGCCGGATCAGAGGCAACGAAATCGGAATCATTTTCCAGGATCCCATGACATCGCTAAACCCCTACCTGACCGTGGGCGAACAGTTGATTGAACCACTTTTATACCATCGAAACCTGAACCGTCAGCAGGCCCTGAAACGCGCTGTAAAGATGCTCGACGAAGTCGGTATTGCTGACCCGGAAACACGCATTCACAGCTACCCGCACGAGTTCTCGGGTGGGATGCGCCAACGGGTAATGATCGCCATGGCGATGATTGCCGAACCAAAACTGCTGATCTGTGATGAGCCGACCACCGCACTCGATGTGACCATACAGGCTCAGATCCTCTCCCTAATCAAGGCACTGCAAAAACGGCGCAATATCGCCGTCATTTTTATCAGCCACGACCTCGCCGTTGTGGCCGGCCTGGCAGACCGGGTGGCCGTGATGAAGGAAGGCAGAATCGTTGAGACAGGGCCGGTCAATGATATTTTCCAGAAACCCCGTTCAGACTATACCAGGACATTACTGGCATCGATTCCGTCGGGCAGCAAATCCCATCCGCCTCAGCCCAGCGATCAACCATTGCTGCAGATTGACCGCTTGACCACCTGCTTCGCGGATAACAGCGGAGGCTGGCTCAGCCGACAGAAAGCGGACAAAAAAGCTGTAAATGAGGTATCACTGACTATTCAGCGCGGTGAGATTCTCGGGCTGGTGGGTGAGTCCGGATCCGGCAAATCAACACTGGGCAGATCCATATTGCAGTTGGTGCCGGTGACCCGTGGCAGTGTGATATTTGATGGCACGGATCTGGTAGGCCTCCGGCAGAAACGAATGACTCCACTGCGCCGCCGGATGCAGATGATTTTTCAGGACCCCTACGCATCCCTCAACCCTCGCATGACCGTCTTTGACTGCCTCGCAGAACCGCTGCTCTACCACGGCCTGGCAACCCGAAAAACCGTCACAGCACAGGTATTGGCACTGATGGACGATGTGGGACTGGCCAGAACGGCGATTCGCAAATATCCCCACGAGTTTTCAGGGGGCCAACGGCAGCGCATCGCGATTGGCCGGGCCATTGCCACCAAACCGGAATTGATTATCGCCGATGAACCGGTTTCGGCGCTGGACGTGACGATTCAGGCGCAAATACTGGCCTTGATTCTGGCGCTGGTGGAGAAGCACAACCTGACCATGCTGTTTATTTCCCACGATCTGTCCGTAGTGCGCTATATCGCAGACCGTATCGCCGTGATGCACCGTGGCGAGCTGGTGGAAATGGCAGAAACCGAGTCGCTGTTCGTCAACCCGCAGCACGTCTACAGCCGCAAACTGCTCTCCGCAATACCAACACCGACAACAGCACAGACTTAAATAGCAAAAATCAGTCCGATAGATAGTACTCTATTGTCGATACCACCCTGACTTTCATGATGTGAGGATTATTGGTATCTCTTGGCGAGATACTGAACTGTCCCTGTGACGCACGCTTGATTTTGCCCAGCTTGCTCTGTGAATCTTCTGCAAATTTTTCCGCCACCTGGCGTGCCTCACGGGTCGCCTCCTCGATCATCGCCGGTTTCACCTCGTTTAACCGGGTAAAAAGAAACTCGGGGCGGCTCTGATAGTTCCCCCCGGTAAATACGATACCCTGCTTTCCCAACTCAGAAAGAGAGGCCATCAGAGACCTGACCTGATCCACCCGGGAGGAATAAATAGTCACCGTCTGGTTGGCAGTGAACCGGAATTCAGCGCGGGCACCACTGTCATATTCCCGGGCTGACTTATCGGTAATTGCCGGCAGAGAGACACTGACCTCGCTGGTCTCCAACCCACTATCCAGCAGGAACTGGCGGATTTTGTCGGTACTGTCCTCGATTGAGATATAAAGCTGCTCCAGATCATTGCTCGCCTCAGCAAACACTATCGGCCAGATAACCACATCTGCAGGGTATTCCCGCTCGGATAGCCCCTTAACATTGACGCTTCGTTCGTATTCCTTGATTTGAATAAGTGCATTGCCCAGCAGGTAACCCAGTGAGACCAACCCGGCGATCATTGCAACGCCCAGAATCAATGCACTGAGGCGGGTACCACCCATCATTTTAGTCATGCGCTCTCTCACTGGTTAACAATTACTATTTAAGTATCATTATTCTTTATCGGCAGCCACGGTATCAACCAACAGCGCCCGTTGCTTTCTGGGCCGGTAAATATTGATCAGATTGCCCGCAAGCATCAAACCCGCCCCCAACAACAGCACCATATCAAAAGCCTCGCGATAAAACAGAATACCCACTAATCCGATTAACGGTAAACGCAAAAAGTCCAGTGTCACGACGATACCCGCATCCGATGTTTTCATGGCTGTGGTGATGCAGAAGTGGGCCGTCAGCGCCGTCACACCGACAATAAAAAGCCACCACCATTGCTCGGGATCACGCGGCAGGCTCCAATTGGGCAAAGCCAGGATCAGGCTGACCGGCATTTGCACCAGACACATATAGAACAAGACCGTCAATGGATGTTCGCTTCGAGACAACGATTTGGTGGCCACATACGCACATGAAAAGCTGAGCGCCGAAGCCAACACGACCAGTGAGGCCAGCTCAAGCATCTCAATGCCCGGCTTGAGAATAACCACCACACCGGTGACCCCCAATGCCACTGCCAGCATGCGCCTCGCCGTCAGCTGCTCGCCCAGAAACACAGCCGCAATAATGGCCACCCAAAAGGGCACTGTGAACTCCAACGCAAATACCTGGGCCAGCGGCAACAGACCAATACCCAGAAACCAGCCATACTGGCCACCAAAGTGAAACAGGTTTCTTACAATGTGGAGTTTTGGCCGCTGTGTGATGAAGTGCTTCTTGCCACCAACCCGGTAAATAATCACAGAAATGATCGCCAGACCAATCACACTGCGAATAAACAGGGTCTGGAATGTATCGACACTACCGGATAGCTCCCGTGCCCCCACCGCCATCAGAGACAGTGACAGCAGCGCGCCCATCATCCATAGAACAACCATTAGCTCACCTGATCCATTTTTCCAGGGTACTCAACCACCCGCCTGACGGGCTGCTTATGCCATCGCACAACAACCGTGAATATCACCTCGAGTGATCAGTCTCTGTATTGGGTTCAGCCTCAACAGGCTCGTCGGGCATCATCTCCAATGCCGAGGGCGTGGTGCGAACCATGGCAACAAACTGTCCGGCATTTTCCAGTACCTCCACTTGCACCTCGCGAAGTTTGATGACTGTATATAGCGCCAACAACATCTGTATCATCGCAAAAAATACCGGCAGCGCATGGGGACCGAGGGAATCCATGAGCTGCCCAGCCAACGCCGGCCCAAACGCAGCACCAATCCCGTGAATCAACAACAGGGTGCTGCCACCGGGCAAAATATCGTCGTGATCCAGATGATCCACCAGATGTGCTACTGCCACTGGATAGATGAAAAATGCCATCCCGCCGTAAAGGACTGAAGCGGCCAGAAACAGCCCCATCATATTGGAAAAAAAGGACATCAACAGTGCAGCACTGGCAGCCAGGGCGCTGGCAAATGCCAGCACCCGGCGACGGTCATGGCGGTCAGAATAACGACCCAGTGGGTATTGAAAAATAGCACCACCGATAATCACGCAGCTGATGAAGGTGGCAATACCACTATTATCGAGACCCACACGACCGGCATAGAGCGCACCCATACCCCAGAAAGCACCCATGGAGAGTCCAGAAAACACCGCGGCCATCAACGCTACCGGTGCCAACCCCCACAACCTTTTCAGCTTCATTTTCGGGGCGTCGGAGAATACCGGCTGTGCCATCCGCGTCCAGGTGATTGCCGTCACACTGACGCAAATCAGAATGGCAGTCACGGCAAACAGCGTAAAAGCGGTTGGCGAAGCCAGGTGGAGAAATTGTTGCGCCAGCGCCAGGGCAGTCAGTGTCACCATCATATAAATGGCAAAGACACGGCCCCTGTTCTCCGGGGATGTCTGACCATTCAACCAGCTCTCAATCACGGTATAGAGAATGACCAGACTGGCACCTGTCATGATTCTCAACAGCAGCCAGATGTAGGGATTCAGAAACAGTACATGCAAGAGGGAAAAGCAGGCAGTAAATGCCGCACAAAAGGCAAACGTACGAATATGACCAATGCGATTGATCAAGGGCAATGCCAGGTGGGTGCCGACAAAAAAGCCGAAAAAATAGCCGGACATGATGACGCCCAGCATACTATCTGAATAGCCTTCAATTGTGCCGCGCAGGGCCAGCAGGGTATTGAGCAAGCCACTGCCCACCAGCAATAGTGCAATACTGGCCAGCAACGCACAGATCGGAAAAATCAATCTCAGCATGGCAAGTCCGTTGTTCCTGATAGGGGCTGGCAAGGTTAGGGGCAGACTGTGGATGATGCAAATAAATACCCGTAAATCCATCGGATATTTGGCACTATGATAATGTGAAATATCACCTATGCGGAGACAATGGATGAAACGTTGGCTTATCGGTGTGGAACAACTTCACCAGCAACCTGGCGACAAGGTGATCATTTTTGATTGCCGGTTTTCGCTGACGGATCCCGGTGAGGGACTGAGTGTCTATCAACGGGGCCACATTCCCGGCGCTGTTCATCTGGATATGGAAAAAGATTTATCTGGTCCTAGGGGGCTACACGGTGGTCGACACCCGCTACCGGATCCGGAAACGTTCACGAATCGCATGCGCGCATCCGGTGTAAACAGCGATTCACTAGTGATTGCCTATGATGACAACCGACTGGCAGGTGCCGCTCGCCTGTGGTGGCTGTTGCGTTATTTTGGTCACTCGCAGGTGTGCATTCTCGACGGGGGCATCAAGG
>PANQ01000019.1 GCA_002707685.1 Porticoccus sp. | reverse complement strand
AAGCCCGCCACATACTCTTCAAAACCATTTATGGACGGACCCTCAACACAGGTTGACTCAATCCCGGCCTTCAGACTCATTTAGGGATTGGAAAATACTCCCTGTAACTCCCTGAAATGTCGCTTGAAATAGCAGTGCCATACCCGTAGAATGCCCGCCCTTGGTCTGTATCGGGCCAATACTCCTTGCTGCACCGCACTGGGTGGGCAGCTATAACCCGTAGGGAGAGACAATGCGTCACTACGAAATCGTATTTATGGTTCACCCGGACCAGAGTGAACAGGTTCCCGGGATGATCGAGCGTTACAACAGCACCATTGCCACCGGCAACGGAACGGTACATCGACTCGAGGACTGGGGCCGCCGCCAACTGGCCTATCCAATCAACAAGATTCACAAAGCTCATTATGTCCTGATGAACATTGAATGTGGTCAGGATGTTCTGGATGAGCTGAGTTCTGCATTTCGTTACAACGATGCGGTAATCCGCAGCGCAATCTTCAGCTGCGATGAAGCTGTGACGGGTGACTCACCGATCATGAAAGCGGAGAAGTCAGATCACCGCAGCGATCGTCGCGATACCCGAACTGAAGAAACGGCATCTGACAGTCAGCGTACTGATGAGGGACAACGCGCCCCATCCGCTGATAATTCAGACAACGATGATGACACGTCTTATGCCGATGATGCAGCTGATGCGCCGTCAGAAGAAGTAGCGGAAGAGGAGAAGTAAAGATGGCCCGTTTCAATCGTCGTCGTAAATTCTGCCGTTTCAGTGCCGAAGGTGCTCCGGAAATCGATTATAAAGATCTGGAAACACTGAAGCAGTATGTCTCTGAAACTGGAAAAATTGTGCCAAGCCGTATTACCGGTACCAAGGCCAAGTATCAGCGTCAGCTATCCACTGCTATCAAGCGCGCGCGCTTACTGGCATTACTGCCTTATACGGACAGCCACCAGTAATTCGTAGCACCAGCTGATGCGGGCACTGGCTCAGTACATCATGCGCGGACGGATACAGGCGTCAGTGGTGGCCTTTTTTGGCAGCCTGCTGCCGCTGCTCAGTCCGGCTACGGTCAGCCTGGTGACTCTGAGTAAAGGGTTCGCTGAGGGTTGTCTGATTTTGTTGTGGGGCTGCTTGCCTCTTCTGATTGCATTTTACGTCAGTGGTGTCAGTCCCATGATAACCCTGGCCACCTCGGCAGGCATGGTGGCGGTTTTGGTGTCATCGGTGGTGTTGAGGCAGACACAGTCCTGGTCGCGAACGCTGTTGGTGTTGGTGTTTATCAGTGCAATTGGTAGTGTGGTGCTCAATCTGCTTTTTAGCGATTCGGCCCGGGAGTTGGAAGCACTTGTTGCCGGCATGTTCAGTCAACTACAGCAGCAAAGTGAAACCGGGGCTGCGCCATTTCAACCGGGACGTACTTTTTTGCTCGGTGTCATTGCTTATGTGGTAGCACTGACATCAGCCGCTTGTTTGGTACTGGCACGTTGGTGGCAGGCTGCGTTGTATAACCAGGGAGGTTTCCAGCGGGAGTTTCATCAATTGCGCTTTTCTCCCGCGGTGGCGCTGTCATTGGTTATGGGTGTGACAGCCTGTTACCTGGCTCCTCAGGAGTACGGCAGTTGGGCGGGATTGCTGGGATTGCCTTTATTTTTAGGGGGCATCGGTCTGGTTCACTTTACTGTGATGCATTACCAGGTCGGCGTGCACTGGCTGGCAGTTTTTTATGTGGGGCTGGTGATTATCGGCCCACTGAGTTTGGTACTGGTCGGGTTGGGTTTGCTGGACAGTATTTTGAACATACGCACCAGGCTGGTGAAGGATAAAAACTAGTTTTCCAACCGGCGGTGTCAACAGATTAATAGTGAGAGGATATTCGAGATGGAAGTGATTCTTCTGGAAAAAGTCGGCAAGCTTGGCAGCATTGGTGACAAAGTGAACGTTAAGGCCGGTTATGGCCGGAACTATCTTATTCCACAAAATAAAGCCGTGTTTGCCACTAATGCCAATATGGCAGAGTTCGAGGCCAAGCGTGCCGAGCTTGAAGCTGCCGCACTGGAGCAGCGCACGGCCGCTGAAGCCCGTGGCCAACAACTGGCTGCATTGCCAGCCATTGTCATTGCCGCCAATTCAGGCGATGAAGGCAAATTGTTTGGCTCCATCGGTACACGTGACATTGCGGACGCAGTGACCGCCGCCGGTGTCGAGGTGAGCAAAAGCGAAGTGAAGTTGCCTGAAGGGGCCCTGCGTGAAATTGGTGAATATGAAGTTGATATTCAACTGCATGCTGAGGTAACCCAGCCGATTAAATTGTCTGTCATCGCTGAGTAAGTCGGCAGTTTCAGGCGATATCACAATTGGTAACAACACGGCACTCCATTTCTCATGGCAGTGCCGTTTCCGTGTTGGCGGGTGATGGGTCAGATGGTTGAAGATAGAGAAGCACTGGAACAGCAATTGCCGCATTCAATTGAAGCGGAACAGGCAGTTCTTGGTGGCCTGATGCTCAGCAATAGTGGCTTTGATGCTGTTGCTTCGCTGATATCGGATAAAGATTTTTTTGCCAACGACCATCAACTGATTTTCCAGACCATGCGACAGCTCAATGCCGAGCAGAAGCCGCTGGATATCATTACTCTCTCCGAAACCCTGCAGAATAACCGACAGCTAGATCAGATAGGTGGTTCTTCCTATCTGGTTGAGCTCTCGAACAATACCCCCAGTTCTGCAAATATCAACGCTTACGCACAAATCGTGCTGGAGCGCTCCATTATCCGGCAGCTGATTACCGCTGCCAGTGATATCGTCAAAAAAGGCTACAATCCGTTGGGTTGGGACAGTAACAAGCTGCTGGCGGAGGCAGAAAAAAGACTGGTTGCGATTATCGAAAGCCGGCCCAACCAGGGTGGATTTTTATCGGTTAATGAGCTGCTTAAAGAAGTGGTTGAGCGAATTGACCAGCTTTTCAACAGCGATGCTGACATTACCGGGTTGAGTACCGGATTTGCCGATCTCGATGAGAAAACATCCGGCTGGCAGCCATCGGATCTGGTGATTGTTGCAGGCCGACCCTCAATGGGTAAGACTTCGTTTGCCATGAACATGGCAGAGCACGCGGTGTTGCATCAGGAAAAGCCGGTGCTGGTCTTTAGCATGGAGATGCCAGCTAGCCAGCTGATTATGCGGATGATGTCCTCCCTCGGCAAGATTGATCAAACAAAATTGCGGGCCGGGAACCTGTCAGAAGATGATTGGCCGCGACTGTCCAGTGCAGCCTCTCGCCTCAAGGACCGACCGCTGTTTATCGACGACACGCCGGGTATCACTCCCATGGAGCTGCGCAATCGGATCAGGCAGGTGACCCGTGAACACGGTCAGCCCGGCATGGTCTTGGTGGACTACCTGCAGTTAATGAGTGGCAGCGTCGCCACCGAAAATCGAACCAATGAGATCTCACAGATATCCCGGGAGCTGAAAAATATTGCCCGGGAGTTCAACTGCCCGGTAATTGCCCTGTCCCAGCTCAGCCGTAATCTTGAAAACCGCCCGAACAAGCGCCCGATCAATTCGGACTTGCGTGAATCCGGTGCCATTGAGCAGGATGCCGATGTGGTCGTCTTTATCTACCGCGACGAAGTCTACAATGAAGAAAGTCCCGACAAGGGCGTGGCCGAAATCATCATTGGCAAGCAGAGAAATGGCCCCATCGGCACCTGCAAGCTGACATTTCTTGGCAAATACACCCGCTTTGAAAACCTTGCCAGAGATTATTTTGCTCAGGATTGAGCGATTTTGTTCCTACAGACTTTTCCGGATAGCTTATGCAGATTTTTCATACGGTAAATGGCCTTCGCCAGTCACTGGTAGCGGCGAGGAGCACAGGAAAGCGAATCGGCTTTGTACCGACCATGGGGAATTTGCACGATGCACATATTGCATTGATCAAACAGGCACAGCAGACCAATGATGTTGTGGTCTGTTCCATTTTCGTCAATGGGCTGCAGTTTGGTCTCAACGAGGATTGGGATAAGTACCCCCGTACGCTTGAAGCTGACTCTGGTCGTTTGCGCGACGCCGGTTGTGATTTTCTATTTCATCCCAATGATCAGGAAATGTATCCCAATGGCCTCGATACACAAACCCGGGTGATTTGCCCGACTATGACAGATGTTCTCTGTGGTGCCAGTCGTCCGGGACACTTTGAGGGCGTCACCACCGTAGTGACCAAGCTGTTCAACATCGTACAACCGGACGAGGCAGTTTTCGGGATGAAGGATTTCCAACAGCTGGCCGTGATCCGTCGTATGACAGAAGATCTCTGTGTCCCCGTCGTGGTTACCGGGGCGCCGATCCACCGTGAGCCGGATGGTCTGGCAATGAGTTCCCGGAACAGTTTTTTGACACCCGAAGAACGGCCCAAAGCCAATCAGCTGTATCTCAGCCTCAACTGGATTGTGAGCCAGATAAACGCGGGTAATCGTGATTACAAGACCCTTGAAAAACAGGCCAGTGAGCAGATTGAGGGCGTTGGCTTCAGGGCCGACTACATCAGTGTCTGCAATAGCAAGACACTGCAAATGGCGGCAGATGACGATCAGGACATTACTGTTCTCGGCGCCATGTACACGTCCGGGGCCCGCTTAATTGATAATATTTCCCTGAACTAGAGGAATCGCTTTATGCTGAACACCATGCTTAAAGGCAAACTTCATATGGCCAGTGTTACCCACGCGGAGCTCTGGTACGATGGTTCTTGTGCTATTGATGCCAACCTGCTGGAGATGGCGGGGCTGAGAGAGTTTGAGCAGATCGACATCTACAATGTAAACAATGGTGAACGGTTCACTACCTACATTATTTGTGCAGAACACGGCTCCGGTATTATTTCTGTGAATGGCGCTGCAGCCCGCAAGTGTCAGGTGGGCGATCGTCTTATTATTGCCACTTATGCCCAATACACCGAAGAAGAGTTGATTCGGCACAAGCCTAAACTGGTTTATCTGGACGAATGCAACAAAATTGTTCGGGCGTCAAATACTATTCCGGTCCAGGTTGCCTGATCTGAGACCTTCCTCACTACTATCGCCATTTCTCTTCCCAAAAGATCCACAGGGTGGGGCGCTAATAGTGATTAGAATCATGTCATGCCAGCCAAGATATCTGGCTAGGTCGGCTTAATGGCATTTTCGGAGGGAAGTACTGCTTCTTCGTCACCCTCAATTAAGGGAAGACGATTTATGAGGCTGCTGAGTTCGTCGAGGTGCTCTTCTGAAATATCTACAAAGCGGACAACTATGCCCGCTCTTTTTTTACCCCGCCGGATCCTGAGAAAAGCAGCTTTGATGTCTCTGATGACAATCACGTCGTCCAAATCAGAAAATAGTCTGATTTCCTTAAACACAGTGTTCTTGCCATCGGGAAACATTTTCTCCAGAACTTTTTCCGTTGCCCCTTCATTCAGATAGAGGCAACCACCCCTGATGTTTAACACCATATGGCCAGACTTGGTGGCCTCATGAAAAGCGAATGGGTCCAGATTCTTGAGGGTTATCTCACATCTGGCAATGACCCGGTTTCCGCTAAATTTTCTTTTGTCCAGATTTTCCCCTTTCACAATATTTCTTTGCCTTTTAACTTTATGGGCGCAGTGGATAAATGTTTGCTCCCTATGGAATGGCGATTTGCAGACAATAAATCATGTTTAGCCAGTTTGATTTTATTGAGTGCTAAAGAGGTAATTAAAACAATATGACATGGTAACACATGCTGACAATGTGAGTTCTACATTGCTTTTTCAGAGAGGACGAGAAAAACGCTTACTGAATTTGATCAGCTACTGGCTTCGTTAATTTATAATTAACGAAGTAGAAATCAACAAATGCAATTCCGACCATTCTTTTTTGCATCGTAGAGTGCCTGATCAGATCGTCTTATGAGCTCTTCGTGATGCTCTCCATGACGATATGAGGCCAAACCGATACTGACTCTCGGCGTAATGCTGTGGTTGTTTATTTCAACAGCCGAGTTGCCTAAGGATGACATGATCTGTTTTGCGGCACTGTGGGCGCCAACAAGATCTGTGTTAGGTAATATCAGCACAAATTCATCTCCTCCAAAACGAAAGGGGAGATCCGAAATACGCAGTACTTGCCTGATGGCTTTTGATGCGTGTTTTAGTATCTGATCACCGCCGATATGACCGACCTGATCGTTGATTATTTTGAAATTATCAATATCAATCATCATGACTGACAGATGATAACCATGCCGCTCAGCTCGTTTGGTTTCTTTGGGTAGTAGTTCGTCCAGTGATTTTCTGTTCATGACACCGGTTAACGCATCATAGAAGGCCATTTTTTCCATTGCCCGGAAGTCCAGGGCATTTTTCAGGTAGTGAGCAAGGTAACCAATACTTTGTTCATGAACAAACAGATCCTGTTCAGAGAAGCGTTTTTGGCTGCTGATGGTCAATTCCCCCAGGTAACGTTTTTGTAGTCTCAAAGTGTAGTGGGCCTGATGAACCCGCAGTGACCCCGATATCAGAGAGATATCCTCATCAGGATAAACATATTCAACGCTACTCAAGGGTTGTTGCTCGCTTAACCAAACGAAAAAGTGATTGATCAGGGAGCCGAGATCAAGTGAACCCTGAAGCCTTTGGTGAAGCCTCAACTGGTTTTTGTCGGAGATCACTTGATGAGATGGTTGGTTTTTTGGCGAACGATCCGCCGAGGATTTCACTGCGTTTTGCGAAGTGTTTATCGGTATTACTTTTTCCATAAAACAGATATGTCCATGGTAAGCCGAATGAAGAGTGGCTCAAATTCTGATGGATAGTGCGCATGAGACAACGACAAACCATTATGATGCATCACATATTCTTTGACAAATAAATGGCGAGTTTATTTGTTTGTATTTTTCGGCTGTCTGGTAGACGGAAAATTGACGGTTTTCAGGCCGGCAGGCCAGTGCGGATATGATGCCGTTGCAATTTCATCAACCATTGGTTGAGTTGTTTGCGAGTTAAACTGGATAGTGAGCTGAACTCCATACCAATTCTGCTGGCTGGTACCTGCGGGGCGGCTTTATTGTGCCTGACCTGAGCGTCGAGTGATAAGGGCTCGAAGTCAGTAAAGTTGATTTCGCAATGGACGAGCTGTGTGTCACTGATCGCTTGCGGTACATGTAATCTGATGCAGAGACCGTTATCTGAAATGTTTTCGAGCTGCGCACGAAGCCTTTGTCCGTCGTGGGTCAATATGTTAACCGAGGGTGCCTGCTCCCTTCGTATCGGCACCCTGAAGCTGGTGCGTTGCTCTGAAAAATCAAGCTGTTGGGGGAAGGCGATCTTGTGACAGGGAAAGCCGTCTTTCTCAATGGTCGGGGACAGATGTCTGGATTTGAATTGGTAAAGGGTGCCGCCATGGCTCACCCGTATCGTCAGGTCGTCGCCGGGTTTGAGTTGTTTGTTGCCTTCCTTGGGGATCAGCTGGTCTATATGCAACCAGTTGTCTGTCATGCTGACCAGATAGGAGGTGTGAGTAACATTCTTTTTGCCGAATCCCACCTGTAGTGGCAGCCGGGCCTGCTGAAAATTTTTCAGCAGAGCGGTAATTGAATCCGCTGAAAAAACGGTGTCAGTCATTGTCCGGGTGTCCATTAGCTCAGGCTTTTCCGAATGAGCGTGTGCTGGTGGCCGAAACCTTATCCCCCTGGTTGGAGTAGGTGGGTGTGGTATTTTCCTGACGCAGAATGTTGAGTGCGCTGGTGGCATAACGCTGTTGTTTTAGAATGAGCTTGCCGTTGTGGCGGTTTATCTCCTGGCAGCGTGTTGCCAGGTCGTTTAGATCGTTAATGGTGGCCATTAACGGTTTTGGGTTGATACTATCCGAGGCCAATTTTTCCATACCCTCCCGGCCCTTGCTTCCAGTCATTTTCTGCATGAATTGTTCCCGGGCATGGGTTGCATGGCGCTGGGAGTCCAACAACCGGTTTTTCTCCTCGGTAAGAGCCTCGATCTCACTAATATCGGTTGAGAGGAGCGCTTCGGTTTCTCTTGTCAGAACATCAAGCAATAAAGACAATTGGTTTAGCTCTGAAACCAGCAAGTTGGCGAAATTCTTTTCCGGCTCGTGATCCATAAGCTATAACCCGTGATCCATAAGTTATAAAAGGTCCCGCTCGGTTTGCAGCAGCTTTTTGACAATTTTGTCAGTATCAATCTGATACTGGCCATCGGCTATCGCCGTTTTAATCGCATTGACCCGCTGGCTGTCAATGTCAGGGATTTGGGACAGGCTTGCTTCCAGCTTGAGCATTTCCGTTGCTGCAGTGGTCAGTGTGACGCTATCGTTTTGCCCTGTGGACGATGCGCCGTCCCGAGAATCGGTGCGTGATTTTTCGGATGTGCTGCCAGCTCGCTGCGAACCCTGGTTCAGGTCAGCTCTGGTGGGTTTGATGTTCATGTCACTCTCTATAGGTTTCATAGCTGGTAGGCCATCTCTCCTGAATCATAGCGGCAAAAAATAGAAAAACTTTAGTGCACATACTGGGTGCTATTATGGCACGCTTACAGTCCCGTCGGAATTGGCAACACCTTCCACCTGCTGGTTACTGCTCAGGTTTGTTACACGTACACGTTCACCCGCTGTGGCGTCTCCCAAGGCTTTGCCCTGCATTCGCACCTGCAAATTACCGGCCCCGGCGACCAGTGTGACCTGTTGGCCCCGTTTGATCACTTTCGGGGGTCTGAGTTGATTGACTCCTATTGTGGAGCCAGCGTCGAGTGATCTCGTTAGCTCCATCCCGATAATCTGCTCCACTTCGTAGACAACGCCACTGATGGCCATATCGATGGGCTGGTCAATAACAGTGAGATCGGCCTCACTGATTATAGTGTTGCGTGCCAACGGTCTTGCCAGCACCGGTACTGCCCGTTGGGCAGAGATATGTGCGCGCACATAAATTGTCCAGGGTTGGCTGGACGCACAGCGCACACCAACATTAACGGCACCGAGGGAAGGGGCTCCCGGTGGCATAAAGGTATCCAGAGGTTGTTCGCAGTCGGGCAACCTTAGTCGTTCATCCAGAGGGCGAACCTGGACCTTCACATTGTCATAGCCGAGAGCCTGGGCTCTTCTTTTACCGGCAAGAACAACGGTATCCGTGATGCTTTGCAAAGATTGATTACCCTGATTTGAAAAAACTCCCTGGCAGATAGCTGACAGTAGCAGGCAGGGTAACAACTGGAAGCGCCAAATTTTTGTCATTTGCTCTGGAAAATAATGAGTTCCCCCTTGTTTAAGCATTAACCGTGCCAGTTGTCATGGGCGGCAAACTTTGCCGCCGGGGTGAAGGGTTGCCGATGGATCGGCTGTCAGTGTTGCCGTTAATTTTATTTAAGTCATTGAAATAAAAGAATTAAATATGTTGGCACGCAATCTGTATAGGAAAAGGGTAGAGGTTTGAATAAATGAATGTAATTGACAAAGTTTTTGGTATCTCTCCGTCGGTCCTGGCGCTGCGTTCGCAGCGTACAGAAATGATCTCCGCGAATCTGGCCAATGCGGATACTCCTGGGTACAAGGCAAAAGACATTGATTTTCAGGCTGCGCTTGGTCGGGCCACAGGGGACTACGAATTGTTGCAAACCAATAAAGCCCACATGACCGTGAACGGTATCGATAAGGAAGAGGGGATGTACCGGGTTCCTGTTCAGCCGTCACTGGACGGGAATACGGTTGAAACAGATCGTGAGCATGGGGCATTTATGGAGAACGCGATTCGCTATCAGGCCAGTCTTGATTTCCTTGGTGCCCGAATCAAATCCACATTGCAGACACTGCGTGGAGAGTGACTATGAGTCTGTTTAATGTCTTTGATATTTCCGGTACGGCCCTCTCCGCACAGAGTGTCAGGTTAAACGCCATTTCGAGCAATATGGCAAATGCCGACGTGGTGAGTGGCAGTGCAGAGACTGCATACCGGGCAAGATACCCGGTTTTTACTTCTGCTTACGATGCGGTAAGTGGCAGTAGTGACGCAGTTGGTGTACGGGTTTCCGGAATGGTGGAATCCAAGCTTGCGGCCCGTCAGGAATACATGCCGTCGCATCCGATGGCGGACGAAAATGGTTTTATCTACATGCCTAATGTGAACATCGTAGAAGAGATGGCAAATATGATTTCTGCCTCCCGCTCCTATCAAAGCAGTGTCGAGGCAATGAATACAACCAAACAGCTCATCCTCAGGACCTTGAGTCTGGGTCGTTAAGCGATAAGCATCAGGAAGGAATGATTATGAGTAGCGTAGCCAGTCTGTCAGAGCTTTTCCCCAGCACAGTGCAAGGGGAAACCATTAAGAATAATCCCAATGAACTGGGACAGGAAGATTTTATGACGCTGCTGGTTACGCAGCTTGAGAATCAGGACCCAACCAAGCCCATGGATAATCTGGAATTTATCAGTCAGCTTGCCCAGTTTGGCACTGTGTCGGGTATTCAGGACCTGCAGGGCGGGTTTAGCGGCCTGTCGTCAGTGTTGTATGCCAATCAGGCCCTGCAGGCAGCGGGCCTGGTAGGACAGGAAGTATCCACCAGCTCAAATATGGGTTACTTGGCGGAAGAGGGGGGTGAGCTCAACGCAACGGTTGCGCTGCCTGGGGACGCCACCAGTTTGAAGCTCTATGTCCAGGATCAGAGTGGCCAGCTCATTTATAGCAGATCTTTCGGTGCGACTGAGCAGGGTAACCTGAACGTCAGCTGGGATGGAACCGATGCTGAGGGGAATACCGTTGCGCCCGGCCGCTATCGTTTGAGCGCGGAGGCATGGATAGATGGTCAGAACGAAGCCGTGTCGGTTTATCCCCGCCAGCGGGTCGAGTCAGTCAGTGTGGCCGGCGACGGTAGTGGCGTATTGCTAAACCTGGCGGATGGTAGCCAGGTCTCGATATCATCCGTAAAAAGCTTTCATTAAATAAATCTGGAAATTCAGTGACGCAAGGTCAGGAGATAAAACATGGCATTTGGTACAGCAGTATCGGGCATCAAGGCGGCAAGCGCGGATTTGGGGGTGGTCGGTAACAATATTGCAAACAGTTCCACTACCGGGTTCAAGTTATCACGGGCGGAATTTTCTGATGTGTATGCCACCAGCCTGTTGGGTGCTGGTGGTAATGCCATTGGTAAAGGCGTCAGTCTGGCCGGAGTAACCCAGGAATTTACCCAGGGGAATATCAGCTTCACCAATAATGCGCTTGATCTGGCCATTAACGGTAGCGGGTTCTTTTTGCTGAGCGATGAGGGCGCATCGACTTATACCCGTGCGGGCAACTTTCAGGTGAACCGTGAAGGTCTTATCGTGACGAGCGAAGGCCAGAGGCTCCAGGCTTTTCAAGCCGATAACCTGGGAAATATCAACGGGCAGTTGGGTGATTTGCAGTTGGACACCTCCCTGATTGAGCCCAACCCCACTGGTTCAGTAGACATTACGCTAAATCTTGACTCGCGAGAGACTGCACCGCTGGTTCCTTTTGGCGGGCCCTTCGATGCTTTTGCTGTGCCCCCCACCAGTCCTGACAGTAATTCTTTCAATGCCACCAGCTCTACAACGATTTACGACGAACTGGGCAACCCTCACGTGTTAAGTACGTTTTTTGTGAAAACATCAACGGCTAACCAGTGGGAAGTTCATACGCTGGTTGATGGTGTGACAACGTCTGGACCAGATACGCTGACGTTCCAGTCAAACGGTCAATTTGATCCTGCCACCTTGCCGGTAGAGGTCAATATTGCTGGTTGGACACCCCTTAACTCCGCAGGCGCACCCACAGGTGCCAGTGCTCAGAGCTTTACTGTTTCCTTATCCAAGGGTACTCAGTTTGGGTCTGATTTTGCAGTCAGTACGATTGTTCAGGATGGCTTTACTACGGGCCAGCTGCGTGGGCTGGAAATTGATAATACCGGGGTTGCCTTTGCGCGTTACACCAATGGCCAGGCTCGCGCACTGGGACAGGTGGCTATTGCAGGGTTTGCCAACCCAAATGGTCTCCAACCTCTCGGCGGTACCAGTTGGGCGGAGACTTTCTCATCTGGTGCGGCAACCCTGGGTGAACCTGGCAGCTCCGGGTTGGGGGTGATTCAGTCCGGGGCGCTGGAAGATTCCAATGTGGAAATTACCGAGCAGTTAGTGAATATGATTATTGCCCAGCGCAATTTTCAGGCAAATGCCCAGGTGATTCAGACAGAAGATGCGATTACACAAACCGTTATTAATATCCGCTAGCAGGTAGTGATTGAGCCATGGATCATTTCGTCTATATAGCCGCTTCCGGTGCCAGGGAAACCATGCTGGCTCAGGCAGCGAATAGCCATAACCTGTCCAACGCGTCGACCACCGGTTTTCGTGCTGATCTGGTTGCGGCACGCAGCGCTTATCTTTCGGGTGCCGGTCATGAGAGTCGCGCTTATGCAGGAATCAGGAGCCAGGGAGTCGATTTTCGTGAAGGCGTGATTACCGCTACCGGCCGTGATCTGGATGTGGCGATCAATGGAGAAGGCTGGATGGCGGTGCAGGCCCCGGATGGTTCAGAAGCGCTGACTCGACGTGGCGACCTGCGTATCGATTCGTTCGGCCAGTTAACCAACGGTGCCGGGCAATCCGTTCTCGGTAAGGCGGGCCCTATTGCTTTGCCACCTTATTCGCAACTGGGCATTGGTACCGATGGCACTATCTCTATCGTTCCCCTCGGAGAAGATCCCAATACTCTGGTGGAATTTGATCGCATCAGAGTAGTAAATCCCGACCCGTCTCTGCTCACGAAAGGTGAAGACGGTCTGGTTCGCCTTCAGGGGGAAGAGCCTGCAGTTGAAGACGCGAACATAAGGCTGATCCCGGGGTCGCTGGAGAGCAGCAATGTGAATACCGTGGAATCCATGGTGAGAATGATCGAGTTGGCACGTCAGTTCGAGAGTCACGTAAAAATGATCAAAACTGCCGAGGAGCTGGATAGCTCTTCTGCGGCATTGATGAGAATAAGCTAGGGAGTTGACCAATGAATCAAGCACTGTGGATTGCAAAAACCGGGCTGGATGCCCAGCAGACCAAGATGTCAAATATTGCCAACAACCTGGCCAACGCCGGCACAACCGGTTACAAGCGAAGCCGGGCTATTTTCGAAGATCTGTTGTATCAGAATGTTCGTCAGGTGGGCGCTCAGTCCTCCCAGGATACCCAGTTGCCCTCGGGCTTGATGATAGGTACGGGTGTCCGTGTAGTGGCTACAGAAAAACTGTTTACCCAGGGGAACCTGGCACAAACCGAAAATATGCTGGATATGGCCATTCAGGGACGCGGCTTTTTCCAGATTCTGCTTCCCGATGGTACTCAGGCCTATACCCGGGACGGTTCCTTCCAGGTTGACAATCAAGGGCAGATGGTGACGTCTGCCGGCTATATTCTCCAGCCTTCGGTGACGCTGCCGGAGAATGCACTTTCGGTGAATATTGGCTCCGACGGTACGGTATCGGTCAGGCAGCCGGATTCCTCCGCTGTCAGCCAGGTAGGGACAATCCAGTTGGCGGATTTTGTGAATCCCGCGGGGTTGCAGCCCATTGGAGAAAATCTCTTTCTCGAGTCCAATGCCAGCGGTTCACCGCAGACCGGTAACCCCGGTCTGAATGGCCTTGGAACAGTGTTTCAGGGGTATGTGGAGAGCTCGAATGTCAATGTGGTAGAAGAGCTGGTCAACATGATCGAGACGCAGCGAACCTATGAAATGAACTCCAAGGCAATATCTACCACGGATCAGATGCTCCAGTATGTGGCCAGTAACCTCTAGATATGGTGAAGCAAATGAGGTTCGCATCATTCAGTTTGCTGTTTATGCTGCTCGGCTCGTTGCTGGCAGGCTGCAGTGGCATGCCCAGGGAGAGTCATCCGGACTATGCCCCGGTGGAATTGCCTGAAATGGACAGCGCCGACAGGCAGTTGCCCACGGGTGCCATTTATCAGGCTGAGCAGAATGTCAGCCTGTTCGAGGACGCCAAAGCCCGGCAGGTAGGCGATGTGGTTACGGTGATTCTGGCAGAGGCCACCAATGCTGCAAAGAGTAGCGACACCACCCTCGACAAAAGCAGTAATACGTCGATTGCAGACCCTATTATCGGCAACCGTTCCAACTTTGACCTGGGGGTTGACCTTTCCTCCGCCAGTGGTTTTGAGGGAGAAAGTGCCAGTAATCAGCGCAATAGTCTGACGGGTAGCATCGCTGTCACCGTCGCCCGGGTGCTGCCCAATGGTTACCTTTATGTACAGGGTGAAAAGTGGATACAGATCAATCAGGGGCACGAGTACATCCGCCTGAAAGGAATCGTTCGCCCGGTGGATATCTCCTCCAGTAATACGGTTCTTTCGACCATGGTAGCCGATGCCCGTATTTCCTACGGCGGCACCGGGGCACCGGCGGAAGTGAATATGGTGGGGTGGTTGTCGCGTTTCTTTATGAGTCCACTGTGGCCATTTTAGGAGAATTTCATGGGTACTAGCGCCAGAGTCTGTACGGTTGCTCTATGCCTGCTTTCTATTTTTTCTACCCCCTGGGCATTTGCAGAGCGCATCAAGGACATCGCTTCCATCAATGGTGTGCGCAGTAACCA
Organism: Porticoccus sp.; assembly: GCA_002707685.1. Classification (GTDB taxonomy): domain Bacteria; phylum Pseudomonadota; class Gammaproteobacteria; order Pseudomonadales; family Porticoccaceae; genus Porticoccus. The sequence continues at coordinate 77,152 of PANQ01000019.1, read as the reverse complement.
GTTGGTTGGTTATGGCCTGGTGGTTGGTCTGGATGGCAGCGGCGACCAGACCACCCAGACACCGTTTACCGTGCAAAGTGTCAAGAGCATGCTTGCCAAGCTGGGTGTATCGCTGCCGGCCAATGTCAATCTCCAGTTGAAGAATGTTGCGGCTGTGATGGTTCATGCGGAGCTGCCCCCTTTCGCGAAACCCGGCCAGACCATTGATGTCACGGTTTCCTCACTCGGCAATGCAAAAAGTCTGCGCGGGGGGTCACTGCTGATGATGCCGTTAAAGGGTGCTGATGGACAGACCTATGCGGTTGCCCAGGGCAACCTGTTAGTCAGCGGCTTTGGTGCAGATGGTGCCGATGGCTCCAGTGTGACAGTCAATGTGCCCAGTGCCGGCCGCATCCCCAACGGGGCAACGGTGGAACGGGGTGTGGTCAGCCCATTCAATCACGATGCTTCACTGGTGATGAATCTTCATGCTGCGGATTTCACCACAGCTTTTCGTGTGGCGACCAGTATTAATGAGTCTCTGGGAGAGGGGGTGGCCCGGCCTCTCGATGGTGGCTCTGTGGAAATCCGTGCACCACTGGACCCGGCAGAAAAAGTGGCTTTTGTTTCAATGCTGGAAAATCTGCAGGTAAAGCCAGCCAGTGCCCCGGCCCGGGTTATTGTGAACTCGCGGACTGGCACGGTGGTGATTGGCCGGGAAGTTCGGCTTGAACCCGCCGCCGTGGCTCATGGCAGCCTGATTGTGACGATCAACGAAAACATCAACGTCAGCCAGCCGGAGCCTTTCGCCCGAAGAGGCAATACGGTGGTGACGCCCGAATCCGAAGTGTCGGTGGAGCAAGAGGGTACCCGCATGTTCCTGCTGGATGCGGGCGTGACACTCAATGACCTGGTGGAAGCTGTCAACAAAGTCGGTGCCGCCCCCGGTGATCTGGTGGCGATTCTGGAGGCATTGGAGCGTGTGGGTGCGCTGCGTGCCCGCTTGATCGTGATCTAGCCATGGCAGAGGCAATGACGTCGACATTCATGGATATCCAGGGGTTGGCCTCGTTGCGCAGCCATGCTCGCGAGGCTCCAGGGACGGCTATTTCCGAAGTGGCCGGACAGTTTGAGTCTCTTTTTGTGCAGATGATGCTCAAGTCTATGCGAGATGCCACCGTAGATGGCGGCCTTTTCGACAGCAGTCAGCTGGATACCTATCAGCAGATGTTTGACCAGCAGATTTCGCTTGAGCTCTCACAGCAGGGTGGTATTGGTCTGGCAGAGATTCTTGTCACTCAATTGGGCGGTGGGGCGCAGACTGAACCGGTAATTGATGAGGTGGGGGGCGTGCAGCCGTTGGTCTCCCTTGAGCGACCTCCATTGAGGGTGCAGCGGGACGTGCCCGGGTTAATTCCCCCGGCGGCAGAGAGGCAGTCAGTTGTGCGAGCCGTCAGCGCCACAGGGCAGGATGGCCTGGCAACTTCGCCGGAAGAGTTTATACAGGCAGTCTGGGATGATGCGGTGGTCGCCGCCGGTGAACTCGGTCTGGACCCTGCCGTTCTGGTGGCTCAGTCAGCGCTGGAGACGGGTTGGGGCAAGAAAGTTATTCAGGCCGCAGACGGCAGCAGCAGCTTTAATCTGTTTGGTATCAAGGTAGGGAATGGATGGCGAGGCGATTCCTCTATTGTCAATACCATGGAGTTCAGGGATGGGCTGGCAGCCCTGGAAAAAGCAGCCTTCAGGGTATATGACTCACTGTCCACCGCGTTCAAGGACTATGTGAGTTTTCTGAAAAACAATCCGCGCTATCAGGGTGCGCTGGAGAAAGTATCCGACAGCAAAGCATTTCTGACAGAGTTGCAGCAGGCGGGCTATGCCACCGATCCAAAATATGCCGAAAAAATTCTGGGTATTCTGGAAAGGGGTAACTACAGCAATCTGGTTAACCAATTAAAGAATTCCGGAAAAGAGTCGCTAACTGGTACCTAGGGTTAGCCCATCAGTGCGTCCATTCACTGGACTGCCAGGCAGGATAAGGCATCGTGGCAAATATTTTTAACATCGGCACATCGGCACTGCTTTCCTTGCAGCAATCGATCAATACCACCGGGCAAAATATCGCGAATGTGAATACGGATGGATACAGTCGCCAGCGGGCTGACTTTGATACCTTGCCGCCCCAGCTGAGTGGAGGCAATTATATTGGCTCAGGGGTGACAGTGGACTCCATAGAGCGCATTTACGATCAGTTTCTGGTTTCGGAAGTCCGTACCCGTACATCTTCCCAAAGCGGTTTCGATACGCTTTATCAGTTGTCTTCCCGGCTGGATGGCATGCTCGGTAACGATAATGCCGGTCTGGCGCCTGTGCTCGGGGAGTTTTTCAGTGCCGTACAGGATGTTGCCAACAATCCCGGATCATTGCCTGAGCGCCAGGTACTGCTCGGACAGGCAGAAGCGCTGGCAGACCGTTTTCACTACCTGGACAGCAATCTGCGCAGCCTCAATAGCGAAGTCAATGCCAGGATAGAGGGTACCGTAGGTGAGATTAATTCACTGGCGGCCAGTATCGCCAGCCTGAACAAGCAGATTGTCAGCGCCACGGGTCAATCCGGTGGAACTGTGCCGAACGATTTGCTGGACAAGCGTGACCAACAGCTCAGCCAGCTGGCAAAGTATGTTGGAGTCACCACCGTGACCCAATCCGATGGTGCCATTAACGTGATGATTGGCAAAGGGCAGGCGTTGGTGGTTGGCGGTAATGCCGAGTCGTTTCAAACCGTTAGTAATCCATTCGATAGTACCCAGACCATGATTGGCATTTCCGGCGCAGGAGGCAATGTCTCGGATATCACCCGTTTTCTCAGTGGTGGATCGCTGGGTGCCGTCCTGGATTTCCGGGAGGGTGTACTGAATCCTGCGGCCAATCAACTCGGACTGATTGCCGTTGGACTGACATCCACTTTCAATGAGCAACATCAGCTCGGGATTGATCTGGACGGTAATTCCGGCGGAGATTTTTTTCAGCCGCTGACAGCAACGTCGACAGAGCATCCTGCCAACACCGGGTCGGCATCAGTGTCAGCCACCATTACTGACGCCACCGCGCTGACCGGTGATGACTACAATCTTCGTTTTGACGGTAGCCAGTGGGTCTTGACCAACCTTACCAATAACAGCAGTCAAAGCGGTACAGGTCCATTTTCAGTGGGCGGGTTGACGATTGGTGCTGCCGGCATTCCCGCCAGTGGTGACAGCTTTCTGATTCAGCCCACCCGTTTGGCCGTCGGGCAATTTGCTGTGGCGCTGAGTCGGCCGGAAGATTTTGCCGCCGCATCGCCCCTCCGCGCTCAGCAGGTTTTGTCAAATCAGGGTTCAGCCGATATTGCCGGCTTCAGTGTCAGTGATACATCAGGGTTGCCGCTGGCCGGTACAGTGACATTGACGTTTAACCCCGATGCACTCGGAGCGGGGGTGCCCGGTTTCGATATGTCCGGTATGGCCGGCGGTCCTTTGGCCTATAACCCTGCCACAGAGAGTGCTGGCAAATCGTTCAGTCTTGCCGGCTTCGAGTTCAGTATCGATGGCGTGCCGCAGGCTGGTGATGAGCTGGTCATAGAAAATAATACCAATGGTACCGGTGACAATGGCAATGTATTGAATCTGGCCTCGCTGCAAATATCCAGGGAGCTGATGAATGGTACGGTCAGTTATCAGGAGGCCTATGCAAGCACGGTCGCCGATGTTGCGGTTAAAACCCGCCAGGCAGAAAAAGCACTTGGCACCGAACAGGTGCTGCTGGATCAGTCGGTTGCAGCGCGAGAGAGTGTATCGGGTGTGAATCTGGACGAGGAGGCGGCAAACCTTATCCGCTACCAGCAGGCCTATCAGGCTGCTGCGCAGATAATTGCGGTGGCCGATGAGTTGTTCCAGACCTTGCTCAGCTCTGTCCGTCGATAGGTGGGTGCCAATATGCGTTTATCCAGTGTACAAATCTTTCAGCAGGGAATTTCGGGAATACTTGATCAGCAGAGCAAGTTGGCCAAAACGGAACAACAGCTGGCTACTGGCAAGCGTATCCAGGTTCCCTCAGATGATCCGGTAGCGGCTGTGCAGATTTTGAATCTCAATGAAGATATGGCGTTGCTGGATCAGTATCAGCGCAATGGTAATTTGGCCGAGGGGCAGCTGGCACTGGAAGATACGGTGCTTGCCAATGTAGGCAATGTGCTGCAACGGGTCAGGGAGTTGGTGGTTCAGGCCAACAATGCCTCCCAGTCCGTTGAAACCCGCCGCAGTGCGAGTGTGGAAATAGAAGGGTTGCTTGAACAGCTCCAGTCGCTGGCCAATACCCGAGACTCGGAAGGTGAATATATTTTTGCCGGGTTTCAGGCCGACGCAGTGCCGTTTACACGGCAAAACGGTCAGTACGCCTACCAGGGTGATGATGGTCAACGATTCCTGCAGTTGGGCAAGTCATCCCAGGTGGCGGTAAGGGATTCCGGGTTTAATGTCTTTATGGCTGTGCCCACCGGTAATGGCCGCTTTGATGTGAAGCCTGACGCCGCCAATGCCGGCACAGGAGTAATTGGCAGTGCCACGGTTGACGGCAATTTTATTCGGGATACTTATTCAATCACTTTCAGTCAGGCGCTTCCCGGTGATCCGGTGACATATGAAGTGCGGGATTCCTCCAATGCCCTGTTGACCAGCGGTAACTATCAGGAGGGTGACGAAATCAATTTTGCCGGAGCCAGCATTCAGGTTGGCGGCCTCCCTGTCGATGGTGATCGTTTTGAGGTCTTTCCCTCTGCCCGTGAAGGCATGTTTGCCAGCATTCAGGCTATTGCAGATTCCCTGGCCAGTGCGGTTGATTCCCCCGCCGGAGTGGCTTCGGTCAACAATGCCATGGGACGTGGATTGAATAATCTCGATCAGGCCATTGGACACATGCTTGCAGTTAGAGCTGACGTGGGAGTTCGCCAGAATCAGGTGGAAAATCAGCAGTCGCTGAATGAGGACTTTAATCTGCAATTGGAGCAGACACTTTCCAGTGTGCAGGACCTCGATTATGCGCAGGCCATCAGTGAACTTAACCTGCAGTTAACCGCATTGCAGGCCGCCCAGCAGGCTTATGTGAAAGTCCAGGGATTATCCCTGTTTAATTATCTGTAATAGCCCCATCCTGTTTGCTTTCCTTTCAGGCCAGGTAGTTGCTGTGTCGGCAATACTGGTTTGTCCGCCTTCTTTTGTGATAGGCATCGCATTTTGTTGTTTGAACTGTAGAGACCGTCACACTTTCTTCTTTAAATCAATGGATTGAAAAAAATTCTAAAAAAAAGCTAAAGAACTTTCCTCGTCGGTCGATATACAGGTTATCGATCGCAACGTATCCGTCGTCGATGAGAGATTCCAGCGTCGAAGAAACAGCCGTCTGAAAGGCCTTGATCTGCCAGACGGAAAGGAAAACAAAGAGGAAAATAGTTATGGCACAGGTAATCAATACCAATATTGCTTCGCTCACAGCGCAGCGCAACCTGAATTCATCCCAGGGTGATTTGAGCACAGCACTGCAACGCCTCTCTTCAGGCTTGCGTATTAACAGCGCAAAAGATGATGCTGCGGGTTTGGCAATTTCTGAGCGTTTTACTACCCAGATCCGGGGCCTGAACCAGGCTGCCCGCAATGCCAACGATGGGATATCTCTCTCACAGACGGCTGAGGGTGATTTGTCGCAGATCACCAATAACCTGCAACGTATTCGCGAATTGTCAGTGCAATCTGCCAACGCCACTAACAGCTCAAGCGACCGCGCTGCCCTTCAAGCCGAAGTTGCCGAGCTGGTCGCTGAAATTGACCGGGTGGCATCAACCAGTTCTTTTAATGGCGTCAAGCTGCTGAATGGATCTTTTGCTTCACAGGTTTTTCAGGTGGGTGCCAATGCCGGGGAGACTGTCAGTATTTCCAGCATCACCAGTGCACGAACCTCATCGCTTGGTCAATCGACTGGTGCCAATATGGCGGCACCTGGAACAGCGGTACAGGCAGGCTTTACTGATGGTGATCTGACTGTCAATGGCTTTGCGATCTCCGCTACGGCAGATGCAAAAGCGATTGCCGATGCGATAACCGCTGCAGATATTGGCCTGAGTGCCACAGCTACCAATGCCCAGACAGGTATCGCCTTTGCCGATGTGGTGGGCACGGCCGGTTCACTCGCTTCGCCGACTGAAAATACGGTTACCGGGATTGCCGGTACAGCCGATGCCAACGGTCAACAGTTTATTCTGACCATTGATGGTGTAGAGGCTGTCAATGTGACCCTGGCAGACACCGAGACTGTCGCCACTGGTGCAATTGCAACAGAGATCGATTCAGATTTTGCAGCCTTTATCGCAGCCAGTTCAGGTGCATACAGCATCACCTCCGGCACCTTGGCCGGTGGTGACCTGGTTCTTTCCAAAGCGGATGGTACTGCCATTACCTTTGATACCAGCACCAGCACATTAGGGGGTGTGGCTGCCAGTGTGACTGAGTCCGAGACTACCGGTGGCACCCCGGCGGTGACAGCGGTTGCTCCCGATTATACATTGTCGGTTGATGGTACTGCCCTGGATCTTTCTGCAGTGGGCGCAGACGGGACAATTACAGCCACTGAAATTGCGGGATTGATTAACTCTCTCGCTGGCTATACAGCGTCTGCTCCTACGGCCACCACCCTGGATATCACCAAGGATGATGGCAGCAATATTGTTCTGGCTGAAGGTGGCACAGAAGGTGCGGCTGAAGGTCTGGCCGCCACTGGCGATACCTATCGCGGTCTTGTCAGCAGCATTACTTCAGCTGACGGGGATCTGGTTATCGGCGGGGCTACACCTGCTAATGCCGGGTTGACTGCGGGCACCACTACTGCAGACACGCTGGTGGGAACGACTCTGGCGAATACGGATATCTCCAGTGTCGCTGGTGCAAATGCTGCCATCCAGTCGGTGGATAGTGCTCTGACAGCGATTAACAGCTCGCGAGCCTCTCTGGGTGCGATCCAGAACCGCTTTGAATCGGTCATTGCCAGTATACAAACGACCTCCGAAAACCTGAGTGCTTCCAGGTCGCGGATTCAGGATGCCGATTTTGCCTCAGAAACTGCAGCGTTGACCCGTGCTCAAATTCTGCAGCAGGCGGGTACGGCAATGCTGGCTCAGGCTAACGCACTGCCACAGAATGTTTTGGCCCTGTTGCAGTAATGATCTTTTCAATCTGAAAAGATCAAACAGGTAGAGGGGTGGCTATGCCACCCCTTTCTGCCCGGCCATAGCACCTTATATTGATGGAGTGCCGCCATGCCAGAATCTATAACTATTCCCGGACCTGCCCTGAAAGCTATTGCCAACAGCCAACCTGTCAAAGCGATGGAATTGACTGTAGACCGGCAAGAATTGCCCGTCGGCGGCAATGTTTCTCCGGAGAAAAGCGATGAACAAAACAGAGAGTCGTCCACTGTAGAGCTTGTGGCAGCGGTAAGTCATATATCTGATTATGTGCAACAGATTTCCCGTGATCTGCAATTCAAGGTAGATGAGACAACCGGTAGTACGGTTGTCACCGTAATCGATAGTGAATCCAAGGAAATTATCCGCCAGATCCCCCGGGAAGAAGCCGTTGCACTTGCCCATTATCTGGCGGAAATCGGTGCCGGAAACAGTAAGGGATTGTTTGTCAGGGGCGAGGGTTAATTTTTTCTTTTATTGAGTCTGGTTGGCACCCTGTTTGCTTGTTTATCTGCGGGTTTAACTTTTAAAGGCGTGCGTATGAACCGGACATTCAGTTTAACCGTGGTAGGAAGTGTCAGATGTTAACGGCGACGGGAATAGGGTCGGGACTGGACATTGAGTCGCTGGTTACCCAGTTGATTTCAGCCCAACGCTCACCGGTAGAAACCAGACTGGTGGCCCGTGAGTCCGCTCTAACCGCAGAACTGTCGGGTTTTGGCAGCCTCAAAAGTGCTCTCTCTACATTCCAGGACAGTATTTCCAGCCTGAATAAACTCTCCAGCTTTGGCCAGCGCACAACGACCTCCAGTAATACGGATGCGGTTGTGGCGTCTGCGAACAGTACTGCAGCTTCGGGCAGTTATAGCCTGTCTGTCAGTCAGCTGGCATCGTCACACTCACTGGCCAGTACCGGTTATGCCAGTACTTCAGACCTGGTCGGCACGGGAACACTGACCATTCGTTTTGGCAGCACCGACTATACCTCTCCGGACCCCGGTCCCGAGAGTTACGATGGCTTTACGGTCAACCCTGAAAAGGGCACGGCGACGATAACCATCGATTCCGAGAACAACACTTTGACTGGTGTCCGGGATGCAATTAACGGCGCAAAAATCGGCGTTACGGCAGTGATCGTCAACGATGAGTCTGGCTATCGTTTGTTGATTGGATCCGATGATGGCGGCGAGAAAAACAGTCTCGAAATAAGCGTTACTGATACTGGTGATAATAACGACCTGGATAGTGCTGGCCTGTCTGCATTGTCCTTTAATGGCAGTGCAACCAATCTTGCCCAGACAGTCGCTGCCCACGACGCCCTGTTCACGGTCAATGGGTTGTCCATACGCAGTAGTGAGAATAGAGCCAGCGGCGTTATTGAGGGGCTGGATATTACCCTCAAGGATGTCACTGGAACTTCCCCGGTGACCGTTACCGTTGCGCAAGACCGCGAGGCGGTCAAGTCCGCCATCCAGAGTTTTGTCAGCGGTTATAACAACTATATTTCTACCGTTAACAGTCTCACCGCCTATGATCCTGAGACCGGTGTTGCCGGGCCACTGCAGGGAGATTTTTCAGCCCGTTCGATTGCCAGTCAGGTGCGTCGGGCCATCACTGATTCCGCCGAGGGTTTTGGTGGTTCCTTCAGCAGCCTGAGTGAGCTGGGTATCACCACCGATGGCGATGGCAAGCTGGCCATTAATAGCAGTCGTTTTGATGCTGCGCTGGAAAATGCTTTTGATGATATCGTCGGAGTTTTTGCCGCAGTAGGCCGGCCATCGGACGGGACCATAAAATATATTACATCGACGGCGGCGACAGCAGTCGCCAGCCATGATATCGATATTACCCAGATGGCGACCCGTGGTCAGCTAACCGCTTCGCCAAGTTTTTTTCCGCTCAACATTGATAGTGAAAATAATAGCCTGGTGCTGAGTGTTAATGGTGTGACATCCAGCGAGATTTTGTTAACCCAGGGCAATTACGCATCGGGCGCTGAACTTGCCGACGAGTTACAGGCAAGGATTAACGGTGACACTGCGCTGGTCAATGCCGGCGCCCTGGTGTCCGTGCAATTCGTCAATGACCATTTTGAAATCACATCTAATAATTATGGGTCTTTCTCGACAATAGAAGTTCTCTCTGTCGATACCAATACTACTGCGCAACTGGGATTTTCAACCGGAGCAGGTGTTGCCGGTATTGATGTGGCGGGCACCATCGGCGGGGGGGCGGGCCCCCGCAGGGGGCAAACACTAAAAGGGGCTGTGGGCAGCAAAGCTGAAGGGCTGCAACTCCTGATTGCAGACGGTTCTACGGGACCACGCGGCGCAGTTGATTTTTCACGTGGCATTGCATACCAGCTGAATACCCTGATTACGTCTTTTCTGGCGACCGATGGCCTACTGGATTCGCGCACAGAGGGGATTCAGTCGCGCATAGAGGGTATTGGTGATCAAAAGGAAGTGCTTGATCGCAAGATGGAAGCTCTGGAAATTCGTTATAGAAACCAATTCAATGCACTGGATTCTCTGCTTGCCCAACTGCAGACGACCAGTGATTTTCTGACGCAGCAGTTGGCCTCCTTGCCGGGCTCCGGTCAGCTGCTCAACAAAAACAACTAGTATCAGTCAAGAGGTAGTCAATGAACTATGCATCAGCGTTAAACCAGTATAAAAGTGTCGGGTTGCAGACCGGAATCGTGGATGCAACGCCTCACCACTTAATCGCCAAGTTACTGGAAGGTGCACTGGACAGGTTGGCTTCGGCAAAGGGTGCAATCAACCGAAATGAGATTGCCCGCAAGGGTGAATTGCTCAGCAGTGTTATTGCCATTGTGGATGGGATGCGTGCCAGCCTGGATTATCAGCGGGGAGGTGAGATCGCCGCAAATCTAGGTTCGCTTTACGATTATATTGAAAGGCGACTTGTGGAAGCAGGTGTTTCGTCGGATACAGCGGTATTGGATGAAGTCAGTGCGCTGTTAAAAGAAGTCAAGGCCGGCTGGGAATCTGTTCCTGCTGAGGCGAGGAGCATGCAATCATGACTGCAGCAGTCGTCCACGAATCTCTTTCCCAGGCTCATCAGTGTCGCCTCCTGGCTGAGGTGTTGACTATTACCAAGCAGATGCTGAGCTGCGCGGAGAACAACGAGTGGTCAGAGGTGACGAAACTGGAACAGCGGCGGCGGGATGGACTCGCCGTCTGTTTCTCACAAACTTCCGGACTGCCGGACTCGGTTCTGGTCGCCGAAGCGGTCGCGGCTCTTTTGCACCTGAATGAAGAGTTGATGTCCCGGTTAAAAGTGGCAAGGGAGCAGGTTATGGTCCAGGGATTGGAATACACGCGGAACCGTAAAGCCATGGGCAGTTACCATGAGGTGGGCAATAATCGTTAATTACACAAAAAGCCTCTCGATCTGTTAGTTCCGTGCCGGAGCACGTCTTTTCCCATACGTTTCGTATTGTCGTCTGAGCTGCTTTTTCCCTCAGTGCCTTAAGATTGATCTATACTCAAAAGGGTTTAAACTCGTGTTTCCCGTTTGGTTCCATGCATTTCAGAGCCGAAATATATAAGAGGATGCCTTTATTTTGGACGTGGACAAATCCGAGGAGTCAGCAAGCGCCCTTTCCTTTACCGACAATATCTCCATTGCCTGGTCAAAAATCGATTATCAGCCCGATGAAGCACACCTTGCGTTGGTCAATGAATCCAACGAATCCTTTCCGCGGGCCGTATCTGCCATCAGCGAATTTTCCAAAGAGACATCAGACAGCAGCAACCCTGCGCTTTCCCAAGAGCTGGCCCGCCTGGATCTGAAGCTAAACCTGCTGTTGGATCTGGTTGGTCAGTTGATATACAGCCAGCTGGATATCCCCGATATTTCCCGGGTGACTGTCTCTTCTGCGCAGGTCGATTGGCAGGATGGGAGTGTTCCCGAGCCCGGTTCAATCGTATTTGTACAGGTTTATATTCAGCGCGGTACACCAAAGCCCCTGTGTTTTTATGGCGAAGTGGTCAGCAGCCCAGATGATTATCGTAGAGGGTGGGCAAGAGTGCGTTACCTGGGGCTCAGTGAGTCGGTCCAGGTGTGGCTGGATAAATTGATTTTCCGACACCACAGGCGCGAGGTTGCCTACAGAAAATCCTCTAGTCCCTAGATTGATTTGCAGCAGTTCATTCGTAAAAACCCTCGTCAAAATATTGACAATGCACGACCCTCCTTTAGAATCGCTTGCGCTTTCCAATAAGACTATTGAATTACTACTTTGGAGTGATGGCTCGATGATAGACCCCCATTCAGTTGGTGCGTTCGATGTAAGCCAGTTCTCGAATCGGACTTTAAATCCTGCAATAACAAAAGTTCACTACTGATGCCAGCCCTTAAAAAACAAGTGCTGGTATTTGACCAAGACCTTGCAGAAGGGAATAAAACAGCGGCACTGGTTCGATTTCTGGAGTATCCGGTTAAGGTCTTTGATGACAGGCAGCGTCTCAACAACTTTCTGACCGAATCCTCGGGCGATGACCTTTTAGCACTGCTGATTCGGGATAAAACCGGATTTCCCGTTCTGAAGAGTGTGGCTGATAGCCTGAACCAGAAAAACCTTTCCTGCCCCTGTTATCTTGTAAAATGGGAAGCGGAGTCGCTGTCGGTGCCAACCTCCATTTCCCGGCACATTGCGGGGACGATTCCTTTTCCTGCCAGTTACCAGTTGTTGCTTGGTGTCCTTCAGGAAGCTGAATTATTTTCAGCCTCTTCAAAAAATAGCAGGGTTGAGCAATTTGGCCAGCTGTATCGTAATCTGGTGGGAAGCAGTGAAGGGATCAATCAGATACGGGACATGATCAAGCAGGTGGCTGATAGCGAAGCGTCTGTGCTGGTCCTCGGTGAATCCGGTACTGGCAAGGAAGTGGTGGCCCGCAATATCCACTATTACTCGAATCGCCGGGAACAACCCTTTGTGCCGGTAAACTGCGGTGCGATTCCGGCTGATTTACTGGAGTCGGAATTGTTTGGTCATGAAAAAGGCTCTTTTACTGGTGCGATCAGTTCCCGTCAGGGACGTTTCGAAATAGCGGATGGTGGCACGCTGTTTCTGGATGAAATCGGCGATATGCCGATGAATATGCAGGTCAAACTGTTGCGGGTGCTTCAGGAACGAACGTTTGAACGTGTTGGCAGTAACAAGTCCCTCACTGCAGATGTCAGAATTATTGCTGCCACACATCAGAATCTTGATCACCTGGTGGCAGAGGGGCGATTCCGTATGGATCTGTACTATCGGCTCAATGTGTTTCCTATCGATATGCCGCCATTGCGGGACAGGAGTGAAGATATCCCGTTATTGATCCGTGAATTGATCAATCGTTTCGATCGGGAAAAACGGGGTTCAGTCCAGTTGAGTGACTGTGCCATTGCGGCCCTTGGTAATTACAGCTGGCCGGGCAATGTCCGCGAGCTCTCCAATCTTATCGAACGACTGATCATTCTGTATCCAAAGAAACTGGTCAAATGGTCAGATTTGCCGGACAAATTTCGCCCGAACCAGGACTGGATTGCAGAGCAGCAGGAAATCAGTGCCAGTCCACAGACGACTTCAATCAATGTGTCTGTCCCGGACATTGTCTATTTGCCCCCTCAGGGTATTGATTTGAAAGACTATCTGTTCGAACTGGAACGTATGTTGCTGAATCAGGCACTGGAGCAGTCCGGCTGGGTGGTGGCGCGCAGTGCAAAATTGCTGAAACTGCAGAGAACAACCCTGGTGGAAAAAATGCGCAAGTTTGGGCTCAGTCGCCAGGAAGATCCGACAAACTTTTGACTCTTTTCCTTGAGTGAATTCTAACCTACTAATAAACAATATATTTTTCTTTAGGCATGATTATTGCTGATCTACTTGAGTGGACACAGGTCCCTCCATTTTAGGCAAGTAGCGCAGGTAACGATCATGAACCAGACAGAAGCCCTGTCAGCCAGTCAGCTTGAACAGGCTTTCAAGGTGTTTAATCAGCTGTCCCATCAGTTGGATACCTCTTACCGCGATCTTGAAGGCAAGGTGACCGGTTTGACCGAAGAGCTTGCCAGAGCGCGTTCAGCCAGGCTGAGCGAATTGGCTGAAAAAGAACGCCTTGCCCATCGTCTCTCTTCCCTGTTGTCCGTTTTGCCGGGCGGTGTCCTCATTCTGGACAGTGGGTACATTATTCGCGATGCCAACCCCGAAGCCCTTGAACTGTTGGGTGAGCCCCTGATTGGCAAATACTGGGAAGCTGTGCTGGCCAGAGCTGCCCCCTCCCAACAGCTGAGCGGTCGTGAGCTGGAGTTGCACAGCGGTAAAAAAATCTCAGTGGTCAGCCGGCTTCTCGATGGCTCCAGCGACCATGTGGTGCTCATCACGGATGTGTCTGAAATCCACCAGTTACAGGAGCAACTGGGCAGGAAGAAGCGTCTCACCGCACTGGGGGAAATGGCTGCCCGCCTCGCCCATCAGATTCGGACCCCCCTCAGTGCCACCACACTTTACCTGGCGCAGCTGGCCAGAGCTGACCTGAAAGCAGAGCAGCGGCAGAGGATAGTGGACAAGGTTAACGAGCGTCTTGGCCATATGGGTAATCTGCTCCACAGCATGCTCAGTTTTGTGCGCGGCGAAACGCCTGTGACCGAAACCATTTTGCTCAATCAGGTGTTGCAGCAATTTGAAGAGACGGTTCGCCCCACCCTTGAACAACACCATGCTGTGATGTCGATACCCTATGTCGATAACAGTCTGGAATTGGTTGGTGATCTGGACGAACTGGTCGGGGTGCTGGGAAATCTGGCGATGAATGCCATTGAAGCTGCGAAAGGCCCTGTGGTTATTGATTTGTGGGTGGGGGCCCTCAATCCCGATTGGCTGCAGATCCGTTTTCGCGATGACGGCCCGGGTATTCCGGAAGAATTGCTGGAACGCATCTTTGATCCCTTTTTTACTACCAGAGCACAGGGTACCGGGTTGGGGCTGGCCGTAGTGGCAATGGCCGTCAGTAAGCATGGTGGTGAAATTTCTGCCACTAACCGCTCCACGGGTGGGCTCGAATTTGTCATCAATCTACCCATTAGCAAACCGGCTTCGGGTACAGAAGTTGTTGTTGATGGGCATAACCAGGGAGACGCCGTCTATGAGTAATTCAACGAGGGTGTTGGTGGTTGAAGACGATGCAGCACTCCGCGATGCCATGTGTGACACCATTCAATACGCTGGTTACCGGGTACTGTCGGCCAGTAATGGAGAAGAGGCCCTGTGGTGCCTGAAAAGGGAAAGGGTCGATCTGATTGTCAGCGATGTACAAATGGATGTGATGGATGGCAATACGCTCCTCAGGGAAGCGAAAGCGCTCAGACCGGAACTGCCTTTTGTGCTCGTTACAGCCTATGGAAGTATTGAAAATGCGGTAAAAGCCATGCAGGAAGGCGCTGCGGATTATCTGTTAAAGCCTTTTGAGGCCGAAGTCCTTCTGGAAATGGTGAGCAGGCTGGCCCGTCCGCCGGAAGTTGCTTCAGATGGGATGGTAGCCGAAGACCCCAAAACCCGACAGTTGTGTGAGCTCGCCAGACGGGTTGCCGCCACCCAGGCGACGGTGCTTATCAGTGGTGAGTCGGGTACCGGCAAAGAGGTGATTGCGCGTTATATTCACCGTCATTCCCCTCGTGCAGAGAAACCTTTTCTCGCGATTAACTGTGCCGCCATTCCAGAGACAATGCTGGAGTCCATGTTGTTCGGCTACGAAAAAGGTGCTTACACCGGTGCACATCAATCCCGTGCCGGCAAGTTCGAACAGGCCAATGGCGGGACGTTGTTGCTGGACGAAGTTTCCGAGATGGATTTGGGGCTGCAGGCCAAATTATTGCGGGTGCTGCAGGAAAAGGAAGTGGAGCGACTGGGTGGCAATACGCTCATATCACTGGATGTCAGGGTGCTGGCAACGACCAACCGCAATCTCCGCGAAGAGGTCGCTTCAGGACGCTTTCGGGAGGATCTCTTTTACCGTCTGAATGTTTTTCCCATCCATCTGCTGCCGTTGCGCCAGCGGCCGGGCGATATTTTGCGGCTGGCCAAAACGATGCTGCGGCGCTATAGCCCGGACCAGCCGATCAGTTTTACGGCCAGCGCCGAACAGCGGTTGCTGAAGCATTGCTGGAACGGCAATGTCCGTGAGCTGGAAAACTGTGTGCAACGGGCCGCCATCATGGCCAGTGGTTGCCAGATTGCCGAGGCAGATATCTGTTTTGAGGATGTTCTTCCAGAGGACCTGTGCCAGAAGGCAGCAGCCAGCAACGGTGCACAATTATTGGACGGCGATCTCAAGGCACGGGAGAAGCAGTTGATAGTTGATGCGCTTAACGCCGTCAATGGGTGCCGTAAGGATGCAGCAGAGCGGCTTGGGATCAGTCCCCGGACGTTGAGGTACAAGCTGGCCAGACTGAAAGAGCAGGGCGTGGCTATTCCGGCCACCGGTTAATACACCGTCGGAGAGACTGTTTATGAGTGAGATGGAGATAAACCAGGTATTGGCCCAAATGCGGTTAATGGCTGCTGCTGCGGGCAAAGGACCGAGCGAGGGCCCGGCTGAGGGTGGAGAAAAGGTTGATTTCGGCGCTTTGATGAAGGACTCGATCGATCAGGTCAATGCTGCCCAGAAGCAGGCGCGCCAGTTGTCGGATGCCTTTGAAGCGGGTAGCCCGGATGTGGCACTGCCTGAAGTAATGGTGGCTCTGCAAAAGGCAAGCCTGTCATTTCAGGCAGTTAATCAGGTCAGGAACAAACTTCTGAATGCTTATCAGGAAGTGATGAACATGCAGGTGTGAATTCCTTTTTTCATACTAACGCAACCAACGTGAATTAAAGATTATGGCATTGAATACTTCCACCTTGCTCAGTCGCTTCAATAGTCTCAGCAGTCAACCGGTCACGCGTCAGCTGGGTCTGCTGCTCGGCCTGGCGGCCAGTATTGCCCTGGGTATCGGCTTGGTACAGTGGTCCATGGCGCCGGATTATGTGGCGCTGTTTGGCGAAATGACGCCTTCCTCGACCAATGAAGTGGTTCGTTCTCTCGAGGAAAATGGTACCCCTTACAAGGTGGATCACCGGACTGGACTGGTCAGTGTGCCCGCTGAAAAACTTCATGAAATCAGGCTCAAGCTGGCCAGCGACGGATTGCCAAAAAGCGATGGCAGCGGTTTCGATATGCTCTACAAAGAACAGAAAATAGGCGTTAGCGGCTTTATTGAAAAAGCCCGCTATGATCGCGCTCTGGAGCAGGAGCTTGCCCGCTCTATCGCCTCATTGGACAGTGTCAGGTCAGCGCGGATACACCTGGCGCTTCCCAAACAGTCAGCTTTCGTGCGCAAGCGTGACAAGCCCGCAGCATCGGTGTTGTTGAGCCTTTACCCCGGACGTGAATTGACCGAACGACAGCTGGCCGGGGTGGTGCATCTGGTGGCTTCCAGTGTGCCGGGTCTGGAAGCCGAACAGGTGTCAGTGGTCGACAACCAGGGCAAGCTACTCTCCGCCCAGGGCCGGGAGGAGGGTTTTGCCCAGACGTCGGAGCAGTTCCGGTTTACACAGCAGCTGGAACAAAGCTATGTGGATCGAATTACAGAGATTCTGTCACCCATTCTAGGGGTCGGTGCAGTGAGAGCACAGGTGGTGGCAGACGTGGATTTCACCAGAGTGGAAAAGACCAGTGAAAGCTACGCCCCCGAAACCAGTATTCGCAGTGAACAGCTGATTGAGGAAAATTCCCGGGGTGAGTTTGCCGGTGGTGTCCCCGGCACTCTGGCCAACCAGCCCCCTGAGGAAACCAGAATTACAGCGGTACCTGAGGAGACTGAAGACCAGCTTTCCAGTGGCCGGTTCAGCAAGCGCCAGGTCAGGAATTATGAGATTGATAAAACTATCAGCCATATCCGAGAAGTGCCTGGAACACTGCAGAAGCTATCGGTGGCCGTTGTGGTGGATTATCAGGATACGGTCAATGGTGATGGCAATGTGGAGCGCGCGGCAATTGCTGAAGCCCGGCTGGCAGAGATCACCGCATTGGTGAAAGATGCCATCGGCTTCAGTGCAGAGCGGGGTGACAGTGTCAATGTGATGAATGCCATGTTCGTGGTTCCCCCGGAGCTTGAGCAGTTGTCGGAACCTTCATTGATGGAGCAGGAGTGGATTTGGCGGGCGGCCAAATTTCTATTGGCGGGTATCGCCATTTTCCTTATCATTTTTACTGTCCTGCGGCCATTGATGCAGGCATCAGCTGCGCCGCCACCCGGTACGGCTCTGGCAGCACCGGCGCAGGGCGGGGCGGGAACTGCCCACGCCACTCAGGGGGGGATGGCTCTGAGCGAAGATCATGTCACCCTGGGTGGGCAGCCCCAGCTTGGCTTGCCGGGAGCCTCCTCGTATCAGAATCAATTACAGATGGCCCGCTCCATGGCTGAGGGTGAACCACAGCGGGTAGCCCACGTGGTAAAAAACTGGGTGTCTGCCGATGGCTAATACTGAAATGACCGGTGCCCAGCGAGCCGCTGTGTTTTTGTTGGGTCTGGGAGAGGAGGGTGCCGCGGCCATCATGCGGCAAATGTCACCAAAAGAAGTTCAGGCAGTGGGCGAGGCCATGGCGTCTCTTTCCGATGTCTCTGACCAGCAAGTGGCTCAGGTCGTGAATGAATTCACCGAACGGGTTTCTTCAGTGAGCCCGCTGGGAATTGGCAGTGGTGATTTTGCCCGCCGGGTGATGGTGCAGGCGCTCGGTGAAACCCGGGCCCGCAGTATGATCAGCCGGATACACAGCAATACGGATAGCAAGGGCATGGAATCCCTGAAATGGATGGATGCGCAATCTGTGGCGGCGCTGATCCGTCAGGAGCACCCGCAGATCATCGCCATCGTTCTCAGTTCCCTGGAAGGTGAGCACGCGGCTCAGGTGTTGTCCCTGTTGCCGAGCGAGATTCACACCGATGCCATGATACGTGTTGCACGGTTGAACACCATTGACCCTGCGGCTCTCCAGGAGCTGGATCAGGTGCTTGAGAACCAGTTGGGCGGCAACTCCAAAGCACCACCGACCTCGGTAAATGGTATGAGTGCGGCGGCTGCCATTCTGAATCATTTGAACACGGATCTCGAAACACAACTGATGGATTCCATTCGGGAAATCGATGGTGATCTGAGTGAAAAAATTCATGATCTCCTGTTTGTTTTCGACAATTTACTGGAGGTGGATGACCGGGGAATGCAGCGTCTGATTCGTGAGATTTCAGTGGACAGTCTCGTCATAGCTCTCAAAGGGGTCGATGACAGAGTCAAGGATAAATTCTTCAAAAACATGTCCTCCCGTGCTGCTGAAATGTTGAAAGAAGACCTGGATGCCAAGGGTCCCGTTAAATTGGCTGATGTGGAAGCTGCCCAGAAAGAAATTCTGACGATTGTTTCCAGGCTGGCCGATGAAGGCGAGATTTTCCTCGGCAAAGGAGGCGGTGACTTTGTCTGATACAGAGCCAGGTGTGAAGCGATGGCAGGTTCCTTTCTTCGAACAATCCGCCCCCGTCAAAAAAGTTGTTGATCCGGTTGAAGTCGAGGCTCTTGCCCAGTCCCGTGGTTTTCAGATTGGTAAATGGGAAGGCCTGGAAATGGGCAAAGCCGAAGCAGAGCAACTGGTCAAACACCTGTCCGGTTTGCTGGATGAAATGGCCCATCCCTTTCAGAGTCTGGATCAGGTGGTGATCCGTGAACTGGCCAATATGGCTATGTTGATTGCACGTCAGATTGTTCGCCGGGAGCTGACCGTTAATTCAGATGTCGTAACGGATATTGCGGCAGAGGCGCTGTCAACGCTTTCTTCATTGCAGGGCGAAATTGAAGTATTTCTCAATCCGGGTGACCGAAAACTGGTACAGGAGATGGCCCCGGCATTGTTTGAGGGGAAACCCTACAAGTTGGTTGATGATCCCGACATCCTGCCCGGAGGCTGCCGCATGAAAACCCCTGTTTCCTATGTTGATGCGTCCGTCGAACGACAGATGGAAATGGTTTTTGGCACTCTGATTGAGTCCTGTGAAGAGCGCGTGCAGTATTGAGTGATACCTTGAACCGGATGAATAGCCTCGAAAAATTGAAAGCGGAACGCTGTCAGAGGATAGGCCAGACCCTGTCTTCGGTAACTGCTGCTGTTGAACCGGTTCCCCTCGAAGAGGAGGGCACACTGGTTCGCATGATTGGCATTAAACTGGAGGCGGTGGGTTGTCGGGCACCCATTGGGGGACGTTGCCGCATCATTACTGATGAGGGCAATACCATCGAGGCGGAGGTGGTGGGGTTTTCTGATGGCAGCCTGTTGTTGATGCCCGAAGGGCCACTGAGTGGTATCAAGTTGGGTTCCCGGGTACTGCCGGTGAAGACAGGGGGGTCGGTCGCCGTCGACGAGCAGCTATTGGGTCGGGTGATTGATGGTGCTGGCAATCCGATTGATGGAGGCCGTCCGCTCAAATGTATGCATCACGTGCCCCTGCGAGGATTATCCATCAATCCGCTTGATAGAACCCCCATACGTGAGCCGCTGGATGTGGGTGTGAGAGCAGTCAACGCACTTATGACAATGGGAAAAGGGCAACGCCTGGGGCTGTTTGCCGGCAGTGGTGTGGGTAAGAGTACTCTGCTGGGCATGATGACGAGACACACGGAAGCGGATGTGATTGTGGTCGCCCTGGTGGGCGAGCGCGGTCGGGAAGTGCGTGAATTTGTCGAGGATATACTGGGAAAAGACGGGCTTGCCAGGGCTATTGTCGTGGCAACCCCGGCCGATGACGCCCCATTGACCCGTATTCATGGTGCATGGCGGGCCACGGCCATCGCAGAGTATTTTCGCAGTCGTGGTAAAAATGTACTGCTGTTGATGGACTCCCTGACGCGTTTTGCCCAGGCCCAGCGGGAAATAGGTCTCGCGATTGGCGAGCCGCCGGTGACCAAGGGTTACCCACCCTCGGTTTTTTCCCTGTTGCCAATGTTGGTTGAGCGTGCCGGCAACAACGCTCAGGGTTCTATCACTGCGGTTTACACGGTACTGGTCGAGGGCGACGATCATAACGATCCGGTGGCCGACGCTGCTCGTGCCATTCTTGATGGGCATATTGTGCTGTCGCGGGAAGTGGCGGATTCCGGTCTGTTTCCGGCCATTGATATCGATCGTTCTATCAGTCGGGCTATGGCGAATATTGTGAATGAAGAACAGTTGCTGGCCGCCAGGGAAATCAAGAGTCTCTATGCGACTTACCAGAGCAACCGCGATCTGATAAATATTGGTGCCTATCAGCAGGGCAGTGATGAGTCCATTGATCGGGCAGTGTTTGCGGCTCCACATATTCGCCGTTTTATCCAGCAGAGAGAATCGCAGAAGCTGTCGATGGAGCAAAGCCAGTCAGACCTGTCGGCAATTTTGGGTATGTGTCAACCAGTTGGAAAAGAAGGCGATCATGGCAACCGATAAAATAAACAAGGTGGCGACCCTGGCCGAATCCCGGGAACGCAACTCGGCAGGCGTTTTCAAACAGAGCCGACAGAGTCATGAACAACAGCGACAGCAATTCGACCAGCTTATCCAGTTCAAGCAGGAGTACGAAACCAGGCTGGGGCAGGTGGGTGAGCAGGGCATTCCCGCCAGGCAACTGCAGGATTATCGATTGTTTCTGAATAAGCTCAATCAGGCCATTGAGCAACAGCGTGCGGCGGTCAGTGATTCAGCTCAACAGCTGGAAGGGGATCGCGAGCAATGGATGACGGAGGCTCGCCACAAGACAGCGATAAACAAGTTGGTGGATCAGCGGCACAGCAAAGCCCTGCGCAATCAGGAGCGGGCTGAGCAGCGTGATGCCGATGAGAAAAGCCTCGCCAGGAAATCTCTGGAGTATCCCCCAAGGTAGACTGGCACTTATCTTGCTTTATATGAGGTCAACGCGCTAAAAGGATCATCCAAAGTGACACTGGCCATTCAAACACAGCAGGGTTCAGGTAATAAGGTTACGTCGGAATCGCCTCTCTCCGTCAGTTCCGAATCAGACTCAAAAGGCAGTGATTCCGCCTCTTTCGGGCAGATCATGGGGGAGCAAAATGCTGTCACTGCCGGTGAGGAGGAGGAGGCCCCAGAGCAATCCCTGTTGGCTCAGAATCCGGCGGGGATGGCGGCTGAGGCTGGCAATATCGGGTTCCCGGGTGGCAAGGACTTGCCGCTCGAAGAGGGGGTGGCGACTGCCGCCATGCTCGTTGCGGCTGAACAATGGCCCCAGACCGGGGCGAGTAAAGTGATGGGTGAACTGCCTGTTAATAACAGTCTGGTCCGATATACCACCCCCGTCACGACCAATACAGATTCCGCCTGGTCCGATGCGGTTGCTCGCGTTGGCGCCAGTCTTGAGGACAGTCCTGAGAACTCCATGCCGATAAAACAAACACCTGATAGCAGCGCAATGTTCTCAGCGGCCATTCAGCTGGGTAAGACAGTAGCCTCGCAAACAATTGAAAATAGTGCTGCTGCATTGCAGGTGTCCCCTGGTGGGCTACAGGCGACTGCCACTGACGGAAATGGCACCGCTCTTCTCAAGGTTCCGGTATCTATAGCCGCTCCGGTGGGTACCTCATCCTGGAGTCAGGATATGGCTGGCCGTTTGTCCACGATGATAAACGGTAATGTACAGAATGCCACGCTTCAGCTGAATCCACCCGAGTTGGGAAAATTGAATATCAAAATCTCTGTAGACGGTGATAATGCCAGCGTATTTTTTTCTGTTGATAACAGTGCAGCCAAAGATGCGATTGAATCTGCGATGCCCCGCCTTCGGCATTTGATGGAGCAGGGCGGTATGTTATTGACCCAGACTCAGGTGTCCCAGCATGCCGGGAGTCAATCACAATCCAACGCCCAGTCCCAGACGCAACAACAGGGCGCAGGCGATAACAACGGCAATGGTTCGGGGGGTGTGAATCTTGATGGTGACGCGGTCGACGAGTCACTGTCCTCCCGGATGATTCTGGACGCCTCTGTGCTGGAAGGCCGGGTGGATTACTACATCTGACAGTCGTCTTTGCTTCTGTTTCCTTCTGTTGTTCCCTCGATTTTTTGCTGGGTGTATAACCCCTCTGTCCTCAGACACCCACCATGCCGTGTGTGTGAATTCGTCAAAAAAATGACATTGCGCATCTTGTAATTTTTAACTCATTGATAAAAAAATAAAAAACATGTTGGCCTGTTTTTTGCTTTGACTCTATTCGCGTGGATGTCAGTTATGTAAAAGCCCCTGTCCCGCGGCTGGGGCTGGTTGATTTGGAACGTGATTATGGCAACAAAAAATGATGGGTTGAATCTGGGTAAGGACAAACAGCCGGGGTCACCGGCTGGAAAAAAGGGAAAAGGTGGCATGAAGAAAATAGTCATTATTGTATTGGTCGTTGTGTTGTTCCTGGCGGTCGGCGGCGGTGCAGCATTTTTTATGATGGGTGATAGCGATAACCCCGGCTCTGGCGAGCAAGTCGACGAAGTTGTGGAGCAACAGGCGGTTGAAGAACGCGAGCCGATTTATTTGCCTTTGGATCCCGCCTTTGTGGTCAATTTCGAGCACAAGGGCACGATTCGTTACCTCCAGTTAAGTCTGCAGGTGATGGCTTATGATCAAAAGGTGGTGGACAAGATCCAGGCCAACATGCCGGCAGTGCGCAATAGTCTGATCCTGCTGTTCAGTGGGCAGGACTATGATTTGCTCAACACTCTTGAAGGTAAGGAACAGTTACGCACAACAGTGCGCCAGTCCATCCAGGATGTGATTCGTCTAAAGGGCGAACAAAAAGTGGATGATGTGTTTTTTACCGGATTTGTCATGCAGTAATCTCAATAGTGAATTCTGATGGTCGATAAAGAGGTTTTATCCGAAGGGGAGCTTGAAGCGCTGATGGGCAGTGTTTCTGACGAAGCCGCGGCCGGGAAAAATGCGGCTGCTACCCGACATTGTGCCTCATTTGATTTCAGCACAAGGGAACAAACCCTGCTGGTGCAGATGCCGGTGTTGAAAACTCTCACCGAGAAACAGGCCATGTCTTTCGCCCAGGGACTGCAAAGTCTTTTCAAGGCGCCGGTTGAGGTTCAGGTGGCGGATATTCGCCCGATGAAACAGGAAGAAGCGCTATTGAGCATGCCGGAGCTGGCAGGGATCACTCAACTAAAAACAGCGCCGCTGAATGGGACATCTATGGTGGTTGTGTCCGGTGATGCGCTGTCATTTTTTGTCAATCAGTATTTTGGCGGATGGACAGGTGGTGGCGGGCACAAATCGAACCGTGCCAATCTGACGCCCACCGAGCGCCGGATCAACGATCTGGTCGTTGGCCGCTTTCTCAGCGCCCTGACCGAGGGCTGGCAGGAAAAAATTTCCCTGTCTGGTGAGGTTTGTGGGTTTGAGACCAACCCGGACTTTATTCAACCTCTCGCAGCGGGCGAGTTGTTGTTGAAATTTCCCTTTGTGATAAAGCTGTTTGACTGGGAGGGGATCATCGACTGGTTCATTCCCTACGCCGCGATCGAGCCACTTAAAAACCGTCTCGGTAATCCTGCGGCAGGGCAGACCTCGAAAACAGATGTCCCCGGCTGGGAGGACTTTTTCCGTCGGGAGTTGTTGTCGGTGGAGCTGGAGGTCAGCGGGGTCTTTACCAGTAAAAATATGAGCCTGTCTGACGTTATGCGCCTTCGCAAGGGTGCAGTGATTCCACTGGCGGCGCCCACTGCAGTAACCCTGTGTATTGAAGGAGCACCATTCTGTGTTGGTGAACATGGTGCATTGAGCGGCAGGAAGTCGATCAAAATTAAACAGGTTCTCAAACATGACAGTTAATGACGAGCAATTTTTAGATAGAGGTGGCCGATGAACGACCAGGTGGACGAAACCAAACCACAGTCTCCACAGCCGAGTTCAGGGACAGAAGAATCTGTGCCACTGAAAGAGTTGGAGGCAGAGGATTCCCGGGCCGTTCCCGATGGTGGTGGAGAAATCAACCTCGATGCCCTTCTCGATGTACAGGTCACGCTATCAGTGGAAATCGGCAGGAGCAGATTGCCCATCAAGGACCTGATTGCGCTCAATCAGGGTTCTGTGGTTGAACTGGACCGCGAGATGGATGAACCGTTGGACCTGATGGTCAACGGTACCCTGATTGCAAGGGGTGAGGTGGTTGTGGTCGATGGGCAATTTGGCCTGCGACTGGTTGACATCGTCAGTCCATCCGAACGGTTGAAAAAACTCAAGTGAGGATTGCCATTATGCCGCTGCGGTCTCTGCTGCTTTCCGTGGTTACCGTGGTTGTTCCTGTCCACTCCCTGGCAGCAGACTCATCGACGAATTCGAGCGGGCTTTTCAGTGGTGGCTACCTGTTGCAAGTGATCGGTTCACTGCTGCTGGTCTTCGGGTGTATTTTCGGACTGCTTTTCCTTTTGAAAAAACTGAACGGTGTGTCCATGGGCCACCATACGCCAGTCAGGGTGATCGGTTCCACGCGGGTGGGTACCAGAGAAAAAGTGCTGCTGTTGCAGGCAGGTGAACAGCAGTTATTGATCGGTGTGGCACCGGGTGGTGTGAGTACGCTGCATGTGTTTGAGGAACCGGTGGTTTCAGCGGACCAGTCAAAAAACCGGGATTTTGGTGCACTTCTCGGTCGAGTGTTGCCCACGGAGAACCATCGATGAAACCCTGTCTGAGATGGCTGTTACTGGGACTGCTATGTGTCCCTGGTCTGGCCCTGGCGGATGCGACCATTCCTTTGCTGTCCGTAGAACCAGCTGCGGGTGGCGGCAGCAATTACTCGGTCAGCCTGCAAATCCTGTTGTTGATGACGCTGCTGAGTCTATTGCCGGCAGCGTTGATTACCATGACGTCTTTTACCCGTGTGCTCGTGGTGCTGGCCATCCTGCGCCAGGCACTCGGCACTGCCCAGACCCCTTCCAATCAGATTTTGCTGGGGCTCGCACTGTTTCTCAGCCTGTTCATCATGTCACCCGTACTTGAGCGGGCATACGACACCGGGCTAAAGCCCTACATGGAGGAGAGTATTGGCTTTGAGGAAGCGCTCGAAAATGCCAAACAACCTTTTCGTGAGTTTATGCTCAACCAGACCCGCGAAGCGGATCTGGTGATGTTTGCCGAGCTGGGTGGCTATGGGGGCTTTATTGATGAGGATGATATCCCGATGAAAGTCCTGCTGCCGTCGTTTCTTACCAGCGAGCTGAAGACCGCTTTTCAAATAGGCTTTCTGATTTTTATACCCTTTCTTGTGATCGATCTGGTGGTGGCCAGTGTACTGATGTCGTTGGGGATGATGATGTTGTCCCCCATGCTGATTTCACTGCCCTTCAAAATAATGCTGTTTGTCTTGATTGACGGCTGGTCTCTTATCGTCGGGACCCTGGCTGCCAGTTTTGTGACCTGATGGAGAAATGTTCACATGACACCTGAAGCTGTGCTGGATGTCGGCCAGAGCGCCCTGATCGTGACCATGCTGCTGGCCGCACCGTTATTGTTGTCGGCTCTGGCTGTGGGCCTGCTGATCGGGGTGTTTCAGGCGGCCACCCAAATTCAGGAAATAACACTGAGCTTTATTCCGAAGCTGATTGTGGTGGCAGTAGCACTGTTTGTTGGCGGACCCTGGATGCTGCGTATATTGACGGAGTTTTCCCTGCGTCTGTTTCAAGAAATACCCGGCATGGTGGGTTAGTCGCCTTGCTGTTTTCTGCAGACCAACTGATAGCGTGGACGCAGTCCTATTGCTGGCCATTTTTGCGAATCACTGCGTTGCTGCTGGCAGCGCCAATTTTCGGGGCTTCTACATTTCCTGTCAGAGCCAGAATTCTGTTGGCTGTGCTGGTGACAGCGCTGTTGGCGCCGTCGTTGCCGGCGCTGCCGACAATCGATCCTTTGAGTCCTGCCGGTTTGATTGTGGCATCGCAACAACTGGTGATTGGTCTCGCCATGGGCTTTCTGATTCAGATGCTTTTTGCCGCGGTGGTGATCGCCGGTCAGACGCTGGCGGTCACCATGGGACTGGGTTTCGCCATGGCTGTCGATCCGCAGAATGGTGTCCAGGTACCGGTGTTGAGCCAGCTCTACCTGATTTTTGCAACGCTGATTTTTCTTGCGATCGACGGTCACCTGATTTTGCTGGCCGTTCTGGCAGACAGTTTCGTCCTTTTGCCGGTGGGCTGGTCCGGGTGGGATTCTGAAATTGCCCTGAATCTGGTTCTTTGGGCCAGCCAGATGTTTTTGAGTTCACTGCTGTTGGCGTTGCCAACCCTGATAGCCTTGCTGCTGATTAATCTGGCCTTTGGTGTGATTACTCGCGCTGCCCCACAATTAAATATTTTTGCAGTCGGTTTCCCCGTCACCATTATGGCGGGGTTCGTGTTTATTCTGCTGTCGATGCCGGCAATATTTTCATTGTTGATCGACATGTTTGATAGCGGACTTGCTCATGCTTTCGAATTGTTTCGCTAGGTAGGTATGGCAGAAGATCAACAGGCATCACAGGAGCGCACCGAACAGCCGACGGAACGGCGCAAACAGGAGTCCCGAAAAAAAGGCCAGGTTCCCCGATCCCGTGAGCTGAATACCATGCTGTCGCTGTTGGTGGGTGCCTTCGCCATGTTGATAATGGGATCTACGTTGACGGGCGAGTTTGCATTATTAGTCGAGCAGTCGCTCAGTTTTGATCGCGCAACTGCCTTTAACACGTCGATGATCACAGTGCGTTTCGGCGATCTGATGATGTCTTCACTAATGGTTTTGGTGCCTTTTTTCGGCGTGACGGTGATTGGCGCTTTTGCCGGTCCTTTATTGATGGGTGGCTGGTCGTTCAGTGTTTCGGCAATGGCTTTCAAGTTTGAAAAACTGGATCCTGTCAAAGGTATTGGACGGCTGTTTTCCGCGAAAGGTTTGATGGAGCTGGTGAAGACGCTGTTTAAGTTTTTCCTGGTGATTGGTGCGACTGTTTTTCTCTTTTATCAGTACAGTGAAGAAATTCTGTTATTAGCCAGCCGTCCTCCAGCTCTGGCGATGAGTGAAAGTATATCGTTGCTGTTATGGAGTCTGATTTTACTTAGCTTCAGTCTGATTTTTATAGTGATTCTCGACGTGCCATTTTCCCTGTGGGACCACAACAGGCAACTGAAAATGACGCGCCAGGAAGTGCGTGATGAGATGAAGGAAACCGAGGGCAAGCCCGAGGTGAAAAGTCGTATCCGTTCCCTGCAGCGTGAAATTTCCCAGGGGCGAATGATGCAGGATGTGCCCAAAGCCGACGTGGTGATTACCAACCCGACCCATTTCTCTGTGGCCCTGAAATACGATAGTCGACCGGGAGCGGCGCCAATGGTGGTGGCAAAAGGCCGGGACCTGGTCGCTTTCAGAATCCGCACTCTGGCAGAGGAGGTTGATGTGCCTATCTTCTCTGCGCCCCCATTGGCACGCGCCCTTTATGCCAGCACTGATATCGGTCAGGAAATTCCGCAGAACCTGTATCTCGCTGTGGCCAGGGTGCTGGCCTATGTCTATCAACTGAAACGGGCACCCAGTACCGAGTATGTGGCCCCGCCGGAAGACTTGTGGGTCCCGGATGAATACCGGGATCAAACTAGCGAGGATCAGATAGGCGATCATGAATAAAATGACCAATACCACTGCATCCGAGAGCGGCTTCAGCTTCTCTTCCCTGGCCGGTCTGGGTACACCCGTGCTGCTGTTCATGATGCTGGTAATGATGGTATTACCGCTGCCAGCGTTTGTGCTGGACCTGCTGTTCACCTTCAACATCGCGCTGGCCATCATTGTCCTGCTGGCCTCGGTTTATTCCCGACGGCCTCTCGATTTTGCCGTCTTTCCCACGGTTCTTTTGATTGCCACATTATTGCGACTGGCGTTGAACGTCGCTTCAACCCGGGTTGTTCTGCTGGAGGGGCACGAGGGTACCGGTGCTGCCGGCAAAGTGATTCAGGCATTTGGGGAGTTTGTGGTTGGTGGCAGCTACGCCGTCGGTCTGGTTGTCTTTGCCATTCTGGTCATTATCAATTTTGTGGTGGTCACCAAAGGTGCTGGTCGAATCTCGGAGGTGACCGCCAGGTTTACCCTGGATGCCATGCCNGGCAAGCAGATGGCCATTGANGCAGATCTGAATGCNGGGCTGATCNCCCAGGACNAGGCATTNCTNCGNCGTCAGGAGGTCTCTCAGGAGTCGGACTTTTATGGTGCCATGGACGGTGCCAGCAAGTTNGTGCGNGGGGATGCNGTGGCGGGCATTCTGATTCTGTTTATCAATATTATTGGCGGCTTTTCCGTNGGGGTGNTGCAACACGATCTCAGCGCNGGCGAGGCNGCCCACAATTATGTTCTGCTCACCATTGGTGATGGNNTGGTAGCACAGATCCCGTCACTGCTGCTGTCCACTGCTGCGGCCATTATTGTCACCCGTGTGTCNAGNTCNCAGGATATGGGCGAGGAAGTATTAACCCAGTTATTCAGNAACACCAGAGTGCTGTTTGTGACNGCTGCACTGATCGGCACCATGGGGCTGGTGCCGGGNATGCCCAACCTGGTCTTTCTGGGNCTGGCCGGNTTGCTTGGCGCACTGGCNTATATGCAATTACAGCGGCANAAAGTTGANTTGCTTCCTNNNGANCCNGCTCCTGCTGAAAAGCCTGCCGAGTCNCGGGACCTCAGTTGGGACGATGTGGAAATGGTGGATGAAATAGGCCTCGAGGTGGGTTACCGACTGATTTCACTGGTGGACAANAAACAGGGTGGTGAATTGCTGACCCGTATCAAGGGTGTCCGTAAAAAGCTGTCCCAGGAGCTCGGTTTTCTGGTGCACTCAGTGCATATTCGCGACAACCTGGANCTTTCTCCCAACGAATACCGCCTTGGTTTTCACGACGTGATAGTCGGGCAGGGCGAGGTGTTTCCCGGNAAGGAGCTGGCGATTAANCCCGGCCAGGTTTACGGGGAANTGGAGGGGNCGGCGACCAANGACCCCACTTTTGGACTCGATGCCGTCTGGATCGACAGTTCCCANCGGGATGATGCCCAGGCGATGGGTTTTACNGTGGTGGATTGCAGCACNGTNATCGCNACGCACCTGAGTCAACTNATCAAGAACAATGCNCAGGAGNTGTTGGGGCAGGATGGTGTTCANCAGTTGCTGGACAANTTGTCCCGGACNTCGCCNAAACTGGTNGAAAACCTGGTGCCCAAGCCATTGGGGCTGGGTGTGGTGACCAAGGTGATGCANAACCTGCTGGAGGAAGGCCTCCCGATCAGGGATGTGAAGACAATCGCCGAAGCTTTGGCAGAACACGGTGCAAAGAGTCAGGATCCTGACGCTTTAACCAGTCAGGTNCGCATTGCACTGGGCAAGACAATCTTCCAGACCGCTAATGGTGTAGGGGATGAGATGGCTGTAATGGTGTTTGATTCACAGCTGGAACAGATATTGCANGGTGCAGTACAGGGGAATGCCGGCGGGCTTGAACCNGCACTGGTTGAAAATGTTATCGGGCANATTGTTGCCGCTTCCGGAAAAATTGAAGCCCAGGGTAAAAACCCGGTATTGCTGGTGGCCAGTCAGGTGAGATTATTCCTGTCGCGTTTGCTGCGGGGNCGNATAGGNAATTTTTATATCCTCGCNTATGAAGAAATNCCCGCCAGTAAAAATATTAANGTGGTGGCCACGATTGGCAATAACCAGCTCAATGGTTGATTAACCGGATCGGCTTTTGGNCCTGATGCCGTTTCAGAAGATTAGTGATTAGTGAGGAAGTAGCAGCATGAAGATCAAGCGTTTTGTCGANAAGGATAGCCGCAGTGCCATGGCCAGAATTCGCGCCGAGATGGGTGCGGATGCGGTCATTCTGTCCAGCAAAAACGTTGGCGATCAAATCGAACTGGTGGCAGCNGTGGANTTTGACGAGCGCGATCTCAATCCTCAGGAGTCCCCNAAGCCCCGGTTNACTGANCCGGAAACAGGCNCCGNACCNGACACCCCAACACTGGGAGATTTGCAGCGGGAACTGGGNAANCTCCGNGGCCTGCTNGAAGGNGAGNTGGCTCANTTGGCNTGGCGAGAAATGGCTGAAAAGCCCTCGGTAAAGGCGGCNCTGTTTAGCCGTTTGACGAAGCTCGGCCTGTCCCGCTGGCTCAGCGGTGCCGTCGTCGATCGGCTGCCGGCCAAAGGTGATCTTGAAGACATCTGGAAAAAATCTCTGACCATGCTTTCCAGGAAAATTCGGGTGACCGGTGACAGCCTGCTCAACGATGGTGGTGTGGTCGCGTTAGTTGGTTCAACCGGTGTGGGTAAAACCACCACCATTGCTAAACTGGCTGCCAGATTTGTGATGCGTCACGGTGCCAAACAGGTCGGACTGATTACTACTGACTGTTACCGGATTGGCGGGCAGGAACAGCTCGAAACGTTTGCCGGTTATTTGGGTATTCCGATGATTGTGGCAACAGACGGCTTCCAGCTGAAGGCGGCACTCGACCAACTCTCCTCCCGAAAACTGGTGCTGATCGACACTGCGGGCATGAGTCAACGGGATATCCGTCTTTATGAGCAATTCAATACGCTGAAATCTGTAGGTTATGACATCGATGCGTATTTGGTACTTTCTGCCACGGCGCAATCCGGTTCTTTGAAAGAGTTGATCCAGGTATTTGGTCGTCAGGCACTGGCTGGCGCCATGGTGACCAAAGTGGATGAATCCTCCAGTCTCGGTGGACTGCTTGATCTGGTTATCAAGAACAATCTGCCGTTGGCCTACGTCAGTGCAGGCCAGAAAGTCCCTGAAGATATCGCTCCTGCCCGGGTGGAATACCTGATGGGCAAGGCAGTGGATCTAATGGAAGCAGAAGAGCGATCGATTGATCGGAAACTGGATAAAACCCCCATGACCAACTCGGTCGCAGTTTAGGTATCCCATGTTTAATCAAGCTGAAGGTCTGCAAAAGATGGCTTCGCCATCCCCTGTTAACGTCATTGCCGTCACCAGTGGCAAAGGCGGGGTGGGAAAAACCAATATCGCGATCAATCTTGCGGTGAGCCTGGCGGCTCTGGATCGTTCGGTTCTGTTGTTTGATGCCGATCTGGGTTTGGCAAATGTCGATATTGCGTTGGGGCTTAAACCAAAGTACGACATTCAGCACGTTTTTTCCGGTGAGCGCACGCTGGAGGAGATTCTGGTGGACGGCCCCAGGGGAGTTCGCGTTGTGCCGGCTTCATCCGGGGTGGCCGAGATGGCTTCCCTGTTGCCCCAGCAGCAGGCGGGTTTGATCCGTGCTTTCAGTGAGTTGACGATCCCCGTGGATACGTTAATTGTCGATACTGCGGCTGGAATCGACAGCGGTGTACTGAACTTTACCCGCGCCTGCCAGGAAATTTTAGTGGTGATCTGTGATGAGCTCACATCGATCACAGATGCCTATGCCCTGATTAAAGTATTGAATCGTGAATGCGGTGTTAAACGTTTTCAGGTAGTCGCCAGCATGGTTGACCGTGCTGTACAGGGTCGCCAGCTCTACGAAAAAATATTGCGAGCCACCGACCGCTTTCTGGATGTGCATCTGGGTTACCTGGGTGCTGTGCCTCGAGACGATTACCTGCGAAAGGCCGTCCAACAGCAGGCAGCTGTTGTACAGGCATATCCCCGCAGTCAGTCTGCGGTTGCGCTGAACAGGCTGGCAGTCACAGTTGATGACCGCTTTAAAACGGGCTCGGACACAGGGGGCCTGGGATTTTTTGTCGAGCGCCTGATCAGTTGCGGCAACCTGGCGCTGGATGCTTGATCATGCCTGATGCGACGGTTTATGCCCAGGAACAGCGGTCGAGTATGGAGGCTGTTCTTCAGTCACATTTGCCGCTGGTCAGGAAAATCGGTTTGCATCTGATTGCCCGGCTGCCGAACACAGTCGAGCTGGACGACCTGCTCCAGGTTGGTCTGATCGCGCTATTACAGGCAAGGGAAAGCTACGATGCCTCATTGGGCGCCAGTTTTTCTACCTACGCAGCCATTCGTATTAAGGGTGCCATGGTGGACGAGGTGCGACGTAACGACTGGGTGCCGCGCTCGGTTCAGCAAAAAATGAAGCGGGTTTCCTCCGCTATTCGGTCTGCAGAGGCGCGTCTGACTGGTCCGGCTTCGGATGTGGAAATTGCGCGGGAACTACAGATGGAGTTGTCCGATTATCAGGAAATGGCAGGAGAACTCGCCACATGCCGGATGATGTCCCTGGAGGATATCGAGCAGGAGGGGGCGGCATCCGGGGACAGTGATCCTTTTGCCAGAATGGCTGATGCGGGATTTCGGGCCGCACTGGCCCAGACGATTACTGAGTTGCCAGAAAAAGAACAAATGGTGATGTCTCTCTACTATGGAGATGAGTTGAACCTGAAAGAGATCGGGGCAGTTCTTGGCATTTCTGAGTCGCGGGTCTGCCAGGTTCACGGACAGGCACTGGCCCGGATCAGAGGTCAGTTGTGCGAGTGGACAGGGTAGGGGCGCGCTGAATGGCTGCTGGGCGTCGATCCGTAGATTTCCTTACCATGGCTGGTGTCATACTGTCTCTGGCTGCAGTGATCGGCGGCAATATGCTGGAAGGCGGGCATACTGACTCGCTGATTCAGTTAACGGCTTTTATTATTGTTTTCGGCGGTACCCTCGGTGCCACTCTGGTCCAGACTCCCCTGCATATCTTCCTGCATGCTTTAAAGCGCTTTCGATGGATTTTTTTCCCTCCACCCATGGCGCGCTCTGACATCATGAAGAAGATGGTGGACTGGAGCAAAATTTCTCGTAAAGAAGGGCTGCTGGGATTACAGGCGGTGGCAGACAGGGAAAAAGACAAGTTCACCAGGAAGGGACTTCAGCTGTTGGTCGATGGTAATGAGCCCGATGACATTCGAAAAATCCTTGAAGTCGAGATCGATAGTTTTGCCGCACATGAGATGAACAGTGCCAAAGTTTATGAAGCGATGGGCGGATATTCTCCCACCATTGGCATTATCGGGGCCGTGATGGGGTTGATACACGTGATGAACAACCTGTCTGATCCGTCACTGCTTGGCCCTGGTATCGCGGTTGCATTTGTGGCCACAATTTACGGGGTGGGGTTGGCGAATTTCTTTTTTTTACCCATGTCGAACAAGCTCAAAATGTTGGTGAATGACCAGGTCCAATATCGGGATATGCTGGTGGATGGCATGGTAGCCATAGCCGAGGGAGAGAATCCCCGGTCCATCGAGAGCAAACTCGAAGGGTATCTGACCTAGGCCATGGCCAGAAAAAAACTGCATCAAGAGAATGAAAATCACGAGCGGTGGTTGGTTTCCTATGCTGACTTTATCACTCTGTTATTCGCTTTTTTTGTGGTCATGTATTCCATCTCGTCTGTTAATGAAGGTAAATACCGGGTTCTTTCCAGCTCGATGGTGTCGGCTTTCCGCCAACCGAAGTCATCTCTTGAACCGGTTCAAATTGGGCAATTGGTGCGATCTCCACTGATGATGCCCGATCAGGTCATGGATGTTTCAGCCAATCCCGCGCCAATTATTACACCCATGTTGCCCCAGGATCAGGACTCGCCAGCCGACGATAGTGACCCGTTGGCGATGGAGTTCTCCCCTGAAGATATCATCATGCAAAAAGCTTTTAATGCCGCGGAAAAAGAAGTGGATGAGATGGCTGGTCATGTGGAGGAGCAACTCGATTCTCTGATAGATGAGGAAATTGTCAACATCAAGCGCAATAAATTCTGGCTGGAGGTAGAGATAAAGTCGAGTCTATTGTTTCCCAGTGGCGGCAGTGATCTGGTTCCCGCTTCAATACCTGTGCTTCAAAAACTGTCAAAAATTTTCAGAGAGTTACCCAATCGGATTCATGTGGAGGGTTTTACAGATAATCAGCCTATCAATACGGTGATTTTTCCTTCGAACTGGGAGCTTTCCACCGCCCGTGCGGCAGCAGTTGTCAGGCTTTTTGAAAGCAATGGCATTGCCGCCTCCAGAATGGCTGCTATCGGTTATGGTGAATTTCGCCCAATTGCTGAGAACACCACTGAAACAGGACGAGCCAAGAATCGTCGTGTGGTTATAGTAGTGGTGGCTTCAATGGCAAACCGCCAGGATCAAAGAATTTACGAGTTTGAGATGTTAAAGGATCAAGCGGGAACCTGAGGTATCTTGACAGGTACCTGTATTATCCTTAACTATCGGGAAAGTATCAGACGTTGCTGGACAAAAAAAGGAAAATCATAGCGATAAATAATGCGATAAGCCCTGTGGGAGAATCGATATGGTCGATTCAGTGAGATTGAATAAAATAAGCTCTGTATCAAAAAGCCGGCCTGTAGTGGGAAAGGAAGAGAGCGAGCAAAAGCCAAAAGATGACCAGATTTTTTCCGAAAAACAGGCCGTAAAAAAAAAGAAGCAGTCCAGACTGGGAAGTAACGTGGACGAGCGCTGTTAGTGGCTGTGGATGTATTGTGAAGGCCACGTACTGACAGGTTTCAGGGTTCTCTCGGTGTTGACCATTGGCGCTGTACAATATGCTGGATCAACTCTTCCTGGGCTGTACCATTTTCCAGAAACTGTACTCTAATCCGGTGGGTGTCCTCGCCAGTCTGATTGATCGGAGTACAATCCACCACGGTCGCCAGCATTTCAAGGCGACTGTTGGCAGGTTTCAGAACAATTGTCAGTGCAAGTCGTGTGGATGGTTCAATCGCTGACGGGCTATCAAACGCCATGCCACAACCGCTGATATTAACCATGATATTTTCATAGGAATCGATGCTTGTCGAATTTTCGCTCAGGTTGAGTGCAGCGACCATCGACAATTTTTTATTCAGCAATCCCAGCGCCTGGGCAACGAGCGGATTTTCCTGCCACAGAAGATTGGTTGTCTGGTTGAACTCCCTGTCAATTTCGGCGAGCAAAGCTGTCAGTGGCATCTCTTTGTGACTGGGGTTGACGCTTGAATGGCTGTCAGCTGTATTGAGCTGTCTGTAACTCAGGCCTATTGTGTCGTCAATGCGATAATAATTTCTGCGCTCGGTTCCCTGTTTCATGAGTGGTTTTCTCGGGTTTTTCCTATTGCAGGCTTTGCACAGCTGCATCGCCAAGATTTAGTGTATTTAGAAGGTCAGGGTTGGCTTTTTGAATATCGTTGATACTGGTAGCAGTCGCTTTATCCAGTCCCTGACGGATGACTATTTCAACCCGCCGGTTCTGGGCGCGACTCTGTGGCGAGGTGTTGCCCTGAAATGGTTGGGTGTCTGCACGGCCAATGACCATAAACCGGTCGTCATCAAGCTCATCACCTTCGATCAGTTCATGGGTGACAGACAAAGCGCGGGATGAAGAGAGATCCCAGTTGGAACGGAATCGGCTGCCGGTGATAGGTACATCATCAGTATGTCCTTCGACAGCAATTTTCCCGGTAATATCTTTCAGTGCCTTGCGGAGAGTAACCATGACCGGAATAAAATCCGGATGCAACGTTGCAGACCCAGAGGGAAAAGAGCCCTTTTCGCGAATTCGGATGGTAATAGCCCGACCATCGTTATCAATATCGATTTTTCCTTCGTCAATTTCCTTTTTTAGAACTTCTCTCAGTTTGTCGGCATCGGCTTTGGTGTCGGCAATCAGGTTTTTGAGTTTCTCTTCGAGCAGGGCTTTGGTTTGTTCCTCGCTCAGCTTTTTGGTATCCAGCTCAGGGGCTTCAGGATTGCCCACTCTGAGTGACTGTTTGGTGGTGTCGGCGGTTATCTGGTTGATGGTTTCTGCGGGGGTTGGTCGGGTTTCGCCTGGGCTGAACTCCTGTGCGATGATGCTGGTTCCCTTGGGAATATCCATCACTTTCACTTGGTTCTGCACACCAAATGCATTCTTCATGGAGCCTGCAATCTGTTTGTACTTTTGAACATCCAGTTCAGAGAAAGACAGCAGTAATACAAAAAAGCACATTAACAGGGACATCAGATCGGCAAAAGTGGCCATCCATGCGGGTGCTCCCGGCGGACCCTCGTCATCATCTTCGTATTCGATCATTTATGCTGCCTCGGCAGCAGCACTTTCAGGAGGCTCTTCCTTGCGTTTCTTCGGCTCCAGGTAGGCTTTGAGCATGGCCTCAATAATACGGGGGTTCTGACCTTCCTGGATGGCCAGCACGCCGTCTATGCATATGGCTTTTATCAGGCCTTCTTCCGATTTTCGCAAGTTGAGTTTGTCTGCGATTGGCAGTGCCACCATGTTGGCGAACATGGCGCCATAAAGCGTAGTCAGCAGGGCAATGGCCATTGCGGGACCAATGGCTTTTGGGTCATCCATTGCCGAGAGCATTTGTACAAGCCCAATCAGTGTCCCTATCATGCCCATGGCGGGTGCCACATCACCGCTGGCACTAAATACTTTTGCACCCCATTTATGCCGGTCAATGGTCTGAATCATATCTTGCTTCATGACAGTACTAATCACTGCCCGGTCATTGCCGTCGATCAGCATCTGAATTCCCTGATTCAGAAACTCATTTTCAATTTCCTGATTTTCAAGTGCCAGTGTGCCTTCTTTGCGAGCTATATTTGCAAGCTCAACGACCTGTGCAATGATATCTTCGGGTTTATCCGTTTTGGCAAAAAAAGCCCTGGTGGCAACTTTGAAAGCACCGAAAAATTGCTTCAGGGAGAACTTGACCATCACCACCATAAAGGTGCCGCCAAGTACGATCAGTATGGCTGGCAGATTGAAAAAGACCAGTGCGGAGCCACCCGACAGAATTGCCACTGTGACAATCGCCATAGCACCCACCAGCCCTAGCAGTGTTGCCAAATCCATAGTCATACCTCTTGAAATAACGTTATCTTGGCCAATCTAAAAACTGGCATCATTCTCGTGTTCGCATTGGTAACTGTAAAGAGTAAAACTCATATCTTTGATCAGGTGGAGAGTTTTCCCGAATTAATTTCAATTTTTGCAGGTCTGTTCGGAATAAATCGGCAGAGGTTACTTCCCCTCCCATGCCCACAATCCGTTTAAATTGGTTTTATCCATGATTTCTCGGGCCGCATTTTCTGCGGTTTCCCGGTCCTTGTAGCCGGGCAATTGTACCCGGTAAACAATTTTTTCATCCAGTGACACATGGTTGATTTCGGCTTGATAGCCGATAGCGTCAATCTGTTTTTTCAGTTGTGTAGCAGCCTCATTGGTGGAGAAGGTGCCTACATTGACATGCCAGTGAGCGCTGGCTGTTGTCTCAGTGCTCTCTTTTTTGAGATTACCGCCTTTTTGCTCGATGTTTTCGCTGAGGTCGAGTAGTGCCGAGGTTTGCTGGCGCTGCTGGTCCAGCAGTGAGACCTGAAGTTGTTCAAGTTGTTGGTTCAACTGACCAATGGACTGCTCAAACTGTCGGTCCATTTGGTCCATTTGGTCCATTTGGTCCATTTGGTCCATTTTGCTTTCCAGTAACAACCTGTTGCTATCCTCTGCCGGTGCGAGTTTGTCGGCTGAATTGTTTGCGTCCGGTTGTTGGGTGAGCAGAAAAATAATGGTGATAACCAGCAACAGATTGCTGGCCAGAACTGCGATCAACAACCACTCCGTTTGTCGGGGTCGTTCTGTTTTTTGTTGGTTGAGACCGTGGTGATCTGCTGTCAAGTCTGTTTCTGGTGGTGTCTGAGCCGTGTCTGCAGGTGTGTCCCGCTGATCGGTTTCTCTCCGAGGCTTTAACAGGCTTTGATCCAGCGAAAGATTAAGGTCTTTATCGGTCATCTTTTGAGCTCAACAGTGCTATGCTTAGGCAAACATTCTATGCATGAAGCGTGCCGGTAATGGTCGCCAATGGATGAACTACAGTTAGCTCTTACCGCTGCCAGGATAGATCAGAAAAATTTTGGTCTCTGGTTGAAGTCGTGGCAGGTGGGTCAGGTACTTCAGGCCCTGGTCACGGACAAGACTCCCTCGGGTGATCTGATCCTCCGAATTGCTGGCCATCAAGTGACTGCAACAGCTGATATTCCTGTCCAGAAAGGGGCGCAGTTGTCGCTGGAGATCAATCGTCTTGATCCCGTACCAACCCTTAAAATTATCAATACGACCGTTCCTCTCTCAACCCATCCGAATTCCGCAATGGCTGGCCAGCTTCAACTTCTCGTGCCTCGCCAGGGCGAAGTGGTAGAACCTTTCCGGCTGCTGTTCAATACCGCACAGGGCGTCAATATTCTGTCGCTGCTGGGGTTTCGTCCCACTGAGCAGACTCAAATCCAGCGCCTTGCCGTCGATGCCCGACAGCTCGCTGATCCAAAGTTGCTAAAACAAGCGCTTAATCAGTCCGGGTTATTTCTGGAGGCTCATTTAAAGCAGTTGCTGTTGATGGGAGGCGTATTGCCCCAAGGTGATCTCAAAGCCGAATTATTGCGCATTCTTGCCAGGGTAAAGCTTCAGCAGGAAACTACGGGATCCAGTTCGAGAAGTATGGATTCAGACGGCCTGTTTGAACTTCATCAAAAATTAGAAGGCGCACTGGCGAGGATGACACTTGCCCAGATGCAAGCCGGTGAAGCTCGAGAAACCGGAGGTTATCGCTGGGCTTTCGAATTGCCAGTGAAAATAAACGATGGTTATCAGACATTGTTTATTTCAATAGGCAGTGACGAAAGTCGGTCGTCAGAAGATGAACAGTCTCAGGGCTGGAAAGTGCGCCTGGGAATGGAATTTCCAAAACTAGGCCATGTGGAGGCCGAACTCTTTTTTTCTGGTAAGAAACTGTCGGTGGTGACTTACGCAGCTTCCCCTGATACGTTCAAGTTGATGAATGATCAGATCGATTTATTGCGTTCATCCCTTGAAAGTCGTGGCCTCGAAACAGGCACCATATTGTGTCGGCGGGGTTCAACCGAAGAGACTTCAGACAGTGCGATACACAGTAGCTGTGTGGATGAAAAGATATGACCATTTCAAAAAAAACTGATCGAAGTATTTCGAAGGCTGCAGCTTTAACCTATAGCGGTACTGGAGCACCGACGGTGGTTGCCAAGGGAGAGGGGTTTATCGCAAAGCAAATTATTGATGTTGCTGACCAGTATGAGGTGCCCCTCATATCGGATGAACAACTGGTCAGTGTGTTGATCAATGTGCCCTTGGGGGATGAAATTCCGGAAAACCTTTACCTGGCAATAGCAGAAGTTCTTGCTCACGTCTATCGCCTCAACGGATTAATAGATACCTACGATTAATTTTTTATAATACTATAGGGCGCCCTTCACAGTTAAATTGATGTCACCGTCAGGTTTTTTGCGTGCAATACTGATTTTAAATAATTACTAGCACAGGATTGTTCAATGGATCGTGAGTCCTCCCTAAGCAGACTGAGTATCAGATTAACCCACCTGGCTGATTCCCAGGATCCCGATTTGGCGAGACTGTTAAAAAAACTTCGCCATGCGATCAAAGATGGTGATGAGGGGGCTGAACTCGATCGCCTATCGGACCAGTTGGCCCGGCATATGATCACTCTTGAACAGAACCCACCAGCCGATTTGCACNTACCNTTGACCAGNCATTACGCGACGGATTTTGCTGAAAGCATAAAGTCTCTCAATGTCGATCAGTCCTACCGAAACAAACTCGACTANCTCGCCAGNCAGATGGCCAAAGCTCCCCAGGTTGATCAGCAGCTCCAGTATCTGCGGGATGNGTTTCGTTTGCTTCGTACCGCTACTTCTCACAAGGNTCAGGAAAAGAGTTCCTCTGGCAAAGTTCTCAGCTGGTTCGATAAGAAAAGTAGTAAAAAAGATGACAAATCAAATGAGCAACTGGACGGCTTTTTATTGAGGGCAACTGATCTGTTGAATCAGATCATCTCCCACATGGATGTCTTGAATGGTAGTCCTTCAGAAACCAAGTGGCTGAAAGAACAGTTGTCTGANTCTGAATCTGTNGAATCGCTGGGATCGGTGCTTGATGANGTGATNGATCTGTTANCTGAACTCACTGGCAAGGTTAATGAGGANCGCCTTACAACACAGAGTTTNCTNGGAAATTTACACACTAAANTGCAAAGTGTTGAAGAAGTCATTTTTTCGGTNATTACTGATGGTGAGGAATCGTTTGANNGAGCGGCTACGTTGGAAAAAGCAGTCAATGANGACGTGCAGGTGATCGGTAAAGCCGTTGATGANAATNANNTNGATGTGTTGAAAAAAACGGTGGAAAGTGGATTGGTCAATCTNTCTGCAAAAGTGGCCAGCTACCTTGAAACAGAGCGCAAACAACACCAGGAAAGCAAGCAGAAGATCAAGGGGCTTACCAGNCAGGTCAGGAGCATGGAGTCGGAAACCACCAAGCTCCGNAGCGAAGTGAGGAATAGCCTGGATCTGGTGATGAAAGATCCNCTGACCGGCGTGTACAACCGGGGNGGNTATGAGGCNCGGGTNGTNGAGGAGTTTTCTCGAAAGCAGCGNNTAAATGCACCTTTATCGTTGGTNTTTGTGGACTGTAACAAGTTCAAACAGATTAATGACACCTTTGGNCATAACGCCGGCGATACGGTGTTGGTCAAGGTAGCGGAAACACTGAAAGTCCGGGCCAGAACCTCAGACGTTGTTGCCCGTTATGGNGGTGATGAGTTTGTGGTGCTGCTGACGGATACNGATATAACAGGGGCAGAGGTGTTTGCCAAAGATGCATGNGACAAAATTCGCAAGGCNGGNTTTAANAATAACGGCAAGCCACTGGANGTNTCNATTTCCTGNGGGGTTACAGAGGTGCGGGATGACGATACNCCAGTGACCGCATTNCACCGNGCNGATCAGGCGATGTATAAGGCAAAAAATGANACCGAGGATAANGTNTTTGTTGTTTGATACNAATTCANGNTGCTGTTCANCATAAACGATAAAAATAAATAGNCGGCCAGTTGTTTTTGACTGCGACAAANTAACGAATAAACNCTTNGGGCTTAATTTTCTCTGNCATCAGNCGTGTAGCAATGGCTGCCTGNNTCGCTTTCTGAACCTGATTGACTCTCCGCTNATTGATCATCTAAAACGAGAAACACGACGACATCATCGTTNTGGCGAAGCNCCCCCGACACTGTGCAGGACGACAGCCGTTATTATAGGTGAAGCCTTNCGCNCGTTGATTTCTTTGATCGCGATGTTGCGNCCTCNATTGTNNNAATGTGATNGTTGATCCTTTTCGGTNACTTGCAACCTTTGGGNAAATCATTGAATCTTTCTTATACCTGTGTNGGNGAGTTNCAANNGACAGCANGTTTCTGCNGCCTGGATGNTCGCCAACAATGANCGAANCGGACATCATGATTTCNCAACCCACTTTGNTNTTGGTAGCCCTTGGCTGTGTCTCGCTTCTGGTGNTGGTGGCACTCTGGTCAGAGCGNNANCCNNNNTGGCACAANCGCCTGCATCCGTANATCTATAGTCTGACGCTGGCGGTTTACTGCACTTCNTGGACNTTTTTTGGTGCAGTGGGCACAGCGGCCCACCANACNTGGGCNTATNTGCCNATCTATCTCGGACCCATGCTGGTNTTTGTTCTC
Organism: Porticoccus sp.; assembly: GCA_002707685.1. Taxonomy (GTDB): domain Bacteria; phylum Pseudomonadota; class Gammaproteobacteria; order Pseudomonadales; family Porticoccaceae; genus Porticoccus. Next base: position 35,251 of record PANQ01000019.1, on the reverse strand, counting down.
GGCATGCCNATCCTGCGNAAACTGGTCAAGGCGGGGNCCAGGCAGAANACGACTTCTCTGGCGGATTTTATCGGTGCCCGCTACGGTAAACGGCAGCTTCTGGCGGCACTGGTTACACTGGTGGCNGTGGCTGGCTCNATGCCNTACATNTCCCTGCAGCTGCATGCTGTATCCATTGCCTGGGATACNNTGGCAGGGCCCATTGCGACCGGAACAATGGGTGTCTATCAACCNGATAACGCGTTCATTACGGCCTGTTTGCTGGCGGTTTTTGCCATGGTATTCGGCACCCGGCACATNGAGGGACGAGAACGCAATCGCGGNATGATGTCAGCNCTGGCACTGGAATCCATCATCAAANTGNTGGCGTTANTTGCNCTGGCCGTGTTCGCCTTGATGATGGCNNCTGCNGTTGATGGCGANTCCGCCNNCAGCGGCGAGCCATGGCTTCAGCCCTGGCTGGTCAATCCTCTGGATATGCAGTTTGTCACCATGACGCTGTTATCCATGCTGGCGATTATCTGCCTGCCGCGGCAGTTTCATGTGACGGTGGTGGAGTTTCAGAATGAGCGGGATCTGCACATGGCCCACTGGCTGTTTCCGCTCTATCTGTTGGCGATTGTTGCTGTGGTGTTGCCTATCACACTGGTGGCCCAGCAATTGCTCGGGGATAGCGGTGTCTCTCCCGATACCTATGTCCTGAAGCTGGCCATGGCGAGTCACTCGGACCTGTTGGTCATTCTGGTATTCGCCGGCGGGTTTTCAGCGGCGACCGGGATGGTGATTGTGGCAACGGTGACGTTGTCCATCATGGTTTCCAACGAGATTATCCTGCCGCTGCTGTTGCGCTGGCGCAAACAGCACTTTCGTCAGGCAGGATTCCTGGGACAATATCTGCGCTGGATTCGCCGCGGTTGTATCCTCACGGTCCTGCTGGGTTCCTGGCTGATGTACCGTTTGATGGGGGCAGATAAGGAGCTGGCTTCAATCGGCCTGGTTTCCTTTGCCTGTTTTGCCCANTTGGCCCCGGCACTGCTGGGCGCTATTTACTGGCGTCGGGGGCATGCCAAGGGAGTTTACGCGGGATTGGCTGTCGGCTTTCTGTTCTGGTGGTACTGCCTGTTGGTNCCGATGATTCTGGGGCCGCAACATCCGGTGATGTCGGTCGGCCCATTGGGACTGTCCTGGTTGCGGCCCGAATCCCTGTTCGGTACCGGNTTTCTCGATCCNTTGAGTCATGGTGTGTGGTGGAGTCTGTGCAGTAATCTGCTGATCTATATCTCGGTGTCACTGTTNGTCAAACCGGCTGAGCGNGATACCTTCCAGGCGAATGTGTTTNTCGACGTGCCNCAGCCNCAANTNTACGGTGATGACGACTTNGAATTATCCCCTGTTCGCGTNGTGCAATTGCGGCAATTNCTNCAGTCTTTCATNAGCCGTTCGCAGCATGANGAGCTGTGGCGCAGTTGCGANGCNCGNTTCCATCAGCGCCTGCTGGACAACGACAGNGCGCCGNTTTTTGCGGTCAGNCGGGTTGAAAAAGCGNTGTCTGCTATCGTGGGGAGTGCGTCGGCACAGAGCATTATTGGTCTGCTACANCGTACNNAGCCCCTNCAGTTCAGTGATGTGGCGGCGATTGTCGGTGGCACGTCNGANCAGCTTCAGTTTAATCGGGACTTGCTGCAAACCACCGTAGAAACNATTACCCAGGGTGTGTGCGTNGTGGATGCGGATCTGAAGGTGGTGGCATGGAACCGNCGCTACGAGCAGATCTTNGATTATCCCCCNCGATTGCTNTATGTGGGCTGTCCGATCAGGTCNATNTATGAATTTAATGCCAGNCGGGGACTNTATCGGGATNCNGACACACTGGAACGGCAGGTGGAACGCCGTCTTGACCTGCTGNGNAGTGGNAATTCGCACCGTTTTGAGCGGACTTTGCCCAATGGCACGACCATNCAGGTGGTTGGCAANCCNATGCCCAATGGTGGATTTGCCTCNACTTACATNGATATTAGTGATTATAAAAATGTGGTGGTTGCGCTGGAGGAGGCCAAGGCCACCCTGGAGCANCGCGTTGAGCAGCGCACNGCGGATCTGTCTGCATTGAATCATGCGTTGGGGGAAGAAAACCGGTTGCGGGCGCTGGCNGAGGCAGAGGTTCGCGAGATGCATAACAGTAAAAGCCGTTTCATGCAGGCCGCNAGNCATGACCTGCTGCAGCCNATCAGTGCCGCCAAACTCTTCGTTTCNTCAACCCGNCTGCANCTGATGAATACCGATAACCAGCCGCTTCTGGAGCAGATGAACCATATCCAGAAATCCCTGGATACGGCCGAAAAACTGATTGCCACCCTGCGGGAAATAGCCGGTCTTGAGGGTGGCAAGTTGCAGCCGGNAATAAAAGCTTTTTGTATCGGTGAACTGCTCACTGATNTGNCCGCCGAGTTTGGTGTGCTGGCNGTTGAGAAGGGCATTGCCCTGCATTTTGTGNCCTCCCGGGTCATGGTGGAAAGCGACCCCCATCTGCTGCGCCGGATTCTGCAGAACTTTATGAGNAATGCGGTTCANTACACCCGGCGTGGNCGTTTGTTGCTCGGCTGCCGCCGGACTGCNCGGGGTTTNCGNGTAGANGTCTGGGATACAGGGCCGGGTATTGCNCCGGGCGCCATNGATCGTATTTTTCGTGAGTTTGAACGGCTTAGCCCNGGTGCGACCAGTGTCGACAAAGGGCTGGGNCTGGGCCTGACCATCGCCAAAGGTATGGCGGATTTAATGGGGCATGAAATCGGTGTGAGGTCCAGTCCCGGTGAGGGTTCNGTCTTCAGTATTGTGGTGCCTTACGGAAAAACGGGTCGCCCAATACTGCCAACAGTGTCGGTNTCCATGCNNCAACCGGCGCTGCATGGCGTCCGTGTCCTCTGCATTGATAACGAAGAGGAAATTCTCAGNGGGATGGAGAGTCTGCTGGGTCAGTGGGGTTGTCATGTCCTGTCNGCGAGAGGNCCCGGCGANCTGTCCCCACTCCTGGNTGAGCTTCCNCCGGCGATTTTACTGGTGGACTATCATCTGGATGAAAACCTTACCGGAATTGAACTGGTCAGGCAGTTGCCTGCCTCCTGGCAGGCAGCCCCCTGTATCATTATCAGTGCTGACGATTCCGATGACCTCAAACATCGGGCAGCACTGGCCGATTATACACTGATAGCAAAGCCGGTATCCGCTGATCAACTGGCGGCACTGATGACGTCACTCCTGGAGCAGTCCGGACTCGACTGAATGTAGAAGTTACCTTGCAGAGTGGTCAGGCTACTTTTCTCGAGCGGTCAGTGCCGCTAGACTGGTCGCCCGAAATATCAGCCAACAGGATCTATTATGCCGACCTTCGATATAGTCTCAGAAGTGGATCAGGTGGAAATTCGTCACGCCACTGAAAACACGCAACGGGAGTTGGCCACTCGCTTTGATTTTCGTGGGGTTGAGGCCAATGTGACGCTAAAGGATGAGGTGGTTACACTGACCGCCGAATCAGATTTCCAGTGCCGACAACTGCTGGACATGCTGAGCAAGAATCTGGTGAAACGCAATGTGGATCCCTATGTTATTGATGTGGAAGAGGAAACTGTCCACAGCGGCAAAACGTTTTCACTGCAGGTGCGTTTCAAACAGGGCATCGATCAGCCAATGGCGAAGAAAATTATCAAGTTGGTGAAAGAGGCCAAAATAAAAGTACAGACAGCGATTCAGGGTGAGAAATTGCGTGTTACCGGTAAAAAACGTGATGACCTGCAGCAAGCCATTGCCCTGATCAAAGGGGCAGATCTTGGCCAGCCTTTCCAGTTTGAAAATTTCAGAGACTGAGGCTTAGTACGTCGCTCCAGTGTCGCAGGGATTTAAGATACCACACGAAAGCTGACTAGTTTTCCTCTGACCCCGTTGATTCTTCCAGGTTGAGCTTGCCAATGGCCAGCACAGCCTGGGTTCTCGAACGCACGCCCAGCTTCCTGAAAATAGCAGTCATATGTGCCTTGATGGTCGCTTCCGTGACATCCAGTTCATAGGCAATCTGCTTGTTCAGCAGACCCTCGGCCAGCATAGTCAGTACAAGGTATTGCTGGGGCGTCAGCGAGGCGATCCCTGCCATCAATTGTTGTTCACTCTGGTTCAGGGTCAAACCTCTCGATCCCGTATGAGCAGGCGGTAGCCAGATATCACCCTGCAGGACAGTCTGAATCGCTTCCAGAATGGTCGTGACGCTGGATGATTTAGGCAGAAATCCCCTGGCGCCAAATTCCAAAGCACGCTGGATGATGTCTGTCTTTTCATTGGCAGACACCACCAGTACCGGCATCTTGCCACAATGCCCCTGCACATAGGCCAGGGCACTGAATCCGTGGGCGCCGGGCATGTGTAGATCCAGTAATACCAAATCCGTATCGGGGTGATCGCTCAACTTGATTTGCAGGCTCGCCATATCCTGTGCTTCGACGACTTCCTGTTCGCCACCCATAGTTTGCAGCACCTGGGCAATGGCATTTCTGAAGAGTGGGTGGTCATCGGCAACAATAAATTTCGACATTATTTTTATGCTTCAGCAGGTATTTCTTTTTGATGGTAATGCGCGTGCTGTTTAGTGGCAAGATTTTCATTTTTCACAAAAAAACCTTTTATCCCGGCTATTTTGTTAGACATTGGTCTTAAATTTCCTGCCGAATCGACCTTGGTCGGATACCCAAACAAGTTCCTCGGCGTTACATCTGTCGCCGTTACAGGATTTTTGGGAGAAGGTGATGGTTAACAGAAAAAAAATGGCCACGGTTTCAGGTGTCATTTTGCCGATGCTGGCTTTTTCGGGGCAGCTCTGGGCAAATGCCACCAATGAGGAGCTGGCGGCCAGGGTGGAGCAACTGGAGACCCTGGTGACGCGACTGCAGCAGCTGGTTGTGGAGCAGGGTGAGCAGCAGCAGGAAATGGCCACGACGGTCAGTAAGAAAGTCGATGCGCCGTTGTCCGGCACCAAATTCAGTTACGGCGGTTATGTGAAGTTCGATGCCATGAGCAGCAGTTTCTCCGACGGGGAGCGTGCTACGGCATCTATCGGTGACGATATTCTGGTGCCGTCGACCATCCCGGTGGATGGCAAAAGTGGTGCCAGCCGTTTCGACAGTTCGGCAAAGACCTCGAGGTTCTGGTTTAAAACCATAACGCCCACCGATATGGGGGATGTGCGAACCCATATCGAAATGGATTTGCTGACATTCGATGGTGACGAGCGGATCACCAATGCCAATCATTCCAGAATTCGGCACGCCTATCTGGCCTGGGATTACCACGATAACGCATCACTGTTGTTTGGCCAGACCTGGAGTACGTTCATGAATGTGAATGTACTGCCGGAAACGGTCGACTTCATTGGCCCCACCTCCGGGGGCATCTTCAACCGGCAGGCTCAGGCCCGCTGGAGTTACCGGTTTGAAAAGGGTGGTGCCGTCCATGTGGCGCTGGAAAATCCCTCCAGTGGTGCGATCGATGGTGGTGGTGGTATTGAAAGCAGCAATTTCGATGACAACAGTCTGCCGGATCTGGCGCTGCGTTATGACGGCAAAGCGGGTGATCTCAGCTACAGCCTCGCTGCCATTGGNCGGCAGATCAGTTATGACACTGGNACACAGGATGAGGATGCCTATGGTCTTGGTCTNAGCCTGTCGGGNAAATACCAGTTCAGNAATGGGGACGATNTGAAGGTTCAGCTCAATCACGGTCACCTNGGCCGCTATATTGCCCTGCAGGCATTTCGCGATGCCGCTGTTGAGGCCGATGGNGATCTGGATCTACTGGATGTTACCGGTGGTTTTATTGCNTACCGCCACTTCTGGTCACCCAGATGGCGCANCACGCTCTCCTATGCCATGACNAGGGCNGANAACGCNNGTGATGTGGCCACTACNAATACCGAAGAGGTCAGCAACTACGGACTTAANCTGTTCTATTCCCCNACCGACAAACTGTCGTTCGGGATGGAGTACATCAGNGCGAAACGGGAACTGGAAAACGGCANTGATGGCGATNTGAANCGNCTGCAGTTTACCGGCAANTACGTNTTTGANTAGNCCGATAACGGGAGGNNTNTTGTCGGCTTAGACCAAGGTTGCAGAGACACAGGGNCACGACGGGATTAACTTGGNAGTGTCCGCTATTAAAAGATAAACAACGGGAGTGGAGNANANTTTATGAGCTTCGAAACTAATGAACATGCACANGCATACTGGAAGGAGAACCTGCGGTTGCTGATCACGCTGCTGGTGATCTGGTTCACCGTTTCATTCGGGTTTGGCATTCTGTTGGTCGAGCAGNTGAATAACATCCAGTTATTCGGTTTCAAGCTNGGTTTCTGGTTTGCCCAGCAGGGTTCCATCTATGTATTTGTGGTGCTGATCTTCGTTTATGTGTTGAAGATGCGGGCACTGGATCGCAAGTACAACGTTCAAGAAGACGAAGAGTAGGGGCATGGNTATGGGTATTCAAACCTGGACATTTTTACTGGTGGGTCTCAGTTTCGCGTTGTATATCGGTATTGCGATCTGGGCNAGGGCGGGCTCCACCAAGGAGTTTTATGTTGCCGGTGGNGGGGTTCCTCCGGTGGCCAATGGNATGGCCACNGCAGCGGACTGGATGTCTGCNGCATCCTTTATCTCCATGGCGGGGCTGATCTCGTTTATCGGNTATGACGGNAGTGTCTATCTGATGGGTTGGACNGGAGGCTACGTGCTGCTGGCNCTTTGCCTGGCNCCCTACCTGAGAAAATTNGGCAAATTTACCGTGCCGGATTTTATCGGNGANCGTTATTACTCCCAGACCGCNAGAACGGTGGCTGTCATCTGTGCCATTTTTGTTTCGTTCACCTATGTGGCGGGGCAAATGCGNGGNGTCGGTGTGGTCTTCTCGCGCTTTCTCGANGTGGATATNGTTACCGGTGTNNTNCTGGGGATGTGCGTGGTCTTTTTTTACGCCGTGCTCGGTGGCATGAANGGTATTACCTANACCCAGGTNGCCCAGTANTGTGTGCTGATTTTTGCNTACCTGGTCCCGGCAATTTTTATCTCNGTGATGATGACGGGAAANCCTGTGCCCCAGTTGGGTTTTGGNGGCACGCTTGCCGACGGGTCGGGTGTCTATCTGATGGACAAACTGAATGGCCTGTCGACGGAGCTCGGCTTCAATGAGTACACCTCGGGGACCAAGAGNACGATTGATGTNTTCTTTATNACCTTTGCCCTGATGGTGGGTACNGCNGGTNTGCCNCANGTCATCGTGCGTTTCTTCACGGTGCCGAAAGTCTCGGATGCCCGTCTTTCNGCGGGNTGGGCNNTGGTCTTCATNGCNATCCTGTACACCACCGCACCGGCNATCGCCTCTTTCGCNCGCGTCAACATGATCGAGACCATTAACGGTCCGGAAGGTCAGGGTGTCGCNTATGAGCAGGCNCCCGGGTGGATNAAAAACTGGGAGNNAACCGGGCTGATTGGCTGGGAAGANAAAAACGACGANGGNCGGATGTTCTATGCNGGTGATGAGCGCAANGAAATGGCGATTGACCGCGANATTATNGTNATGGCNAATCCCGAAATNGCCAANNTGCCNGCCTGGGTGATCGCACTGGTGGCAGCGGGTGGTGTGGCTGCGGCCCTGTCGACCTCTGCGGGTTTGCTACTGGTGATTTCCACCTCCATATCCCACGACCTGCTGAAAAGAAACCTGATGCCCAACATCACTGACAAGCAGGAACTGCTCTATGCCCGGATTGCTGCCGCCTGTGGTATAGCCGTGGCCGCCTACCTGGGTATCAATCCGCCGGGCTTTGTGGCGGAGGTGGTGGCATTTGCCTTCGGCCTTGCCGCATCCAGTTTCTTCCCGGCCATTATTCTGGGTATTTTCTACAAGAAAATGAACAAGGAGGGGGCCATCGCCGGCATGCTGACAGGCATTACGTTTACGGCTGCTTATATTGTTTACTTTAAGTTCATTAATCCGGCAGCGAATACCCCGGACAACTGGTGGTTGGGAGTGTCCCCGGAAGGCATCGGTACGTTGGGCATGATCTTCAACTTTGTGGTGGCCTTTATCGCATTGAAGTTGACCAGAGAAGCGCCGGACCACATCAAGGAACTGGTGGAAAGCCTGCGTTATCCCAAGGGCGCCGGGCAGGCACAGGATCACTAGATATTATTTTCCCCTTTGGGCCGCTCTATGAGCGGCCTTTTTTATCTTATCGTCCAAAAAAAAACCACCGGGTTGTCCCGGTGGGTAATTGCAGAACTGGTCAGACCGTTATTTCTTGACGCGATCCAGCAGTGACTGAACTTCTCTGCCAGCGATCTCCTTACTGCCCAGGCCAATCGCAATGGCTGCGCCGACAGCAACCGCACCAAGCATCAGGCCAAAGGCAATATTGATGATGTCCTGCGCAAGGCCGATCTGACGCAGCGCCATGGCAATGGTCAGAAACATGATGGCAAGGCTGGCAAGGTTGCCTGCTGCAGAGGGCATTCCCGCCTCGATAATCAACAGCCGTACTTTTCTGGCAATGAAAATACCGATAGCCAGAATCAGTGCACCCAACAGTACCTGAACGGCGAAACTGATCATGACGGTCACAATCTGGCTGAGGGGTTCAAAGCTCAGTAACTCAGTGGCACCCAGAATCGCGAACAGGATAATACCCAGCAGCACCAGGCTGCCTGCATACTGACTCGGGGTACGCTCCAGTCCCATCTTGAAGCCGAGCTTTTCAATTAATTGATTGAACCCGGCTGCTGTCAGTAGATCCGTCACCAGACTGGCAATCAGCTTGCCCACATAGTAAGAGATGGCGAGCACCAGCACGGCCGCAAGGATGCCAGGCACGGCAGCAAAAATCATATCAATCATGTTTTGCGCGGGCGTGGAAATAGCTGCGATCTTCAGGGCTTCCAGCGATTGCACAATCACCAGCAGCAAAATGAAAGTGTAAATCAGTGTGCCAACCAGTGTGGAACATTTCTGCTGAATACCGGACTTCTCGCTTAGTCGGTCGATGCCAGAGGCGGCCAGCAGGCTACTGACAATCTGTCTTACCAGCTTGGCTACGAAATAACCAATGGCGAAGATCAGCAGTGCCGAGAGGATATTGGGCAGGTAGCTGAACAGCTTGTCGAACATGCTTTGCAGAGGGGCGACCAGACTTTCCATCTGCAAGGCGCTCAGCACCATTGGCAGGAAGAGCAGAAATACCAGCCAGTAACCGGCGGTAGCCAGAGATTGACTCACGGTTACCTTGTCTTCCTCATCGTGCTCAAGCTTGTTGAGGCGCTCGTCCAGTTTGCCCAGTGTGGCGCCTTTCTCAATGGCTTTTTTCACGAGCGCTGCCAGGACCCAGGCGAGCAGCAGCAGACCGAGTGCTGCAGCAAATTTTGGTAGGTAGGTAAAAATCTCGGTCAGCAACACATTTAATGGCTGCGTCACTGATTGAAGATCGAGCTTTTCAAAGAAGGAGATAAAGCCAAAGATCATGATGATCCAGAAGGCCGTCGTGGAGATGACTTTCTCCACGGGGAAGTCATCATTTAGCCCGACCGTGCGGGTGAACCGGTTATCCAGATCGGTTTTCAGCAGCAGCCGATGTGACAAGCTTTTGACAATCCGTGCTGCGATATAAAAAACGAGCAGGTATAAAACGGCCACCAGGAAGAGCAAAACAGGGCCTTCGTACTGGTTCCAGAAGCTGGTAATTTCACTCATAGCGGGATCCTTCTGTTTTTCTATTGAAAGACAAGCATAGGAGTCCTGACCATGAATGTCCAAAAACGGGCCCTCGGAGAGATCAGGTTTTTTGAGCAGGGTGGCAGGTATTTTTGAATGGGAGGAGGTCGGGACAACGGTATAAATTAAATAATCTGATTTTTTCTAATCGATGACTTTGCCGCGCAGGGCCTTCGTCTTGCCGCGCTGGGTTTTGTTGTCCACTCGCCGGGTTTTGGAGGCTTTTGTCGCCCGGGTGGGTATGCGTGTTTTCTTGACTGCAGTGGCGGAAAGAATAACGTCTTTCAAGCGTTCCAGGGCATCCAGCCGGTTTTTTTCCTGGGTACGGAATTGCTGAGCCTTGATCACAATCACGCCCTCTTTATTAATCCGGCGGTCCCTCGTGACCAGCAGCTGTTGCTTGTAGTCATCGGGCAGGGACGATGCGTTGATGTCGAAACGCAGGTGTATCGCCGAAGAGACCTTGTTGACGTTCTGTCCACCGGCTCCCTGGGAGCGAATGGCCGTCAGTTCAATTTCTTCGTCGGGAATGGCAATTTTTTTCGTGATGTCCAGCAACGTCCAATACTCCAATGTTTGTTTCAGGTTGAATTATAGGGAAGCAATAGTCGTCAGTAAGTATGTAGGCGAGGAGTTACCGGCGATTACAGATGCCATAACAGCCAATGGCTCAGCATCATCCCCCTAGCCGCCCCCCTTGATAAAAGCCAGGCAGCAAGCCATAGTATTCCCATGTCTGTCACCAAAACACACTGGGCTCTCTGGGTCATCACCGCCTTTCTTTTGTCGGTGCTGGTGAATACCGCTCACGCCAGTATGGACAGTCGTCATGACCTGTCGCAAAGGGCGGAGTTATCCCATAGTACAGAAATGCCCTGCGAGTCTGAATCCGCGCATCCTGCCGGGATGCAGCACGCAAACGGTAATAACCACAGCTGCATGTCTGATATCTGCCATTGCGTGACCCAGGGTTGCCATTTGACGCCGATAGGCATTAATCCCCTGACCGCCTGGTTGTCTTTACCTCATCATCCCGCCCAGACACCGCTTCGGCAGAACCTGCTGAATGCTGGTCCCCATCGACTTGATCGCCCTCCCCGAAGCTGATTGTCCGCTGTTAAAAACACCTCCCCGAGGTACTGCAGGACAATTCATCTGAGGATTGAACAAATGTCATTATTTTCAAGGCTGTTGACGGCTTTCTGGATGTTCATGATCGCCATCAATGCCGTCGCCAATATCACTGAGTATCACCTGGAAATTGACCGACAGACAGTCAATATCACAGGCAAGCCGTTACAGCGTATTACTGTTAACGGCAGCATTCCCGGGCCTGTGCTGGAATTCACTGAAGGTGGTACAGCCGTGATTCATGTTACCAATAAAATGAAGGTGCCGAGCTCGGTCCACTGGCACGGATTGCTGCTACCGCCGGCAATGGATGGTGTGCCGGGCTTCAGCGGTTATCCCGGTATTGCACCGGGGGAAACTTTTACCTATCGATTTGAGCTTCGGCAAAACGGTACATACTGGTATCACGCCCACAGTGGCACCCAGGAACAGGATGGCCACTACGGTGCCCTGATTGTACATCCCGACGACCACAATCTGATTCAGGCGGATCGGGATTATGTGGTGTTGCTGTCTGATTTCAGTGAAGAAGCCAGTTCGCAGATCATGGCGAATTTGAAGAAAGATCCACACTATTACAACTACTCCCAGCGCACCATCGGTGATTTTCTGGATGATGTGCGCAACCGCGGTCTGGCCGACGCCTGGCAATGGGCTGCCGATTGGGGTGAGATGCGGATGTCGCCCACCGATATCGCGGATGTCAGTGGCTATACCTTTCTCATCAATGGCCAGACACCGGCGCAAAACTGGACCGGTTTATTCAATCCCGGCGAAACTGTCCGGCTGCGTTTTATCAATGCCTCGGCCATGTCCATGTATGACGTCCGCATCCCCGGCCTGACAATGGATGTGGTGCAGGCAGATGGCCAATATGTTGAGCCTGTCACCGTAGATGAATTTCGCTTTGCCGTGGCGGAGACCTATGACGTGCTTGTCAGACCGACCACCGACACCGCCTTTACCATTGCCGCAGAAGCCATTGATCGCACCGGTTTTGCCATGGGCACCCTGGCTCCCCGCAACGGGATGCGAGGTCCAGAACCGGAATCCCGTCCGCGTGCATTGTTGACTATGGGGGACATGGGTATGGGACACGGTGAGGCGCATGATGCAGATGGAACCGGCAAGGTTGCCATGACAGACCATGCTGATCACGGTATGGCGCAGCAGGAAAATACAGTTTCGGCGGGCAGTGGCTGGTCCGATGCCGGTACTCCGCCAGGCCATAAGGCCCTGAGTTATGCCGATCTGAGGTCTTTGCAACAGCAGACGGATACCCGTCCACCGGAGCGGGAGATTGTGGTCAGTCTGGGCGGTTCCATGACGCGCTTCATCTGGACCATCAATGGTCACAAGTTTGGTGACGAAGGTTTCAAACCCCTGCAACTGCGTTATGGTGAGCGCGTCAAACTGACGTTTGAAAACACCTCCATGATGGCCCATCCCATGCATCTCCATGGCATGTTTGTCCAGCTGGATAACGGTCAGCCCGCCGAGCGATTGCCCAATAAACATACCGTGAATGTGCCACCGGGAAAATCCTATTCCGTATTGCTGACAGCAGACGAGCCCGGCGAATGGGCCTTCCATTGTCACCTGCTGTTCCATATGGCCGCTGGCATGATGACCAAACTGGTGGTGGCGGAATACGATGCGGAGGCTGGACAGAAAGCCGCTACCTTATCCGATACGGGCCAGGAATCCCCTCCATCCGGGGACCATGAAGTTAGTCAGCATGGAGGCAAGCATCATGGGCATTAGGCAACGGTGTTGTTCTGCGTTAGTGGGTATGCTGCTGATGCCAGCAGCTGTGTGGGCCGATTATGCACATCATCCAAGTCCGGTATTTCACGCTTTTTGGCTCGAGGCACAGCACGGTGGTGGTAGTGAAAATAGTGTTACCGATGTTGAACTGGATGGCTGGATCGGTGGCGACAGGCACAAACTGTGGCTAAAAACGGATATCAAACAGCACAAGGGCACTCTGCAAGAGAGTGAGTTCTGGGCGATGTACAGCCGCAATGTCAGCGAATTCTGGGACTTTCAGACCGGCATTCGCCTGGATACCCAGCCCGATTCCACGGGGTACTTCACCCTAGGGGTCAGTGGCCTGGCACCTTACTTCCTGAAAACTCAGGCCCACCTGTTTGTCAGCGACTACGGCCATATCACGGCCCGGTTGAAACAGAGCACCCATCTGCTGGTGACGCAACGGGTGGGTATTGAGCCCTACTACCGGCTGGAAATGGCCGCTCAGCGGGTGGCGCGACAGTCACTGGGTCAGGGCCTGACCAATGGACGACTGGGTGTGCGTTTGAATTACGAAATTACCCGGGAATGGTCGCCCTATGTGGATTTCCGCTACGACTGGAAATTCGGCGGCACGTCCTCTATCGCTAACAATAACGATGAGCGCCGGGATCATTTTACCCTGTCACTGGGTGTGGCCTTGATGTTCTAGCCCGTGAATAAAATGCCCTGTCAGCTGAGCTTGACGGCTCTCAGGCGCAGGGCATTGCCAATCACGCTGACTGATGACAGGGACATCGCCGCTGCGGCAATGATCGGTGATAACAGCAATCCGGTGAACGGGTAGAGGATGCCCGCGGCAATTGGCACTCCGGCGGCGTTATAGGCAAAGGCAAAAAACAGGTTCTGGCGGATGTTGCGCATGGTGGCGCGAGACAGCCTGCAGGCATCGACAATACCCATCAGATCACCTCTCAGCAGCGTTACCCCAGCGCTTTCGATGGCGACATCGGTGCCGGTGCCCATCGCGATTCCCACATCAGCGCTGGCCAGAGCCGGTGCATCGTTCACGCCATCACCGACCATGACCACAATGCGCTTCTGGTCCTGCAGGCGGCGTACAGCGAGGCTTTTATCCTCGGGTAGAACCTCGGCTTCTACCTCATCGATATTCAATTGGCGGGCGATGGCCTCCGCTGATGTGCGGCTGTCACCCGTCAGCATGACCACGCGAAGGCCGTCATGTTGTAAGGCACGAATGGCGGCTGCAGTGGTTTCCTTGATGGGATCTGCTATCGCAAACAAGCCTGCATATTGACCATTGACGGCGATAAAAATGACGGTGGCGCCGTCATGGCGAAGTGCCTCGGCACTGTCGGCGCAGGCTGACAGATCGATAGCTTCGCCTTCCATCAACAGACGATTGCCCAGGACAATCTGTGTGCCCTCAATCCTGCCGGTGACACCCTTGCCATTGAGGGCCTGAAAATCCTCGGGTTCGGACAGGGTCAATTCCAGCTCACCGGCTTTTGTCAGCATAGCCTCCGCCAGGGGGTGTTCGCTTGATCGCTCCAGGCTGGCACCAAGTCGCAGTAAGGTATCTCGATCAAAGCCCGAAGCAGGATGGATGCCGGTTACCTGAGGTCTGCCTTCCGTCAGCGTGCCGGTTTTGTCGATCACCACGGTATCCACTTTTTCCAGTCGTTCCAGTGCTTCGGCATTGCGAATCAGGACGCCGGCCTGTGCCCCGCGCCCGACTCCCACCATGATTGACATCGGTGTGGCCAACCCCAATGCGCAGGGGCAGGCAATAATCAGAACACTGACGGCTGCGATGAGGGCAAATGCCATCGGCGGGGTGGGGCCCCATATCGACCAGACAATAAACGCGATGAGGGCAACGAGGATTACGACCGGTACAAAAATCCCGGCAACCTTGTCTGCCAGACCCTGAATGGGCGCGCGCGTACGCTGGGCACTGGCCACCATCTGGACAATCTGTGACAGCATAGTGTCCCGACCGATTTTATCAGCACGCATGATGAATGAACCCTGGCCGTTGATACTGCCGCCAACAACCGTGTCACCCGACTGTTTTTTGGCGGCCAGGGGTTCGCCGGTCACCATCGATTCATCGATATTGGAGCGGCCCTCTAGCACCTCACCATCCAGCGGCACTTTGTCGCCGGGGCGAACTCTGAGACGGTCTCCCACCTTTACCTGTTCGAGCGGGATAGTCGCCTCATTGCCTTGGTCATCCAGCCGTCGCGCTGTGGTTGGCGCCAGATTCAATAGGGCACGAATGGCCCCGGAGGTTTTTTCCCGGGCACGCAATTCGAGTACCTGGCCCAGCAACACCAGTACGATAATCACGGCAGCGGCCTCAAAATAGACGGCAACTGAACCATCCTGTTGGCGGAACGCCGTAGGAAAGAGATCTGGTGCCAGTGTGGCAAACAGGCTGTATAGCCAGGCAGCTCCGGTGCCGATGGCAATCAGGGTAAACATGTTCAGGTTGCGACGTAAAATGGAATTCCAGCCACGCTGGAAGAATGGCCATCCCGCCCACAGCACCACAGGAGTAGCGAGTAGCAATTGCACCCAGTTGGAAACCTGTGGTGATATCAGACTGTCGGTGTGGAAGAAGTGGCTGCTCATTTCGAGGATAAAGACCGGTAGCGCCAACATCAACCCAAGCCAGAAGCGCCGGTTCATATCGAGTAGTTCTGCCGAGGGTTCACTGTCGGCGGTGATTTCTTCCGGCTCTAGCGCCATCCCGCAGATCGGGCAATCGCCGGGTCCCTGCTGTTGAATCTCAGGGTGCATGGGGCAGGTAAAGAGTGCCCCGGGCAGGGTCTTTTGTTCTGTGGGCGAGCCGTCCAGATACTGTGTGGGATCGTTCTCGAACTTTTCCCGGCAGCGGGCGGCACAGAAATACCAGGTTTTACCCGCATGTTGGGAAAAATGCCTGGCTTCCCGTGGGTTGACGGTCATGCCACAGACGGGATCTTTTGTTTCTGCTTCAGTGGTTTCGGTTATATCAGAGATCGCTCATTCTCCCTGTCTGGGTAGCCAGCCGCATCACTTCGTGTTCCTCCATTTCGAGTAACGATTCCAGCAGGCCTCTGGCTTCGGGAATTTCCGCTTTACTGGATAGTGTCCGGTAAAGCTCAATCATCTGCTCGTGCAGGCTAAAAACCTCCTGACAAATGTCATCAAAACCCAGCTTACCAAAAGGGATTTCGCAAGGTTGGGAGATCTTGATTGGTTGGTGTGACAAATAGTCGTAAACATAGGTCCGCATGGCTTTCTGATCTGCCTGCTGCTCAAATTGAGCGACCATTCTCTCCATCTCTGCTTCGTGATTCGACAGATAGGCAAGTAATAATTTGGCACGTTCTTCCTGATTCTCGCCGATACCCTTATCGAGACAATGTGCCAAATGCGCATGCAGTTGGCGGGTCCAGTCGATCAGTTCGGCAAAGGTTTTGATGTCCATCCTCACTCCTATTATTTTATTGTTCAGTCTCAACGATTATTTTCAGTGGTTAAAGCAATACTTTTATACAGTGCTAAACGACTCCCTGCCAACCCAGCGTTTACTCTACAAACTGGGATCGACATGCGGTGATGACTTCGCCAGGTGTAAACAGGTCGTTACGACGTTGTTTCAGCTCACGTCCATCGCCAGTTGAGCACCTCCGGCATATCCTGCCCGTATTCATTGATGTAAGCCTTGTGCTCGGTCAACTTGGTATGGAGTTGTCGCTTTAATTCGCTACCCTGTTGGCCGGTCTGGGGCAGGTAATCAATGACATCTATTGCCAGATGGAAGCGGTCCATCCTGTTTCGAACCGTCATGTCAAAGGGTGTGGTGGTGGAGCCTTCCTCCTGAAATCCCCGAACATAGAGGTTCTGGTGATTATGGCGCCGATAGGTGAGCCGGTGAATCAGCAGTGGGTAGCCGTGGTAGGCAAAAATAACTGGTTTGTCCGCCGTAAACAGGGCATCGAAGTTGGCATCGCTTAAACCGTGGGGATGTTTGCTGTCCGGTAACAGGCGCATTAGATCTACCACATTGACGACCCGGATTTTCACTGCCGGCAATGATTCACGCAGGATTGATACCGCTGCCAGTGTCTCCAGGGTAGGAACATCGCCGCAGCAGGCCATCACGACATCCGGTTCTTCTTCCCCCTCACTGCCAGCCCAGGACCAGATGCCAATACCGGCGGAACAGTGTTTGACTGCCTGATCCATGGTCAGCCATTGGGGTGCAGACTGCTTGCCGGCCACGATGACATTAACGTAGTTGCGGCTGCGCAGGCAGTGATCGGTCACCGACAGCAGGGTATTGGCATCCGGCGGCAGATAGACGCGGATGATTTTGGCCTGCTTATTGGCAACCACGTCAATAAACCCCGGATCCTGATGACTGAAACCATTGTGGTCCTGACGCCAGACATGGGATGAGAGCAGGTAATTGAGGGACGCTATCGGTGGTCGCCAGGCGATATCGCCAGCCACATCCAGCCATTTGGCATGCTGGTTGAACATGGAGTCGACAATGTGAATAAATGCCTCATAGCAGGAAAAAAAGCCGTGGCGCCCGGTCAGCAGATAGCCTTCCAGCCAACCTTCACACTGGTGCTCGCTGAGCATTTCCATGATTCGGCCATCGGCTGCCACATGCTCGTCACCGGGCAGAATTTCTGCTGTGGAACATCGGTTGGTCACCTCGAATACCGCATTCCAGCGGTTTGAATTGGTTTCATCCGGGCTGAATACCCGAAAGTTTTCCGGGTTGTGGGTGATGACATCGCGAATAAACTGTCCCTGCACCCGAGTGGATTCACAGTCCACTCCACCGGGTGTTTCCACCGCGACGGCATAGTCTCTGAAATCCGGCAGGATCAGATCCTTCAGCAGCAGGCCACCATTGCTGTGTGGGTTGGCACCCATACGGCGTTCACCCTTGGGTGCCAGTGCCGCCAAGTCATCGATGAGTTTGCCCTGTTGGTCAAACAGTTCCTCGGGTCGGTAACTCCGCAACCAGTTTTCCAGTATTTCGAGGTGCCCGGGATGACGCATATCTCCCATGGGTACCTGGTGGGCGCGGAAGGTGCCCTCGGCAGGTTTGTCATCGACAGTTTCTGGACCCGTCCAGCCTTTTGGGGAGCGAAGAATGATCATTGGCCAGCGGGGGCGCACTTTAAAGCCGTTGCTGCGGGCTTCAGCCTGAATCCGGTTGATCTCGGCGATGGCACTGTCGAGTGTTGCCGCCATCTGTTGATGCATCGCCTCCGGGGCGTTACCTTCCACAAAGTAGGGTTTGTAACCGTAGCCTGTAAACAATGCTTCCAGCTCATCGTGGGGAATTCTGGCCAGTACGGTAGGCCCGGCAATCTTATAACCGTTCAGGTGCAGGATGGGCAGAACTGCGCCGTCGTGCACGGGATTCAGAAATTTGTTGGAGTGCCAGCTGGTAGCCAGGGGGCCGGTTTCTGCTTCGCCATCGCCCACCACGCAGGCCACGATCAGATCCGGATTGTCAAACGCAGCGCCGAATGCGTGGGAGAGCGCATAGCCAAGCTCGCCGCCCTCATGGATTGAGCCGGGGGTTTCCGGCGCCACATGACTGGGAATCCCACCGGGGAATGAGAACTGCTTGAACAGCCGTTTCATCCCGATTTCATCCGGGGAGACCTCCGGGTAAGTTTCACTGTAAGTGCCTTCCAGCCAGGTATTGGCCACAATGCCCGGTCCGCCGTGGCCTGGGCCGGTAATGTAGAGGATGTTGAGATCCAGCGCTTTGATGATCCGGTTGAGATGTACGTAAATAAAATTCAGTCCGGGTGTCGTGCCCCAGTGGCCGAGTAGTCGGGGCTTGATATGTGCCTGTTCCAGCGGTTCTCTGAGCAGCGGATTATCCAGCAGGTAGATCTGTCCCACTGACAGATAATTGGCTGCACGCCAGTAGGCATCGATTTTGTGCAGATGTTCCGCTGTCAGTGGCTGGTGATTCCACACCTTGCCACTGTCCGCTGAATGTCGGTGTTGCATAGAATGTTCCCTTGCCTGGTGAGAGTATTCATCATAGTCAAAAAAGCCGGTCGTCAGCCACTGTTGGCTGTGGGGTATGAACGATCCTGACTGAGTACCACTCGGCCGGGCCGTAGGTCGTCAGGGCGGTAGTTGCAGGAGGCGGTGGACAGATCTGGCGATAATCAGCGCTTCATCGGTAGCAATCACGCGCACAGTGACCGCGCTGGTTCCGGTTGAGATCACCGCAGCATTGTCGGCATTGGCCTGGGGGGCCAGAGTAATGCCGAGATAGCCGAGTCCCTCGCAGATACGTGCGCGGATAGCCGGAGCGTTCTCGCCGATACCACCGCTGAAAACCAGTGTGTCGAGTCCCCCGAGAGCAGCGGTATAGCCGCCTAGCCATTTTTTGGTCTGGTAGCAGAACAGTGCCAGCGCCTCCCGGGCCCGGTTGTCGGTGTCTTCCCTGGCCAGCAGTTCCCGCACATCAGCGCTGGTTTCGGAAATGCCCAGCAGGCCGGATTCACGACTGGCAAGCTGTTGGAATTCTGTCGCAGTGATATTCTCCCGTTGCTCAAGATAGCTGGCCACGCCGGGTTCCAGATCCCCCGAACGGCTGCTCATGGGCAACCCGGAGGTCGGCGTGAATCCCATGCTGGTATCAATGCTTTTGCCATTGCGGACAGCGGCGAGGCTGGCGCCATTGCCGAGGTGGGCAAGAATCACCCGGCCTGCTGTTGCCGCTGGGTCGCCGAGGCTGACCAGTTCTTCCATCAGGTAGTTATAGGACAGGCCGTGAAAACCATAGCGTCGCACGCCCAACGCCTCGAAGCGGCGAGGAATGGGCAGCAGTTGTGCCACCCGAGGCATGCTGGTGTGGAACGCTGTATCGAAGCAGGCCACCTGTGGCAGGGAGGGAAAACGTTCCTGCAAAGCCTCGATCAACGCCAGCTCGCGGGGCAGATGTTCTGGTGCGAAGTGACTGATGCCTGCCAGTTCGGCCAGCAGTGCCGGGGTAATTCGCTCCGGCTCGGTATGAGACAGGCCGTGGACCAGTCGATGACCGATCGCCCGAGTCGATGAAACGACTCCCGATGATTCCAGCCAGTCGACAAAAAACGCGGCCATTGCCGCGGGATCCGCGGGCATATCGATGGTGCTGTCGACGGTCTCGCCCGAATTGGCCTCGACGATCAGTCGGGTTCCGGGGATGCCGATTCGTTCAACCCGGCCATGCAGTATCTGTTGCAACGGCTCCCCAACCCGGTATTGGGCAAAGCGGATACTGGAAGAGCCTGCATTAATGATCAGTATGGTCGGCTTGATTGCATCCAAAAAGCTATCTCCCGGTGTTGAATCTGAGGGTTGTGTCGTCGTCCCGATTAACCGGCCTGGCATATAGATGTGTCAAGCCGAGTTAGTCCGGTTAATGCTTTTACCCAACAACAAAAACTTATCTCTGCTATTTCAGAAAGTCACGAATTTTCCGTTCCAGGATTTTTGTGGCAGGGGGCGGTTGGGTTCTGTGAGTGCCTCTGCCAATTTCTTCTTACACTTTCGCCTAATTGTTGCAGATACCCCCTGGAGGCTATCTTTCAAATAGAATAGGGACTTGCAGTTATTAGCGTAACGGCTTTCCGCTAGAGTTACGGGAAATTGTGTTGAGGCAGGTTTTATGACCGTCAGTGTTGAAGTGGCTGCAATCAGAGAATTTCTTGCCGGGTGCCCACCCTTTGATGAGCTTCCCGCGGAGGTGCTCGGTCACGCTGCCAGCAAAGTGCAGATTGCCTATTATCGCGCCGGTGATCCCAGTGCGATCCTCGATTACTCCAGCCCGCGTCTGTATGTGGTTCGCACGGGTGCCTTTGAGGTGCGAGACAGTGAGGGGCAGCTACTCGACCGGGTGGAGCCCGGCGGTTACTTTGGTTACCCGTCGTTGCTGACCGGCGACGCCATCACCAACCAGCTGACAGTGATTGAGGACGGGCTGGTTTACCAGCTCGACGGGGATTTGTTTCAGGAGCTGCGCTCTGCCAGTCGACCCTTTGACCGTTTCTTCAATCGGGCACATGCCAACCGTTTGCGCCATGCCGTGCGGTTTCGCGAACAGAGTTATCAGCTCACCCGTCGGGTTGGTGATATCTGCTCCCGCGAGCCGGTGATCGCGTCTGTCGATCAGACTGTTACCGAGGTGGCAAGGTTGATGACGGCTGAACGGGTATCCTCTGTGATGGTAGTAGATGGTGGAGGCCGGTTGTGTGGTCTGGTCACCGACCGCGATTTGCGTATCCGTGTGGTTGCCGAAGGCCGCAGTGCAGATACCCCCCTGGCAGACATCATGACCACGGATCTGGTCAGTGTCTCAGCGGAGAGCCTGGTCTTTGAAGCCACACTGTTGATGACTGAGCACAATATTCACCATTTGCCAGTACTTCGTGACGGCAATCCCGCCGGGATGATGACCACCACCGATTTAATCAAGGCGCAGAAAGCGGATCCCGTTCTCTTGATTGGTGAAGTTGGCCACCAGGAAACGGTGGCCGGTTTGCAACGGGTGTCGCGGGATATTCCGGAATTGTTGGGCAGCCTGATCCGGGCCGGTGCCAGTGCCGACCAGGTTGGCCGTCTGCTGACCACTGTGACCGATGCCTTGACCCGGCAACTGATCCATCAGGCGATGGGCAAGCTGGGTGCTGCGCCGACGGCCTTTGCCTGGTTAGCCTTCGGTTCACAGGGCCGGCAGGATCAGGCCGCGATTTCCGATCAGGACAATGGCCTGCTACTCAGTGACGGAGCGACCGGGGAGGACGACAGCTACTTTAAAGCACTGGCGACTTATGTGAACGACGGTCTGGATCGCTGTGGTTACAAATACTGTCCCGGGGAAGTGATGGCCATTACAGATCGCTGGCGGCAACCCCTGGCGGATTGGAAAAAACAGTTTCTGGGCTGGATTAATCAGCCGTCCACTAAAGCACTGATGCATGCCAGTATTTTCTTTGATATGCGCTGTGTTTTTGGTGACAAGGCCCTGTTTGCGAACCTGCAAAAGACAGTCTGTAACGCTGCCAGGGGGAACGAAATTTTTCTGGCCAACCTCACTGCCAACGCCTTGAAACTGACGCCTCCGATGGGTTTTTTCAAACATTTTGTGCTGGAGCACAGCGGTGAGCACAAACACGCGTTTGACATGAAGTTGCGAGGCATCATGCCGATCAATGATATCGCCCGAATTCATGCGCTCGCCGCAGGCTCTACTGAGATACATACACTGGCCCGTTTGCGTGAAGCGGCTACCAACCGGCAGATTTCTTTGAAAGATGCCCGCAATCTGATCGATGCCCATGAGTTTATTTCCCGATTGCGACTGGAACATCAGGGGGCGATGTTGAAGGCGGGCAGCAAGCCGGACAATTATCTCGATCCGAAAACACTATCATCCCTGTCCCGTCACCAGTTGAGGGATGCATTTGCGGTCGTGACCAGCGCCCAGGCCGCGTTGCGAGTCAAGTTTACCCGTGGATTGATGTAATGTTGGCCGGTTGGACTTACCAACTGAAGCAAAAGCGCCATCTGGCCCGGTGTCAGCATGGCCGGATGCGGGAGTACCTGCGAGCTGCTGCTCCGTGCAGAAAAGCGGATTTCAGACAGGGCAGTTATCTGGCCGTGGATCTTGAAATGACCGGGATGGAGGCCGACTCAGATCATATCCTGAGCATCGGTTTCGTACCGATAGACAATATGAGGGTCATGCTGGCCGGTGCCCGGCACATTCTGGTAAGCAGCCCCCTCGGCGTTGGTCAGAGTGCTGTGATCCACGGTATTCACGACAGGGATATGGTCGGTGCCAGCGCCCTGTCCGAGGCCATGGATTGTCTGCTGGAAGCTTTGCAGGGCAGGGTGCTGTTGCTTCACTACGCGGCACTCGATCTGGCTTTTTTACGGGAGGCCAGCCAGCGCCTTTACGGCGTGCCATTGCTGGCGATGGTGGTGGATACCCTGGTGCTCGAAAATCAGCGACTGCAACGCAACAGTACAGGTCAGCACGGGCAGGGTCTGCGGTTGTCGGATTGTCGCCGCCGCTACAACCTGCCCGATTATCATGCCCATAATGCGCTGGTGGACGCTGTCGCAACAGCGGAGCTGTTTCTTGCGCAAGTCGCCCACCGGTTCGGACGTGAGCATGCACCGTTGGCCCGGATAATCTCCGGCTAAGATCTATCCCGGCTTGTCGGATGGGGCTTTGTCCTGGAAAAATCCCTGTGACTTGTTATGCAAAGGTCGAATAGATGCTAGGCTTCATCTCCTTTAATCTGGGCCCCATAGAACTGATAACGAGAGGGAGGATTTCATGTCCGCAACCAATGTTCGTCCCGTCCCCGACGACTTCGCCACCCAGGCGCATATCGATGCTGAAACCTACGAGCGCATGTATCGCCATTCCATTGAGCACCCGGATGAATTCTGGGCCAAGGAAGCTGAGCTGTTTCTCGATTGGGAAACACGCTGGAATGAGGTATGTGATTACGATTTCAACACCGGTGAAGCCAGCTGGTTTTCCGGTGGCAAACTGAATGTGACGGTCAACTGTATAGATCGTCATCTGGCGGAGCGCGGCGACAAGGTTGCATTGATCTGGGAAGGTGATAACCCGGTGGAAAGTACTGATATCACCTATAACGATCTCAGTGAACAGGTCAACAAACTGGCCAATGTGCTGAAATCCCGGGGTGTAAAAAAGGGTGAGCGAGTCTGTATTTACATGCCGATGATCCCCGAGGCGGCCTATGCGATGCTGGCCTGTGCGCGCATCGGCGCGGTTCACTCCGTGGTGTTCGGTGGATTTTCTCCTGATGCCCTGAAAGACCGGATTCTCGATTCGGATTGTCAGGTGCTGATCACAGCGGATGAAGGGCTGCGCGGCGGCAAGAAAATTCCATTGAAAGCCAATGCCGACCAGGCTTTGCGGGGTTGTCCCAATGTACATACCTGTCTGGTGGTGGAGCGAACTCGCTCTCTGGTGGAGTGGGATGACAATCGCGATGTCTGGTACCACGAAGAAATGATGGAGGCGAATGACTACTGTGCGCCAGAGCTGATGGATGCAGAGGACCCACTGTTTATCCTCTACACTTCCGGCTCCACCGGGATGCCAAAGGGCGTGATGCACACCACTGCCGGTTATTTATTGCAGTGTGCCATGACCCACAAATATGTATTCGATCACAAAGATGAGGATATCTACTGGTGTACTGCCGATGTGGGCTGGATTACCGGTCACAGTTATATTGTCTATGGTCCACTCTGCAATGGCGGGACTTCGCTGTTATTTGAAGGCGTTCCCACTTACCCCGATGCTTCCCGTTTCTGGCAGGTGGTCGAGAAACATAGGGTCACCATCTTTTACACTGCACCCACGGCCATTCGTGCGCTGATGGGGGCCGGTGATGATTATGTCAAANANGCCGACCTCAGTTCCCTGCGATTGCTGGGTACGGTTGGCGAGCCGATCAATCCTGAGGCCTGGGAGTGGTATTACCGGGTTGTTGGTGACGGTCGTTGCCCAATTGTCGATACCTGGTGGCAGACAGAAACCGGTGCCCATATGCTGACCCCTCTGCCCGGTGCCACGCTGATGAAGCCCGGTTGTGCGACCGTACCATTTTTTGGCGTACAGCCCGTACTGCTGGATGCCGACGGGCATGAAATCGAGGGTCCCGGTGAAGGTGTTCTGGCTATCAAGGCATCCTGGCCTGCCCAGATTCGTGGTGTATACGGAGATATGGAACGTTTCCGGGAAACCTATTTTGCTCCCTACAAAGGTTATTACTTTACCGGTGATGGTGGTCGTCGTGATGCCGATGGCCACTATTGGATTACCGGCCGGGTGGACGATGTACTGAATGTTTCCGGGCACCGCATGGGGACTGCGGAGGTGGAAAGTGCTCTGGTGTTGCATGCCAATGTGGCCGAGGCTGCGGTGGTCGGTTACCCGCACGATATCAAGGGACAGGGTATCTACGCCTATGTCACGCTGATGAACGGTGCCGAGCCATCGGATGACTTGCGCAAGGAGCTGGTGGCACTTTGTGTAAAGGAAATTGGCGCAATTGCCAAACCGGATGTCATTCATTGGGCTCCGGGGCTACCGAAGACCCGGTCGGGAAAAATCATGCGCCGTATTTTGCGAAAAATTGCCGCCAATGAACTGGAGAACCTGGGGGATACTTCAACCCTGGCAGATCCCGCTGTGGTGGATCAGTTGATTGAGAATCGGGCCAATAATTGATACCTCGGTAAAACAGCCCGCCCGGCGGGCTGTTTTACCATCCTGTATTTGTATTGATTCTGTCGAATAGGTCCTGCCGATATCAGTCTGAATCAATTGCCACCAGCAGATGGTTGCCGTAATACCTTTCCCTTGTCATTATTCCGTCAGCAACAGGGTAGAGTAGAGAAATGAAAATCCGTCTGGTTGATTATCAGGATGGGCTCGATGCCCGTTATGGCAATTCGCCCTCACCATTTGGCTCGCTTTGGTTGGTCTGGTCAGAGTCCGGTATTGAGCAGCTGGTGTTTCAGGACCGCGGTGAAACCGATCCTTTTCGGGTTTTTCCCCGGCTGGATAAATCCCGGCGTTTCAATCGTGATGATGCGGGTGTAGCAGCTTTCGTACAAACGCTGTTTTGTCGGCCTGCCCGGGAGAACCCGCAGGAAGACAGCTTGACACTGAGTGCGAAGGGTACGGTATTTCAGCGACGGGTCTGGCAGGCACTATTGTCGATCCCCTTTGCCAGTGTGACCACCTATCAGCAGGTGGCCAGTGCCATTGACCAGCGCAAAGCGGTGCGCGCCGTAGCCAGCGCGATTGGTGCCAACCCGGTGGCCTGGCTGGTTCCCTGCCATCGTGTGATCCGCAGCAACGGCGAGCTGGGGGGGTATCGCTGGGGGCTGTCCAGGAAACAGCAGATGCTGGATTGGGAGCAGTCAGTATCGGCATGACATAAAAAACCCGGCGTTAAATGCCGGGTTTTTTATTGGTGAGTGTCGGCCCGTGTTTCAGCCTTCCTCTTGCAGATAGCGATCGCGCGAAGCGGTAATTTCCCTGCGGGCTGCTTCGGCATTGTCCCAGCCTTCAACTTTCACCCACTTGCCGGCTTCGAGTGTCTTGTAATTTTCAAAGTAGTGTTTGATCTGTTTGATCAGTAGCTCCGGCAGNTCGGCAATTTCCTGCACGTGGTCATACAGCTTGGTGAGCTTGGTGTGGGGTACCGCCAGTAGCTTGGCATCCACACCGGACTCATCGGTCATGTTTAACACGCCGATGACCCGGCTGCGGATCACTGAGCCGGGCATGACCGGGTAGGGTGTTACCACCAGTACATCCAGGGGATCGCCGTCTTCCGACAGAGTCTGTGGAATATAGCCGTAATTTGCCGGATAAAACATGGGTGTTGCGACAAAGCGGTCAACAAAAATTGCATCGCTGTCCTTGTCGATTTCATATTTGATGGGGTCGTGGTTGGCAGGGATTTCAATGACCACGTTGATATCGTGCGGCAGGTCGTTGCCAGCGGGAATCTTGTTGTAGCTCATGTCTCGNCTTCTTCTCTCTTGAGGTTAGGGAAGCGGAAATGCACAGGTCCACCCGGCGGGTTTCCAGAGTGGCGGAATTATACTGGCCAGCATGGGCTATTGCCAGTGACACCTTGGTCTATACTCTCGGTTCGAAGGCCGCGTTTGCAGGTGTTGGCCGAGAATTTCCAGTTCAGGTTACGACGACGATTGTCGGGTAACGATGGGCTCTATGATCAGCTCGACACGGCGATTTTCAGCGCGGCCCGAGGCAATGCTGTTATCGGCGATAGGACGGTTCTGACCAAAGTACTGAATCACCAACCTGGTGGGCGTGATGCCGCGTTGGGAAAGGTATTTGCCAATGGCGAGGGCACGCTGTTCGGAGAGTTCCTGATTATAGTCAGTCTCTCCCTGATTGTCGGTGTGACCGGCCACAGTAATCATTGTGTTGTCATACTCTGCCAATACCCCGGTAATGGCTGTCAGGGCCGATTGAGCCCCCTTATTGATGTCTGTGCTGTTGACATCAAAGATGGTTGCCCCGGGGATAATCATGGTGATTTTACTGTTCTGTAGGCTGAGGTCGATACCCTGATTCCTGAGCTTCTGCTGGAGGTTGGCATACTGGACATCCATGTAATAACCGACCTGTTCCGGGGGCAGCGGGTTGATCTTGCCACTGTCACTCAGCGTTGCCTTACGTTTTACCGGGCTGCTTTTTGTGCTATCCGAAAGGCTGGTGATTCTGGCTGGCTCTGACTGCTCCGTCAGNGGNTCCCAAAGGCTACAGCCACCGCTTGCCAATGTAATTATCGCGACGAACAGGTAATTCAGTGATGTCTTGGGGCAACTTGGCACAGGCATTTTTTTCAAGCAGTCAATTCTCCGGTGGTTGATAGGGAAACGGCCCGGACAGGGTTGAGACGGGTTGGTCATTCCCTCCGGGGCGGAATAGTTTATCTGTGCTGAGCTGATCGGTCAGCTGTATTTTTGATGGAAGTCAATAAACTGACGAGCGGTTAAAGGACGGCTGAACAGGTAACCCTGCCCCAGCCTGACGCCCTGACTCAAGAGCCACTTTGCCTGATGATCACACTCGACGCCCTCGGCAATAATATCCAGGTTCAATGATTTTGCCATCTCGATTACATGGACAATCACGCTGCTGGTAACAGCCTGGTTTTCAATGGCATCGACAAAAGACTTGTCGATTTTCAGGGCATCCAGCTCAAAACTTTCCAGATAGGAAAGGCTGGAGTAACCGGTGCCGAAATCATCAATAGCCACCAGATGACCCTGTTGGCGCAGGGTGCGGATTCGCTGCCGCGCCGAGTCACTGTCCACCAATGCCCGTTCGGTAATTTCCAGTTTTATGGCCGAAGTGGCCAGCCCGGCAGCTTTCAGCTCAGTTTCAAGGTGGACAAACAGCCGGTCTGTCTGGAAGTCCTGTGCAGAAAGGTTGAGGTTGATGCTGAGATCCGGGCATTGTTTTAGAAGATCGCCCAGTTCGTGAAGGATGCCTTGCAGCATGGCCCGAGCCAGGTCGGTGGCCAACCCGGCCTCCTCGGCGATTGGAATGAAAATATCCGGGCCGACAGCTTCACCGTTGTCACGGGTCCAGCGTGCCAGCGATTCCGCGCCGAGGCAGCGTCCATTGGACATATCCACGATGGGCTGATAGTTGACTCTCAGTTTATTTCTGGTGATTGCATCACGCAATTCGGCGGCCAGGCTAAGGTGCTGGCGGGAGTAACGGACCACAGCGAATACCCAAAGGGGGATCAGTAGCAGGGCTAATATTCCGGCGGTGATCAGGGTGGGCAGATAGCGTTTCCAGAACTCGCTCATTGGCTGAATGGCGACAATATCGATGGGAAGCAGGGTGCCCAGGGAAAACCGGGAAATCATCTGCCCCGTCGATTGATTGACAGTCATCCCCTGTTTGAGGCTTTCCAGCGGTGGGAAAACGGCATTGGGTGGTGTCGTGATCATGGGCAGTCTTTCTACCCAAAGGCCGGCCATCTGGCCCTCCAGAAGGTCCACGTTCAGTAACAACCGTGGGTCGATCACCACATCATGGTGACCAAATCGCATCAGAAACAGCTGTACGCCACCCACTTCTGTGGTCTCGCTGGGCCACCAGGCAATCACTCCCGAGTTGTAAATACGGCTGGCTTTGGGTGGCGTGAAGGATATGCCCTGAATAAACCCGGCGCCACAGAGTCGTTCGGCGGCACGCCAGTAGCCGATTGCCCGGATATAGGGGCGCGCTATGGCGACCTCCTGCATCATCGCCAGGTGGGTGGCGTTACAAGGGTCAGTGGTCCGCTCATTGAGGGTTTCAAGCAGATTGCGGGCGTCAATAATGGCCTGTTCTGTTTCCTCACCGAGCCGCTGTGACAATTGCTGCAGACGCTGCTCCTCTGTGCCAACGGATTCCCGCCAGATATACCAGCCCAACAGCAGTGACAGGGCCAATGCCCCAAGCACTGTAATGGCCAGGATACCAAAAAAGATTTTGTCACGACGTGCCAGCATGGAGGAAACAGACTTATGGGGGGGCGTTACTTTAACAGAGAGTCGCCCAAAACGGGTATGGAATGACGCATGCCGGGCGACTTGGCCATCAGGGTAACCCTCTTGGTGGGCGGGACTGTGGCTTGAGCTTGATCGAGTGGGTTGATCGACATCAACGAGCTGTAGGTGAACCGCTGCTAGGATTCGTTTTTTCCTCAACAGGTTTTTGTCACCGTGATTTCTGAAAATACGGCCATCTGGGATCGTCCGCTGATCGAGCGTTACGACCTGTCCGGCCCCCGCTACACGTCTTACCCCACGGCGCCACAATTCCACGAAGGCTTTGGCGAGGCAGCACTGTGTCTCGCGATTGAGCGCAGTAATGCAGCGGGTCGTCCTCTGTCCCTGTATTTTCATCTGCCCTTCTGCAGCACGGTCTGTTATTACTGTGCCTGCAACAAAATCATCACGGCCAATCGCAAGCGTGCCATGCCGTATCTGGAAAGGCTGATCACCGAGGTGGCTTGTCAGGGGGCACTGTTTGACCGTTCCCGGCCAGTCCATCAGCTGCATTGGGGTGGCGGTACACCCACTTACATCAGTGATGATGAAAAACGCCTGTTGATGGCCGCCACCCGCAAACATTTCAACCTGTTGGATGACGACAGTGGCGAGTATTCGATAGAGATTCATCCTGGTGATATGGCCGTCAGTACGATCAGCTGTCTGCGGGATTTGGGATTTAACCGCCTCAGTATGGGGGTTCAGGATTTCGATCCCACCGTGCAGCAGGCGGTCAACCGTTTCAATTCTGTGGAGGAGGTGCGTGCGCTAGTGGAGGCGGGCCGCGCCGAAGGTTTCCATTCCATCAGCATGGACCTGATCTACGGTTTGCCCCACCAGAGTTGGGATACTTTCAGGCACACCCTGGACAGCATCATTGACCTCGGCCCGGACCGCCTATCAGTTTTCAATTACGCCCATTTACCCCATCTGTTCAAGGTGCAGAGACAAATCGACGAAAGCGCACTGCCCAGCGCGTCCGAAAAGTTGTTGATGATGGAGCGGATGACTCAGGTGTTGCTTAATGCCGGTTACGTTTACATTGGCATGGACCATTTTGCCCACCCGGACGACGAGCTGGCAGTGGCCCAGCGCAACGGTGTGTTGCAGCGCAATTTCCAGGGTTACTCCACCCACGGCGGCTCTGATCTGGTGGCCTTTGGCGTGTCCGCTATCAGTGCCATAGACAATGTGTTTGCCCAGAATCACAAGCAGATCGAGGATTACCAGATTGCCATCGACAGCGGTCATCTGCCGGTGGCACGGGGATTTGAGCTGAGCCCTGATGACCTGCTGCGCCAGATGGTGATCAAGCAGTTGATTTGCCATTTTGAGTTGAATTTTTCTGACATCGAGCAACAATTTGGCGTTGTGTTTGCCGACTACTTTGCGGCAGAGTTGATTCAGCTGCGGTCGATGATGGACGACGGCTTGGTGGTTCTCAACCCGGATAGCCTCCGGGTAACCCCGGTGGGACGACTGTTGATTCGCCGCATCTGCATGACTTTTGATGCCTATATCAACAAATCCGAGCCGGAAATTCGTTATTCCAAAATTATTTAAATACAGCCATTGAGTTGGTGATTGATTCGCGTAAACTCCCAATCTCACCTGCACACAGCAGGTGTTTATTCCTAAGGGGCGGCGTAAGCCTGAGACATCTTCGGATGAACCCTTTGAACCTGATCCGGATAGTACCGGCGTAGGGATAGGACGCAAAACCACCGTTCACTCCTTCCATATCCGGGTCTCTTTAACAGTGTTAATGGGGCTCATGATGATAGACCTTTTTCGAAAAATGCAATGGCTGGTATTTGCCTGCCTCCTTTCCGGCGGTGTGCTTGCCACAGAGCTCGAGAATTCCGAGGGCACAGCAGCCGAGACCCCCACACCAACGCTACCCGCTGAAACGATTCAGGAAGTCGTGGTGACTGCCGAGTTTCGTGACGTATCCTTGCTGGATACCGGCAACAGTGTCTCCGTTCTCGACAGTCAGCAGATTGAACGCCGTCAGGCCCGTCACCTGGACCAGCTCCTGAATCTGGTTCCGAATGTGAACTTTTCCAGCGGTGCATCGCGCGGCAAGTTTATCCAGATCCGTGGTATCGGGGAGCGCAGTCAGTTTATCGAGCCGCTGAACCCCTCGGTGGGTTTGTTGATTGACGGGATCGATTTCAGTGGTATCGGCGGTGCGGCAACAACCCTCGACTTGCGTCAGGTTGAAGTGTTGCGCGGTCCCCAGGGTACGCTCTACGGCGCCAACGCACTGGCGGGTTTGATCAATATGACATCCAATAACCCCACTGACATTTTTGAAGGTCACATTGAAACCTCCATTGCCGAGTATGAAACCCGCACCACCAGCGCGGTATTGAGTGGCCCGATTGCCGATAATCTGGGTTACCGTCTGGCCGTGCAGGGCCATCGCAGTGACGGCTATATCGATAACGAATTTCTCAATCGCAAGGATACCAGTAACATTGACGAGCTCACTGCCCGGGGCAAGTTGCAATGGCAAGCCAGCGATCGGTTACAGCTGAATTTCACCGGTTTCTACGTGGACGCCGACAATGGCTACGATGCCTTTTCGCTGGACAACACCCGCAATACGCTCTCCGATCAGCCGGGTCACGACCGTCAGGAATCCACGGCCTTTGCGGTTGAGAGTATCTGGCAAGCCACTGAGCAATTTGATGTGGTCGGATTGGTCAGTTATGCCGATACCAACCTGGAATACAGTTATGACGAGGACTGGAGCTTTGCGGCTATCTGTGATGACCAGCCTTGCGAGGGTTGGGCCTATTCCTCTTTTGATCGCTACCAGCGCAGCCGCTATAACGGCACTCTGGATCTGAAGTTGATTTCCAATGAAGCGGGTCGCCTGTTTAATGGTGCCAGCGACTGGGTGCTGGGTATTTATTACCGCAGGCAGAATGAGTCGCTACTGCGACAATACACCTATGCTGACGGTGACTTCACCAGCGATTTTGATACCCGCAATCGGGCTGTCTACGGTCAGCTGGACACCCGACTCAGTGACCGTTTAAAGCTGGTCAGCGGCGCACGAATCGAGTTTCGCCGTGCCGATTATCTGGACAGCGAGGGAGTTCGTCACGATACCAGTGAAAGGCTCTGGGGAGGTCGTCTGGCTCTGGAGTTCGGTCTGAGTCCGGAAACCCTGCTCTATGGTCTGGTCTCGCGCGGGTACAAGGCCGGTGGGGTCAACAGTAACCCTGAGCTGGACTCCGATGCCCGGGATTTTGATACCGAATATATGTGGAATGTCGAAACCGGCATCAAGGGTGACTGGCTGGATCGCACCCTGCAGGTTAATCTGGCACTGTTTTACCAAATGCGACGGGATATGCAGGTCAAGCAATCATTGGTCAAGCCGATTACCGGTGATCTGTGCCCCTGCAGTTTTATTGACACCTTTGATAATGCGTCCAAAGGTCGTAATTATGGTCTTGAGCTGATGTTTGACTGGTTAGCGATGGAGGATGTTCAGGTCTACGGCAGTCTTGGCCTGCTCCGTGCTACCTATCAGGATTTTGAAAGCTTGAGCCATGTGGATGCCGATCCGGAAAACAATGTAGCGGTCGATCTCGATGGTCGGGAGCAGGCACATGCGCCTTCCTACCAGTTTTCCCTGGGGGTCGAGGTGGCCTTAACCGGACAGATGTCGGCAGCACTGGAAATGGAAGGCAAGCAGCAGTTCTATTTGTCGCCGCGTCACAACGCCAGGTCAAATCGCTACGAGCTGTTCAATGCCCGGCTTGAGTACCGGGTGCAACAGTGGGATTTCATGCTGTGGGGACGTAATCTGACAGACCGGGATGTGATTGTTCGCGGTTTTGGTGGCTTCGGCAATGACCCCCGCAATTTTTATCAGACTGAACCCTATTATCAGTATGGTGAGCCGCGCATTGTTGGCGCCACCGCCAAATACCGCTTTTAAGGGCATTACCCCAAGGAGATTTATCATATGCAGGTGACCATTGATGTCAGTATGTATCCTAACCGGGAGGACTTTATTCCGCCGATCAAGGGGTTTATTGAGAAGATTAACTGCTATCCGGGGCTTGAGGTGCAGACCTTCCCCACCAGTACGGTGGTGCAGGGTGAATACCAGACGGCCATGCAGGCGGTTCAAGATACCATCGCCGCCTGCCGTAAGGAGTTCGGGATGGCGATTTATGTACTCAAGGTAATTCCCGGCTATGAGGCACTCTGAATGTCGGATTGGTTGAGCCTGGAAGCACTGGCGGTGGTTTTTTCATTGGCCTATCTCGTGCTGGCTATGCGAGAGAACAGCCTGTGCTGGTTCTGTGCCTTTTTTGGCACGGCTATTTATATCTGGGTGTTTGGCGGTGTCAGTCTTTACATGGGCTCGTTGCTGCACGTCTATTATCTGGTGATGGCGGTTTATGGGTGGTATCAGTGGCGTCGCGGTGGTGTCGAGCACCGCGGCGTCAGGATATCCCGCTGGGGGCTAACGCAACACTTGTATGCGTTGCTCGCTGTTGTACTGGCTTCTGCCGTGTCTGGTCACCTGCTGTCCCAACACACCGATGCCCACTTGCCTTATCTGGACTCCTTCACTACCTGGGGCGGGGTGCTGACTACGGTGATGGTGGCCCGCAAAATTCTGGAAAACTGGCTCTACTGGATTGTCGTCGACGGGGCATCAATTTACCTTTATCTGGATCGTGAACTTTACCTCACGGCCGGCTTGTTTGCTGTTTATCTGGTGCTGGTCGTGCTCGGTTTTATCCGCTGGAGAAAACATTACCTTGAACAGCCAATCACTGAGCGACGGCAAGAGTTTGCTGCACCAGACGTTATCTGAATGGCGGCGCTGGGAAGTCTGTCTGCCAGGTAAACCGTCTCTGGTTGAACCCCTGTCCGGCGGCATGACCAATCTGTCTTTTCTGGTGGAAAGTGGCTCCAGGCGAGCCGTAGTGAGAGTCAATACACCGCACAGCAAGGCGCTGGGAATTGACCGCCAAAGGGAGGAGGCTCTGCTTCGCCTGTTGCAGCCCACCGGCTATGTGCCAAAGCTGCTTTATGTGACCGGCGAGGTGCTGGTAACGGAATTTGTCGACGGACGAGTATGGGATGCGGGGACGGTTGATAACGATCATCGGCTAAACCGGCAACTGTTGCCTCTGCTCGAAAAAATCCGGGCTTTTCCTAAACCGGCTACAGCCAGCCGTTTCAGCTACCTGAATCACTGTCGACACTACCTCGCCCAGCTAGCCGTTCGCCCCGTGGCGGCAGATGCTATCGAAGAGCATGCTGCAGCCATTGATGCCGGCTCCTGGCAACCGGTCATCTGTCACCATGACCTGATCCCGGAAAATATCATCGATACGGGTCGTGGCCCGGTGATACTGGACTGGGAATATGCCGCCTGGGGGCACCCCGCCATGGATTTGATACGGCTCGATGTTGTTGAAAGCCACTACAGCGCCGTGGGTCGCCTCAAACTGCGGGATCTCCAGCGCGGCATGGACGCTCTTTGGTTGGCGCTGACGGATCAGTTGGCGGGTGTCGTTTAAACCTGAGGATTATTGAGCATTCGGCCACCATGCCGCCTGATCCGTCCGGGGGGCTCAGGCTCAGGTCTCTTTGTGAGCCGCTGCAATCATGGTGGAGGCGAGGATACCGTAAGCGACTAACCATGCTTCCTTTGCATCATCGGTGAAGCTGTCGCCAAGGCCGGTCTGCAGGGTTTCGATCAGCGCACTGCCGACGGTATCGTAATGGGCATCTTTAACCCCATAGGCGACATGACGCTTGCCCATGGCTTCCACTACGGGCACCAGTTCGTCGAGTCGATCCAGCATGCGCACCGCAGCGCCGATCATTTCCATCAGCTTTTTACCCTGTTCCCCCATGTCTCCCTTGAACAGGGGTTTTAAGGTTGGATCTGCGGCAAACAGGTTGTTGTAGAAGAGGGCGGCTGCGGTATCGGCAATCGGTTCCACCTTGGCCCAGGAGGTTTTGCAGGCGTGTATTTGCTCGGGTGTCATGGGTATATCCTCTATTGTGGTTGGGCGGTCAGCTGCGACAGCATATAGCTGACCGCCTGTGCCATTTGTTCATCGGTCAATGTTGAACCACCGCGGGCGGGCATTAGCCCGTAACCGTCGGTGGCATGTTGAACAAGAGTTTCCTCCCCCTGGCTGATCCTGGATGCCCACATCCTGTTATTGCCGATGATGGGCGCGCCATTGATGCCCGATGCGTGGCAGACGCGACAGTTGGCTTTCACCAGTGGTTCGCCGGGGTGGACAGAAGATGGCGTCTGTCCGGCAGGTGTTCCATCGTCGACGGATGAGCCCGGCTTGTCGGAGCAGGCCGACAA
>PANQ01000018.1 GCA_002707685.1 Porticoccus sp. | reverse complement strand
GCGTCTCAGAAAAACGGGACTTCCGCATGTGAACCTCCTAGCAGTATTATTCCAGAAAGCTCTACTTATTACCTGTCCAGCTATTGGGGAAGCTTACGATTCAGGCGCCGGAAAAATTCTCTAATGCGGCTCATTGCGCCAGCCTCTGATCGAAAATTTCGGTTCCGACTCTAGCTCCTCCGGGCTGAACCATGCCCTCAGCAGTGGGCTGACTTCCTTGGCTGGCCCTTGATTCGGGCGCAATTGTGCCAGTGATTTTTTCGCTTCGTCCGTCAGGGGTTTACCCGACAGCATTTGCCGCGTTAGCTCCTGCCCAGCTGTCGTCGATAACACCGCTCTCGATTGCTCCGGTACTTTCGGCTTGTCCATAGTATTCCCTCGTCAGTTGTTCTGGGCTGCATTTTGTAACCGCGCCAAACGTATCGATGTCTTGCTTTGAGCTTTCATTGTAGATAAGACCGACCAAGTCGGATAGCAATACACCATTACGCTTTCTTGACCGGATATTGTCGGCTGTCAAAAGAGGTTAATTATGGTTGAAGAGCGAAGAGGGTGGTCAGGGTAGTCATATGAAGAACAGATAAACGGTTGCACAATGGTGGCAGGTTAATAAATTGAAGCAATAAAAAAGGGCTGCATTTCTGCAACCCTTTAATTTATATGGCTCCGCCTGCTGGGCTCGAACCAGCGACCCAATGATTAACAGTCATTTGCTCTACCAACTGAGCTAAGGCGGAACGGTCAAGAGGCGCGTATCTTATAGATCGATTTTGGGGTAGTCAACCCCTGCCGGGGCCGCGCCGCCGGGGCCTTTTCTGGCGTATAATACGCGGTTTTCTGCACTGATTCGGAGCGATTCAAACGTGTCAAAACCCTTTACGGTCAAGAGCCCCTACCAGCCAGCGGGCGACCAGCCCGCAGCGATTGAGAAACTGGTGGCCGGGCTTGAAGCGGGGCTGGCGGCACAGACGCTGCTGGGGGTCACCGGTTCGGGCAAGACATTTACCATTGCCAATGTGATTAGCCGGGTACAGCGTCCCACCATTGTGTTGGCGCACAATAAAACGCTGGCAGCTCAGCTCTACGGCGAACTTCGGGACTTTTTTCCCGACAATGCGGTGGAGTATTTTGTCTCCTACTACGATTACTATCAGCCCGAGGCGTATGTGCCTTCATCGGATACATTTATCGAGAAGGACGCCTCAATCAATCAGCATATCGAGCAGATGCGTCTGTCGGCTACCAAAGCACTGATGGAGCGCAAGGATGTGATTGTCGTCGCGACCGTGTCGGCAATTTACGGTTTGGGTGATCCTGAGTCCTACCTGAAGATGGTCCTGCATCTGGTGCGTGGCGACCGGGTGGATCAGCGCGCTATCCTGCGACGCCTCGCCGAGTTGCAGTACACTCGAAACGATGCTGTATTTCAGCGCGCGACCTATCGGGTGCGGGGTGATGTGATTGATATTTATCCAGCGGATTCGGACAGCGAAGCCGTCCGGGTCGAGTTATTTGACGATGAAGTGGAAAACCTGTCGATGTTCGACCCGCTGACCGGCGAGGTGTTTGGTCGGGTGCCCCGTGTCACCGTATACCCGAAATCCCATTATGTGACACCGCGCCAGACCATACTTGACGCGATGGAACACATTAAAACCGAGCTGGCCGAGCGACTGGAGCAGTTGCGTTCAGTGAGCAAGCTGGTAGAGGAGCAACGCCTGCACGAGCGCACCCGCTACGACCTGGAAATGATGCAGGAACTTGGCTACTGCACCGGCATTGAAAATTACTCGCGCTATCTCTCGGGCCGGGAACCCGGTGAAGCCCCACCCACGCTTTACGATTACCTGCCCGCAGATGCCCTGATGGTGATTGATGAGTCCCACGTGACGATTCCCCAGTTGGGCGGTATGTACCGGGGTGATCGCTCGCGAAAGGAAACCCTGGTGGAATATGGTTTCCGGTTGCCCTCGGCGCTGGATAACCGCCCGATGCGGTTTGATGAATGGGAGCGATTGGCGCCACAGATGATCTTTGTCTCCGCCACCCCTGCAAAGTATGAAGCGGAAAAAGCGGGGCAGGTGGTGGAGCAGGTGGTCAGACCCACAGGACTGGTGGATCCTTTGATCGAGGTTCGTCCGGCAACGTCCCAGGTGGATGATGTACTTTCCGAGATCAACCGCTGTGTGGCCAATGAAGAGCGCGTGCTGATTACCGTGCTGACCAAGCGTATGGCGGAGGACCTCACCGAGTATCTGGCGGAACACGGGGTGCGCGTGCGCTACCTGCACTCGGATATTGAAACGGTGGAGCGGGTAGAAATTATCCGAGACCTGCGGCTCGGTGAGTTTGATGTGCTGGTGGGTATCAATTTGTTGCGGGAGGGGCTGGATATGCCGGAGGTGGCATTGGTGGCTATCTTTGATGCTGACAAGGAAGGTTTTTTGCGCTCCGAGCAATCGCTGATCCAGACCATTGGCCGGGCGGCGCGAAATGTGGCGGGCCGCGCTATTCTCTACGCGGACAAGGTTACCGGCTCCATGCAGCGGGCCATGGATGAAACCGAACGTCGTCGGGATAAGCAGATTGCCCACAATCTTGCCCAGGGTATTTCACCCAAGGGCATCTATAAATCGGTGGCGGATATTATGGAAGGGGCCCGAATGATCCCCGGTAAAGGGGGGCGCAAGGTGGCGGATGCGCAGGCCACCTATAAGTCACTCAAGGACAGGCCGATAGTCAGCAGCGGTGATGTGTGGCGCCAGATAGCGGCGCTGGAGGACAAGATGTTCGAACACGCCAAGAATCTGGAGTTCGAGGAGGCGGCCCGACTACGGGACGAAGTGGGCCAGCTCAAGCGGTTGGCGGACGGGGTTGCCTGAAGGGCAACACTGCCCATCGGTTTTTCCTCAGAAGTTTTTAACGCGCTCACACGTGCCGGCGTACCGCATCTGACGGCCTTTATGGCCCCCCTGGTTGACATTAAATCCGAATTCTCCGATGCCGGTATTCAGCATGAAATCACCGGTAAGCGGCTTCAAAATGAACATCATTGACTCATTTTTGGCAGTGATACTCCGGCCCGATTGTTCTGTTATCTTGAGATCAAAGGTCCCGGATGCATCTTTGTTGTCACCATGAATCCGGAAATTATCGCCATCAATGGTTACTTCCAGGTCGCCACCGTCTGTACTGACACCTGAGCCGGTTGCTATCTGATAGATATGAACATATCTGCAGAGATGGAGCTCTTTATCGTTTGCATACAGGTTGGCGCTCATCAGCAGTGACGCACACAAGGTAACGAATATACCTTTTTTCATAATGACCAAACCTTTTGTCAAGTTGATGGCCTCCCGGTTTGGGAGCTCAAGTATTAAGTATACTGACATGTTACCGCACTGGATCAGGTCTGTATGTGGCTGTGGGTATTTTGTTGATAGGTGGCGTTGCGTGGAGTATGGGGTGATCAGCTGGTTGGTGGGCGTAGTGGTAGTCAGTAACTATAAAATAATTAGCATTAAGTAATTGTGTTATCAAATTGAAAATATTGACTTATATTTATTTTTATCTATTGTCTAGAGATAAAAAAAGCCCATCGTTGCCGATGGGCTTTCTGTTTGGTAGGCACGAGTGGATTCGAACCACCGACCCCCACCATGTCAAGGTGGTGCTCTAACCAACTGAGCTACGTGCCTGCTGACTTGCTATGATCAGGAAGGCGCGTAATTTACCAGCGAGCATCTCTTCTGACAAGCTTTATGGGGCTCTGACAAGCGTTATGCCGCTTTTTCCGCTGTTGAAGGCGGCTTGCTTATGCAGGTCAAGCCGGTAAAATGGCCGGCTCACGAATTGGCGCTGCCCGTGCAGCATAAACCATGTGGCCTTTGGTAGGGGCCACCACTGGAAAGGATCTGAACATGCCCGTAGTAACCCTCCCTGACGGCAGTCAACGCGATTACCCGAACCCTGTGACTATTCATGACGTGGCCGCCGATATTGGCCCCGGACTGGCAAAAGCTGCGCTGGCTGGCAAAGTCGGCGGTGAACTGGTTGATACGTCTTATCTGATTGACTCAGATGCCGAGCTGGCCATTATCACCGAAAGGTCTGATGAGGGTGTGGAGGTAATTCGTCACTCTACTGCCCACCTGCTTGCCCAGGCTGTAAAACAGTTATTTCCGGGTGCGCAGGTCACCATCGGCCCGGTGATTGATAACGGCTTCTATTATGACTTTGCCTATGAGCGGCCGTTTACCCCGGAAGATCTCGATGCCATCGAGCGCAAAATGGGTGAGCTTGCCCAGGCGGATACAACGGTGGTGCGCCGTGAATTGTCCCGCGACGAGGCTGTGGCCTATTTCCGCGGCATCGGTGAAGCCTACAAGGCGGAAATCATTGAAAGTATTCCCCCGGACCAGACACTTTCTCTCTATAGGCAGGGAGATTTTGAAGACCTCTGCCGCGGACCGCACGTGCCCTCAACGGGAAAGCTCAAACACTTCAAGTTGATGAAAGTGGCCGGGGCCTACTGGCGAGGTGACTCCAACAATGAAATGCTGCAGCGCATCTATGGCACGGCCTGGTCGAGCAAGAAGGAATTAAATGCCTACCTGTTCAGGCTGGAAGAGGCGGAAAAGCGCGATCACCGTAAACTGGCCAAGAAGTTCGATCTATTCCATATGCAGGAAGAAGCCCCGGGGATGGTGTTCTGGCATCCGAAGGGTTGGAGTATCTACACTCAGATTGAGAGCTACATGCGCGATGTGCAGCGCAGCAATGGCTATCGGGAAATCAAGACGCCCCAGGTGGTGGATCGGTCCCTTTGGGAGCGGTCTGGTCACTGGGATATTTTCCGGGAACACATGTTTACCGTGGAATCCGAATCGCGAGATTACGCGGTAAAGCCGATGAATTGCCCCTGCCATATTCAGGTTTTCAATCAGGGCCTGAAAAGTTATCGCGATCTGCCGTTGCGGTTGGCGGAGTTCGGTTCCTGTCACCGCAACGAGGCTTCCGGTACCCTGCAGGGCCTGATGCGAGTGCGGGGCTTTGTCCAGGACGATGCGCATATCTTCTGTGCTGAAGCACAGATTCAGGACGAGGTCTCAACCTTTGTGGATCTGTTGTTTCAGGTCTATCGGGATTTCGGATTTGAAGACGTGCTTATCCGGCTCTCCACCCGCCCGGAGCAACGGGTCGGCAGTGATGCCGTCTGGGATAAAGCGGAGCAGGCGCTGGCGGATGCGCTGTCTACAAAAGGGCTGGATTATGAGTTGTTGCCGGGAGAGGGCGCTTTCTACGGTCCAAAAATCGAATTCTCTCTGAAGGACTGCCTCGAACGGGTATGGCAGTGCGGTACGATCCAGGTGGATTTCTCCATGCCGGGACGGCTGGATGCCCAGTATGTGGCCGAAGACGGCTCCCGCCAGGTGCCGGTGATGTTGCACCGCGCTATCCTCGGTTCATTCGAGCGATTTATCGGTATTCTGATCGAACATTTTGAGGGCGCTTTCCCGGTTTGGCTCGCGCCCCAGCAAGCGGTGGTGATGAATATTACCGATGCGCAGGCAGATTATGTCCATCAGGTGGCTGATACCTTGAAAAACAAGGGCTTCCGGGTGGAAAATGACTTGAGAAACGAAAAGATCGGCTTTAAAATCCGCGAGCACACAATTCAGAAGATTCCCTACCTGTTGGTAATCGGAGATAGGGAAGTAGAAACGCAGACCGTGGCAGTGCGCACGCGAGGTGGTGAGGATCTGGGCATCATGCAGGTTTCAGATTTTGCCGAACTCCTCGCAGAAGACGTACAGCGCCGCGGTCGCGTTATTTAAAGACAATAGTCGGAGATTAAATTATCAAGAAAAATTATGGCAAGGGGGCAGCAAAACGGTCTCGAATGAATGAGGAGATCGACGTCCCCGAGGTTCGACTGGTTAACGCCGATGGCGAACAGGCTGGCATTGTCAGCATTGAAGATGCCCTGAGTGCAGCCCTGGCCGCCGGTCTGGATCTGGTGGAAATCGCTCCGGACGCCGAGCCGCCCGTCTGCAAGGTCATGGACTACGGCAAGAAGCTGTTTGAAGTGAAGAAGCAGCAGGCTGCACAACGCAAGAAGCAGAAGCAGACTCAGGTCAAGGAAATGAAGTTTCGTCCGGGAACGGATGTGGGAGACTACGAGATCAAGTTACGTAACCTGATCCGGTTTCTCGAAAATGGGGACAAGGCCAAAGTAACCCTCCGGTTTCGCGGCCGCGAGATGGCTCACCAGGAACTCGGTATGGAAATGCTCAAGCGTATTGAGCAGGATCTCGAGGAGCTGGGTTCTGTCGAGCAATTCCCCAAAATGGAAGGGCGGCAACTCACCATGGTGATCGCCCCGAAAAGCAGGAAGAAGTAACCCGACCCCCTCTGGCCTCCGGCCATATCAGGATTCACCGGGCACTACCCGCGCGCAGCCCCTGGCAGACTGTCCGGGAGTGACTTCTTCATTATTTAACCCGTCTATAAACGGAGACACAAAATGCCAAAAGCAAAAGTACATAGCGGTGCCGCCAAGCGCTTCAAGAAAACCGGCGCTGGCTACAAGCACAAACACGCCAACAGAAGTCACATCCTCACAAAAATGTCGCAGAAGCGTAAGCGTCACCTGCGTGGCACCAGCACCATGAACGGTTCTGATTCGCCCCTGGTCGATCGTATGTTGCGCTCCTGATTAACCGATTATTTGAGAGGATATTGATATGTCACGTGTAAAAAGAGGTGTTGTCGCACACCGTCGCCACAAGAAAATTCTGAAGGCTGCAAAGGGTTACTACGGTGCTCGCAGTCGTATATTTCGCGTTGCCAAACAGGCTGTCACCAAGGCAGGTCAGTACGCCTACCGTGACCGCCGTGTCAAAAAGCGTACCTTCCGCGCTCTGTGGATTACCCGGATCAATGCGCAATCACGCGCTGAGGGTATCAGCTACAGCCGCCTGATCGCTGGACTGAAGAAAGCCAATATTGAGCTGGATCGCCGTGTGTTGGCTGACCTTGCTGTTCACGATAAAGCGGCATTTGCTGCTGTCGCAGAACAGGCGAAGGCTGCCCTGGCTTGATATATTTGTGCCGAGGTTTTCCCGGCATCAAATAATGCAGATTGAAAGGGGAAAGGGCCGCAGCTCTTTCCCTTTTTTGTTTTTGATATGAACCGCTTGATAAGGTTGTGAGCATGGAAACCCTTGAGCTTCTGGCCCGTGAGGCGCAGCAGGCCATAGAGCAGGCACAGGATTTGGCAGCACTGGATCAGGTGCGGGTCGAATATCTTGGCAAGAAAGGCAGGCTGACGGATCTGTTAAAAGGGTTGGGCAAACTCTCGGCTGAAGAGCGCCCCGCAGCGGGTGCGAAAATTAATGAAGTAAAAGAGCAGCTCCAGAGTCAGATCAATCGCCATCGCACTGATCTGGAAAATGCGGATCTGGAGGCCAGGCTGGCCAGCGAAGCACTGGATGTGACACTGCCCGGTCGCGGTGAGGACAGCGGCGGACTGCACCTGATTACCCATACCATGGAGCGGATTGAGTCTTTCTTCAGCCGGGTTGGTTACAGCGTGGAAGAGGGCCCCGAGATTGAAGATGATTATCACAACTTCGAAGCCCTGAATATTCCATCACACCATCCGGCCAGAGCCATGCACGACACTTTTTATGTGACGGAAAATACCGTGTTGCGCACCCATACCTCGCCGGTGCAGATTCGTACCATGAAGACGCAGGAGCCCCCTATCCGCATTATCTGTCCCGGGCGCGTCTACCGTTGCGATTCCGATCTGACCCACACCCCGATGTTTCATCAGGTGGAAGGTCTGGTGGTGGATCGCGATGTCAGCATGGCGGACCTCAGAGGAACGATCGATCAGTTTTTGAAAGCCTTTTTTGAGGCGGACCTGCCGGTGCGCTTCCGCCCGTCCTATTTCCCGTTTACTGAACCCTCTGCCGAGGTGGATATCCAGTGCACTAACTGTCGCGGTGCCGGTTGCCGCATCTGCAAGAATACCGGGTGGCTGGAGGTGATGGGTTGCGGCATGGTGCATCCCAATGTGTTCGGTCATTGTGGCATTGATGCCGAGAAATATTCCGGTTTTGCCTTCGGTATGGGCGTCGAGCGGCTGGCGATGCTGCGCTACGGGGTCAATGACCTTCGCCTGTTTTTTGATAACGAAATTCAGTTTCTAAAACAGTTTTAAAACAAATAGATACATTATTTATATAAAGTAAATAATTTGATTTGGTGAGCAATGAAATTCAGTGAATCCTGGTTGCGTGAGTGGGTTAGTCCGAGTATTGACACGGCAGAGTTGGTTGCTCAGCTGACCATGGCGGGTCTCGAAGTGGATGCGGTTGACGCCGTGGCCCCGGCGTTCGATGGCGTGGTGGTCGGTGAAATTGGCGCGGTGGATCCACACCCCAATGCCGATAAATTGCGAGTCTGTCAGGTGACCGGCGCTGCCGGTGAAACGGTCCAGGTAGTTTGTGGCGCACCCAATGCCCGCCAGGGTCTGAAAGTGCCCTTCGCAACGGTGGGTGCCACGTTGCCCGGCGACATGAAAATACGTAAAGCCAAACTGCGGGACGTGGAGTCCTTCGGTATGCTCTGCGGTCAGGATGAAATTGGTTTGGGCGGTGATGGTTCCGGGTTGTGGGAGCTGCCCTCCGATGCGCCAGCGGGTGCGG
Source organism: Porticoccus sp. (assembly GCA_002707685.1). Lineage (GTDB taxonomy): Bacteria > Pseudomonadota > Gammaproteobacteria > Pseudomonadales > Porticoccaceae > Porticoccus. The sequence continues at coordinate 69,577 of PANQ01000018.1, read as the reverse complement.
ATCTGCGCGACTATCTGAGCCTCAATGATCAATTGATCGAGGTCGACTTAACCCCCAATCGCGGCGATTGTCTGAGTATTCGGGGTCTGGCCCGCGAGGTGGGCGTATTAAATACGGTTGCGGTGGCCGGGCCTTCCCTTGATCCGGTATCGGCCACGGTCGACGACCATTTGCCCGTCGTACTGGACGCCTCCGCTGCCTGTCCCCGTTATGTCGGTCGGGTGATTCGCGGCGTCAATCTGGCTGCCCCGTCTCCCCTGTGGCTGCAGGAAAAACTGCGCCGCAGCGGTATTCGCAGTATCGACCCGGTGGTCGATGTGACCAACTATGTGATGCTCGAGCTGGGTCAACCGATGCACGCCTTTGATCTTGCCACGCTGGACGGTGGTATTCGGGTGCGCATGGCGGAGCAGGGTGAGTCACTCGAATTGCTGGACGGTTCCAAGGCCACATTGAACGACGACACACTGGTGATTGCCGATCACCAAAAACCGCTGGCTATCGCCGGAATCATGGGCGGCAAACTGTCTGCTGTCACGGCGGATACCCGGGATATTTTTCTAGAAAGCGCCTATTTTGATCCGCTGGCGATTGCCGGTCGCCCACGCAATTACGGGCTCCATACCGATTCATCCCACCGCTTCGAGCGCGGCGTTGACTGGCAGTTGCAGTCTCTTGCGATTGAGCGTGCCACCGCACTGCTGCTGAACATTGTCGGGGGGCAGGCCGGTCCGGTAACTGTGGCCGAGTCAGAAGCGCACTTGCCCCGATCCGGGGAGGTGAGGCTGACCCGGCGCAAACTGCAACAGCAGTTGAGTCTGTCACTGGATGCCGGGCTGGTTAGCGGCATGTTACAGCGTCTCGGTCTGGAAATTCTTGCCGAGGATGAAGACGGTTGGCGCTGCAGGGTTCCCAGCTGGCGCTTCGATATTGCGATTGAAGTGGACCTGATAGAGGAAGTGGCCCGCATCTACGGCTACAACCGCTTGCCGACCGCTGCGATCAGCGCCAGTCTGCCGATTGAAGTCTGTCGCGAAACCCGCACCGGTTTGTCATTGTTGCGCCAGCAGCTGGTTGCCCGGGGCTACCGCGAAGCCATTACCTACTGTTTTGTCGATCCCGACGTCCAGAAACACCTGCTTCCAGACATAGAGGGTGTCGCACTGGCCAACCCCATCGCCAGTGATATGTCGGTGATGAGAACCACCCTCTGGTCCGGTCTGCTACCGGCCGTACGCCGCAACCTCAATCGCCAGCAATCCCGTGTCAGGATTTTTGAGTCCGGATTGAGCTTCATGCCCGAAGCGGGTGGCGTGAAGCAGGAATCCATGATTGCCGGTGCCGTCACCGGCACCCGTTTGCCGGAACGCTGGTCAAACCCGCGTGATCTGGTGGATTTTTTTGATATCAAATCCGATGTGGAAGCGCTCCTCAAGCAGAACCATGTGTTTGATCAGTACCGCTTTGTGCCTGCTGCACATCCCGCGCTGCACCCCGGACAATGTGCCGCCATTGAGCGAAATGGTGAGCCGGTAGGGTATATCGGTCTGCTGCACCCGCGTGTTCAGAAGCTGCTGGATATATCCCAGCCGGTGTATGTCTTTGAGCTTGCCCTGGGTGCTGTGGTCGAGGGTGAGCTGCCCGCTTTTCGGGGTGTCAGCCGGTTCCCGGAAGTCCGCCGCGACCTGGCGGTGATTGTGGATCGGGACCTTTCTGCCAGCACACTCTGTGAAACCATTCGAGAGGCGGCGGGTTGTTACCTCGTTGACTTAAAGATATTTGACGTCTACCAAGGGAAAGGTGTTGAAATCAATAGAAAAAGTATTGCAGTTGGCTTGACCTTTAGAGAGAGTTCGCGCACTCTTACCGAAGAAGAAATAACGGTGGCTGTGGATCAAGTGGTCAGCGCCATAAAAGAACAACATTCAGCGAGTCTCAGGGGTTAAGCGAGTTATGTCAGCACTTACCAAAGCCGACCTTGCAGAAATGCTTTTCGAAGACCTGGGTTTGAACAAACGCGAGGCCAAGGAAATCGTCGAATCGTTTTTTGAAGAGATCCGAACCGCCCTTGAGAAAAACGAACAGGTCAAACTATCAGGCTTTGGTAACTTTGAACTGCGCGACAAAAAAACCCGCCCCGGTCGCAATCCAAAAACCGGTGAAGAGATCCCCATTTCTGCCAGACGAGTAGTGACGTTCAAACCCGGACAAAAACTTAAAGCGAGAGTAGAAAGCTATGCTGGAACCGAGCAATAACGATCAGTTGCCGGCCATTCCCGGCAAGCGTTACTTTACCATCGGTGAAGTCAGTGAACTCTGCGATGTCAAACCCCATGTGCTTCGTTACTGGGAGCAGGAGTTTCCCACTCTCAGCCCGGTAAAACGCCGTGGTAATCGCCGCTACTATCAGCGCCAGGATGTCATCCTGATCCGGCAGATTCGTTCATTGCTCTATGAGCAGGGTTTTACCATTGGCGGTGCCCGTCAGCGCATGACCGGTGAGGATGCCAAGGAAGAGGCCACGCAGGTGAAACAGCTGATCGACCAGACAGTCGGCGAGCTGGAAGACCTGTTACAGGTCCTGAAGGCCTGATTTTATTCTTGAATTGTGGGGTGCATCCGGTATTATGTGCGCCTTCCTCTTCGGGGCGTAGCGCAGTCTGGTAGCGCACTACACTGGGGGTGTAGTGGTCACAGGTTCAAATCCTGTCGTCCCGACCAAAAATCAAATAAATTAGCCGCTTACAGCTTAGCTTGAGCGGCTTTTTTGTGCCCGTTCGTGCCATCCGGCAAGCGGGAGCTTGTGGATCAGGCAGGGTGAATATTAGCCGGACTTCTTTGTCTTTTTTGAATGGGAACCAAAAGCACCCACAAATGGTATTGTTGTACCATTAAATATGGACGTTTAGTTATTCACTAATAGCTATACCGGAGAACGTCCATGAAAAAGTTTTTCCTAATCATCTCAATTGTAGTTTTTTCGTCAGCGGTTCTAGCTCACAGTGGAGGTTGCCGCAAAGATAGTCCTCCAGGACTATGCTGCCATGCAGGTTCAAAGCCATATCACTGTCACTAACAATCAAGATCGCAGGATTTTAATAGTCGTGCTTCAATAACAAGTGATAATTCGGGTTAGGTACAATTTTCTTAAGCTGCTTCTAGTTGATATTCACGCTTATTTTGAAAAGTTGTAGCTGACCCCATTTATTTTCTGTATCAATCCGTTATCAAAAAGTGCCGAATATCAGTTTTGGCAAAGCGCGAGTGCGCCATATACAAATGTTAGGGCTAGAACAAGGAACACAGATGTTTGACGAGGATATTTCATTCAAAAGTGCTAGAGAGCTAATTGATTGTTTTCTCGACGAAAATATTCTGGCTCCCCAAAGCCTTTTTGATGTCAGTGAGCGACTCACAAGAGGGTATCTATTTCGTGGGCAGGCGCGAAAGGATTGGTCTCTTATACCATCAGCGCATCGCACGCCTGATGTGCTCAAGAATTACACGCCTCAACCACCTGGCCAGACGATTCCGGAGGAAAGTGAGCGAAGGGAGTATTTGGCACTACATATTCATGCGGAACTAAGAGCTGTTCAACTCTTCTTAGAGTCAGCTGATAAGGTTGGGATTAATACCCCGCTTGACTACAACTCTTTGGCGCTACACCAGAAAATTTTTGAAGATTTGAATTCAGGCCAAGAAATTGAATTGAATTCAGAGTTTCCAGCCCCGCAGTTTCTGACAAGTATGGCAATGGCACAACATTATGGTGTTCCAACCAGACTTTTGGACTGGACTGAATCGCCCCTAATAGCAGCTTATTTCGCTGCCGAGCAGGCATCAGCACTAGCCGGTTCTGACCGAGTGCAATCAGAGTTCTCAATTATTTGTCTCGGCACACAGCTTCTTCGCGAAGTGAGCAGCCTGAAATATGTCTCCGCTCCAAGAGCAGGCAATCACTTTCTAAGGGCTCAGCGTGGTGCCTTCACGCTAATCAAAAATGCCAATCAGTATTTCCTTGAAAATGGAAAGTGGCCTAGCATCGAGGATGCCGTAGCTAATGAGCGGGACCTGGGAACACTATACACACGTTCTCCCTTGATTCGGCTTTCATTGCCAGCGGATGAAGCAGATAACCTTTTGCGTTTGCTTTATAGGCTCGATGTCTCAAAGCTCACTGTCATGCCGTCATTTGAAAATGCAGCGGAGCATCTCGCTTACAAACGAGCCTTGTGGCCAAAGGGGTGAAAGGAATGCAAGGCAGTTCACACAGATAAATGGGGTCAGGTACAACTTCTTAACTGCTCTAAACTGACATTGCCTGCGTGATTTTTCAGGAAATTTGTACCTGACCTCAGTTTTGTTTTTTCATTTCTGCACAAAAAAATGGGCTGCTTTACGCAGCCCATTGTTACCGTGATCAGGACCCGTTAAAGATTGGGATCTGTCGAGAATTGTGGGGTTGTACGTGGCTTTGATCCGTCAAAAAAAGTAGTGACGGAGGTGGCTTTCAGGATTTTGTGGTCAAAAAAGCCACGCTGAATGGTGCCGGTAACCGATACGTAGTCGCCCACTTTAAGTTGTTGGTAGCCTGCGTTATCAAGCGGATCATAGGGCATGGTGTTTACCTTAACCGTGAGTTTTCTATCGTCAGCATCCAGGGTGAAACTGTCATCAGCTACGATAGTGATACGCCCCTGTACCGTACCGCGGGAAACAACCACGGGCGTGTTCCCCGAGAGGTACGAATCTTCTTCCTTCATGGAGCTGGCGTGGAAGGTGGTTCCAAGATTTTCCACATAGACACTGCCGGCCTCAATTGTGGCGCTTTCATACAGGTCATCATCCACCATGCCGGAGACGCGTACTTTGTCACCTTTTTTCAGCACGTAGGCATCGGCATCCCTATCGACATCGTCCATCTCGACAGTGATATTGCCTTCACCGTAGTCGAGGACAAACATGTTCGGACCGACACGATTAACGGTCCCGTCAATGTTGAGCCATGTGCCATCCGGGTAGCTCTTTGGTTTTTCAGTTAGTTTTTCCATTGGTTTTTCAGCGTAAGCACCGATGGAAAACACTATGACCAACATCATTAGCAGGGTATTAAAAGTACGGCAAATCATAATGATACCTCCGTATCGTTTGAGTGATTAACAGTTACACGAAAGACATTGACAGGGCAGGCCGCTGGACCTTCAGCCTGTCATAAAAAATCTGATTAGAGTTTTACAGGGGACTTATCGGATGTAGGGTGCTCGGAAGCCCACCTGTATTTGGTAAGGCGTATTGAGTCAAATGATTGATTGGATGCTTCGAACAATTGTGCTGCTATACATTGGCATCGATTGCTTGGCATAGGCTGTTTAAAAATTCCTCCATCAATTAAACAGTGTGGTTAAGTCTCTCGACATTTTCTGATTTATTTTGTTCCCGACAGTGTTTAGTTGATCCGCGAGACATACCTGTAAACGTAGTTCAAGCGACTGGGTCTTGCAAACTGTAAGCGTAGCGCTCAGGGTTTTCAGCCGTGTCCTGACCGCACAGTATCGGTATCTCCACCCCGGGAAAGTCTTCACTAATTCCCGGATAGTGGCGTGGTCACCACAATGGTTACATTGTCTCGATCAGGCATAGAATACTAGAATGTCCCAAACTCAGACTTTAGACCTTTTCGACAATCTGATGCTGGTTCGCCACCTGAATAGCTGATAATAATCACAGGCTGGACAAAGTAGCCGGGATAGCTTGCGACTTGTTCGGAAGCGAACCATGGACGACTGGCCATCCCTTAGGGGAGGCTCCGGAGCCTTTGCTGGATAAGAAGCACGACTGGCAGAAGTGTATATGACTACGAGGAGCAACAAGCAATGAACACGACGTTTAAAACGCTGGAAAGCCTGATTCACAATTCCATCGAGATTCATCATCAGGCTGCCGAATTGTACCGCTCACTGGAGAATGAGAGCTCTGACGAGCGCTGCAGGATTCTACTGGGGGAGATGGCCGACAAGGAGTTAGAGATGGCGAAATTGCTAGGAGAATTTCTCCATCGCACGCCAACCGGTACCCTCAATACCTATATGCAGTTCACCCTGGAGGAGGACCCACAGGATCTCGTGGCTGCAGCCAGGGCAGAAGGAGCCGGTACGGTTGAGCAAATCGGCCAACTGGGTCAGAAGTTACACGGCTACCAGATTAATTTAATGGAGGGAGCCTTGCATGAGGTGGCCGCAGAAGAGGCCTGCGAGTTACTGGAAAATCTCTTGCAACTGGAAAAAGCCGAGGGCCGGGCATTTACCCGCAGGGCCGACTCGATTCATGATATGTAAACTGCGCCGACAGAATATGGTCAGCCTCACGGAGGCCTGCCCCCGGTCAGGTGAGTTTAAGATAGGGTCTCAGTGGCGGTGTTTTAACCAGTCAGCACTACCACCTTCATAATCATATACATGATTAAAGCCCTTCTCATCCAGCTCTCTGGCCGCTTCGGTAGATAACGGACAGTCAAAATTGGCGCAATAAAGTACCACTTCCCGCTCTTTGCTACCTGCCACACGTTCCACCTCATCGCTAAAATCCTCGGAAGCCTTTGGAATATTGATGGAGGTGCGAATATGTTCCTGCCTGAAGTCCTCGCGAGGTAACACGTTGATCAAGACAAAATCCCTTTTTTCACTGCCATTCATGGCTTCCAGTTCCTCTCGACTGATCGTTTGCATAGGTTTACTCCTAAAATCATCGCTGAACAAAATGCCATCCCTGATTAGGGCGGCGGCTGCACTGTAAACCGGGCCTAATGCTGGCTGATTTCCCGAGCGGTTTCGCCACCCAGTTTGGCACTGTCATGGCGTACGATGTCGCCCAGGCTGACAACACCGCATAAACGCTTTTCGTCGCGATTGTTCAGAACAATCAGGCGATAGACTTTCTGATCCTGCATATTATTTGCGACAGCATTTACATGTTCATCCTGAAAACAATAAAGTATCTTGTCCGTTTTCATTTGGTCTACCGTTGTGTTTTCAGGATTCTTGCCTGCTGCAACGCCACGAACAGTGATGTCTCTGTCGGTAATTACTCCCTGCAATCTGCCTTGGGGTGAATCACCGATAGGCAAAAACCCGGTATCTAGATCACGCATATATTTTGCCGCCTGCGCGAGCGTGGTGTCTGTGGGCACGTATTCCACACTAGTGCTCATGATTTGCTGAACTTGCATAATAAGATCTCCTCATTGCCTGATGGTGAAAAGAAAATGCCATATATAACATCAGAAAAAACGACGCTAGTTTTTCCGGTTTTCCAATCTATGGGAATAAAGGCATGGTGTAACGCCCGATAAAAACATTACTGGCAATCCAGTATTTTTATCTGTTGCGCTGTTACTTTGATTTTTAAAATTTGTAGTTTGTTCAGAGAGGTTTAGTAAAATTCTTCTGGACGGTCAAGGAATTGCAAGTGTAAAAATATTGTCCAGCAAGTACATTAGATGTCCCTCACCTCACCGAGAAGTTGCCCAACCAAAGCCAGGACTCTTGTTGTTCCACTACACTTGGCTCTTCAGGATGTTTTCGGCAGCACTGCAGTGCCCTTCCATGGTTTCACCTAGAAGATAATCCGATTCCAGTTACCATACGAGCCCTTCACCGGCCCACGGGGAATACTGCAAACTATGATGACTATCGCCAGTACCAGGCTCGCCATGGTGGCCAGCAACCCGGCCTCAAGAATAAAAGTGCAAATCAGGAGCCCTAGCCCAAGGAAAATATTGACTAGCCGAACAGGTCTTGCCACTTCCGCCAAAGCAGTCACTGAAAGAGTGATCAGTAAAGCTCCTATCAAGTGATGAGCATCCGCCAGAGGACCCTCCACCCCGAATAGAATACGACTTAACATCAGCAAACCACCTGCGGCAATGCAGGTTCCCAATCCCCAGGACCACCTGACATTGCCACTGAAAACTTCTCTCGCTGCTGTTCTGAGTGAGACCATCTGAAAACTATCCCCGGCGTTTTTTTGTACGCGGCCCTCATCGGTGTCACCAAAGATAAAGACTCGCAGCAGGGAGTGGCCCTGGCACTTGCGACGCCACAGGAACTGACCAGTGGCTACCAGTTCATCCACGGAAAGTGGAATCTGCAGGAGCATGGCCGTGGCGGCAATCAGGCACAGAGTGCACCAGGTATTCAGCAGGATTGGCTGGATAATAATAAAGGTAATGGATACCGCCCCCAGCGGTACGATAAGAATGCCGAACAGTGTGGTCAGCCAGGGCATGGTCCGCCAGCGCCGGGCTGAACCGGCCACACCCACGAGAATTTCCATTAAATACACCAGGGCTCCGACGCCGGCATCGGGCACTGGCCATGCCTCGGAAACCGACGATGTAGTGATTTCTTCGGTACCGTTCTTACTGTCCCCCGGCACAGCGCCGGCAAAGAAGGGCTCCCACAGCCCATCCACATGACCTAGCTGATAAGCGGCCATGTAGCTGGAAATAAAAAACCCGATAAATGCCAGGACAATAATGGGCAGTCGTTGGAACCAGCCGGACGGGGAATAGTGCCAGCCCGGCGGGATGGTCGGCCCTGTCATGGCTGCCAGTGGTGACACGCCGGGGGCGGGCCGCAGTAATACTGAAAAGCCGACCACCAGACTTCCTACCAGAGTGCCGTTGAGATAGGCGGAAGGCTCCGGGGCCCACATCAGCAGGGGGGCCGACATGACCCAGAGGCCCACAGCAGCAGTGGCCCAGCGCGCTGCTGGCAGAGACCAGGACAGGGATAAAAAGGCAAACACAACAATGGCGCAACCGGCGAGAATGTCGCTGTAAATCATGCCTGTGGATTGGTAATCGAGGCGTACAACGGACATTATCAGCCAGAAACCCAGACCGATATTGAACAGATGTCCCCACAGGTTGCGGGCATGCTCTTCACGGTACCAGTGTTCGTGCCGACGCCGCAGCCTTTCAGGTTTGTCGGTTTTTTCTGCCGCATCAAGCATCCAGTCGGGGGGCCGGATACCGTTGTGTTGATACCAGGCAGCCGGATCCTTCTTAAGGTTTCCAACCATATTGGGCAATTCATCACCTATGAAATGTCGGGGCTCCCAGTCGAGAAGCTGTTTGGCCCGACTCAGGTCCAGAGCATAGTGATCGGAAGAGAGGTTGATCATGAAAGGCTTGATAAAAGGCTTTTCACCATGGTCCAGTGCATCGGGCACCACAGGTTCGGCTTTTTCCTGAACCCAGGCTCCCGCTTTGGCAATAGACTCAGGCAGGGTATATGTACTCCACTGCTTTTCACCGTGGATCTGATACCCCAGTGTGTCCTGTAGTTCCCTGTAACTCATCACCTCGGATTCTCCTGCCAGCAGGGTACAGGCAGCCGGCATCTCCTTACGCCTGTCGACACAGCGTTTGAAGACTTCCAGCATGTCTTCCAGGTGAATGAATGCCTGACCGGCATCCAGGTCTCCGGAATACAGATGCGACTCCATGGCGCGCTCATAGATGCGAGCAATCTGGTGTGTCAGTGTTGGCACGGCGGTGTTTTCGTCGTAGAGGCCTGCCAGGTGCAAAAGCGTGTAGGGGATACGCTCACCGTATTGCTGGATCACCTCTTCAGTTTCAGCCTTGGATTCCGGGTAGGCCCAGCCGGGGGCCAGGGGGGAACTTTCCGTTACATATTCACCCGGCGACACCGGCTTGTGAACCAGCATGGTGCCTGAATAAATAAAGCGCTCCACATCAAAGGGCTCGAGGGCATCCAGTAGATGGCGTGTTCCCTCGACGTTGACCTCTTCATATAAAACCGATTTGACACCGGTGAAATCAAAGTAGGCCGCCAGGTGAATAACTGCCGCAATTTTGTCGCCATGCTCTCGATGCAATTGATTGAATGCCAGACGGAGAGAATCTGCAGAGGTGAGGTCGGCAACGATATCGCATTTATCAGGCTTCAAATCCATCCCCACAACCTGATAGTTTGCCTTGAGCTTTTTTGTCAGGGCTGTGCCAATATTTCCACCCGCACCGGTAATAACAACAATGGGTTTGTTAGATGACTTTTGCCTGGTGTTCTTGATAAGGGTCCTCTCTACAAATTGTATTGACTGACATGGTGCGGGCTTTTTTCACCCGCCCGACGCCACTGACGTCATATATGCAGTGATGAAACGATGTTGCTGGATAATGCTGCTGTTGCCCTACACACATAAAAATCTAGTTCATAATCTGTATTTGTTCCAACTGGAAGTGCCGTTGAGAAAATGGTAAATGGGGTAAAACCATATCTCTTGCGCTATTTTCGGCTTGCCGGGATATTTCCATTGGTCATATAAACAGTGCTAGTCTCACCTAAGGTTGAAGGTACCTGTTGACAGTGATTCCGGGTTGGTGGGTTTCCGGTCAGTTTTGACACAGGCGGTTGTGTTTCAACAGGCAGATTGGTTTCAACAGGCAGATTGAATCTGACAAAGGGGCACTCCATGCTCGAATCAATCCAGCAACAAATTCTGGATGTTTTAACTTCGGTGATCGTTCATATTCCCAATCTGGTGGGTGGATTACTGTTATTGCTGGCCGGTTGGTTGCTGGCCCGTTTTTTACATCTGCTGGTTACCCGCTTTATCCGCACCCTCAATCATCTGCTGGATCGCCAGTTACAAAACTTAAACCTTCACTTTGTCCGCATACCGGCTGCCACAGAAAGGTTGATTGGTTTTGTGGTGTTCTGGGCCACTATTCTGATATTTGCCATTGTCGCCATTAGGGTGGTGGGCGTTGCCGGGGCGACTGTCTGGCTCGACCGTTTAATGGTGTATCTGCCCTCTCTGATGGCGGGTGGCCTGATTATTATCAGCGGCTTTATTCTCGGCAGTGTGGTACGCCATCTGATCACCCATGCGGCGGCCTCAGCCGATATTGCCCAGGCAGCGCTGCTCGGTCAGATTGCGCAGATCTCTTTTGTTATTGTCGGCGTGGTCATGGGGCTTGGCCAGGTGGGCGTCGATGTCAGTTTCCTGGTCATTCTGTTTGGTATTGGTTTTGCTGCCGTTTTGACGGGATTTTCTCTGGCCTTTGGCCTCGGTGCCAGACCGCTGGTGGAGAATCTCATCGCAACGCGTCATCTCAAGGAATTTGTCCGGCCCGGGCAGATTGTCGAGACCGGCAATGAGCGGGGCAGGGTATTGGAGTTCACTGCCACCGGAATGGTGGTGGAAACGGCTGATGGCCGAAAACTGATTCCGGCCCGGCTCTGTATGCAACAGTCTTTCAGTGTGATTACCCGGGAGACGATGGATGACGAACTCTAATCCCCTGAGTCTGGATTTTCTCATCAGTAAGCCCGAGGCCGCAGCCCAGGTGTTGCAGTCGCTGGAGGATCAAGAGGCGGCAATTTACCTGCAGGAGGTGCCGGTCCGGATTGTTGCCCCTGTGCTGCAGGAAATGCAGGTATGGCCGGCATCGCGCATTCTCGACCAGTTATCACTGGAACAGAATGCCGCGATTTTTGCGCAGCTCCCTTACCAGACGGTTGCTGCCCTGTTGCGCTTGCAGCAGCGCGCACGGCGCACCGAGCTGCTGGCGGTGCTGCCCGCCAAGCTTTCCCGGTCTTTGAGTGTGTCGCTGATTTATCAGGAAAACACGGTTGGTGCCTGGATGGATATGTCCACACCGGGTTTTTACTCTGAGCTCCCGGCCGGTGAGTGTCTGGCGTTACTGAAAAAGTCTTCGGATTCGTTTGGTACCAGCCTGGTGGTTATCAATCAATCCCATCAGGTGATTGGCATGATCGGCCTGGATAAGCTGCTGGCCAGCTCCGATGAGCAAATGCTGGGTCAATTGATGGATTCTGCGCAGCAACCGCTGGCCGCAGAGATGAGCATCCAGATGGCTGTCAATCTGTCTGATTGGCACTGTTACCCCGTTTTACCGGTCCGCAATTCGAGTGGTGTTTACCTTGGGACTGTGACGCGCTCAGTATTGCGTACGGCACTGGAGAAGGCCCCTTCAGCGGATGCCTCACTGGGCGATTCCCTGTTGTCCCACCTTGCCCGCGCCATGATTGTCACTGCGACCGGTATGGTACAAATGGCACCGGGCAGTCATGCAACCTGGTTGTCTGATAAAGAAGGGGCATACCATGACGACTAATGCTTCCCCGGATCCCCGCGCGGTTGATATGGCATTGACCCGCAAATTTCTGCTGGATTATCCCAGGGATGCAGCCCTGAAAATTGAAGCGCTGGCTCCGAGGGATGTGGCCGCAGTGCTGAGCCTGCAGCCCGTATATGTGCTTTTATCCCTGTGGCGGTATTTGACGCCCAATGTCGCTGCCGAGATTCTGGTTTGTTTGCCAGAAGGGCACAGCCGTCAACTGCTCAGCGAACTACCACCTCTGGATTCGGTGCGGATGATTGGTCAATTGGATGACGAATCACGGGATGCCCTGCTGAAGACCCTGGACGAGTCAATCCGCAGGGAGTTGGCTGAACTGATGAGCTACCCGGAAAACAGTGCCGGCCGTTTGATGGATACCCGTGCCCTGGTGTTTCGGGACAGCATGACCATTTCAGAGACGCTGGAAATTCTCCGCAAGCGCCAACTGAAGACTGCGCGCAGTGTCTTTCTGGTTGATGCCGAGGGTCGCCTGAGCGCCAAGGTTCACTTGCAGGACATCGCTATCGCCGATCCCGGCACATCCCTGGGGGCGATTGCCAAACCGGTTACGGCGGTGGTTGCGGGTACCGCAGGAAAAGAGGAGATTTCCGAGTTGTTTGAAAAACATCAACTGCTCGACTTGCCGGTGGTTGATATTGATCGTCGTCTGTTGGGTATTATCCACCACAGCAGTCTGGTTCAGGTTTCCCAGGAGGACATGTCATCCGATGTGCTGGCCATGGTGGGTGCCAGCCGTGAAGAACGCGCCCTGTCGAAGCCACTGTTTGCCGTGAAAAAGCGCATGCCCTGGCTGCAGGTCAATCTACTCACGGCTTTTTTGGCCGCATCGGTGGTGGGAATATTCGAAAGCACGATTGCCAGCTTTACGGCTCTGGCCGTGCTGTTGCCGGTGGTGGCTGGCCAATCGGGTAATGCCGGGGCACAGGCTCTGGCGGTTACCATGCGCGGTCTGGCATTGCGTGAAATCACGGTTCGTCACTGGTTCAGGGTGATGTTCAAGGAAGTGCGGGTGGGCCTGATAAACGGTATTGGTATTGCTGTGACCTGCGGTATTGGCGTATTCGTCTGGAGCCAGTCAATCGGGCTGGTGCTGGTGATCTGTTCGGCGATGGTGCTGGCGATGATCGCGGCGGGTTTTGCCGGTGCGGTGGTGCCGATTGTGCTGGTGCGGCTGGGTCAGGACCCGGCACAGGCATCTTCCATCATTCTTACCACGGTCACCGATATTATCGGCTTTTTTGCCTTTCTGGGGATCGCGGCACTGCTGTCGGGGCTGCTGTAGCAACTTACCCGGTAAAGCGGGAGGATAGTAATCTTCTGGTGGGGCCGGTCGTCGTTGATAACCAGGTTGGGTTTCGCGGTCCTGTTGCCTGCAAAGGCCGGACTAGTGAGGCATAATAGCCACCGATTGGTGCTGTCAACTGCCGATGCTCGACTCATCAATACGGTGTATGCAATGGTGCAGCACCTTTAATTACCCAAAAATGGATTTCCCCCGATATGACTCTAACTGTACGCAAGGCTGTTATTCCTGTCGCCGGGCTGGGCACTCGTATGTTGCCGGCCACCAAGGCTATTCCAAAAGAAATGTTGCCGGTGGTGGACAAGCCGCTTATCCAGTACGTCGTCAATGAAGCTATTGCGGCGGGCATTACCGAGATCGTACTGGTCACACATGCCAGTAAGAACTCCATTGAGAACCACTTCGACACCAGTTTTGAGCTGGAGGCGCAGCTGGAAAAGCGGGTCAAGCGCCAGTTGCTAGACGATGTCCGCTCGATCGTGCCCCAGGAGGTGACCATCATTTCGGTCAGGCAACCCTACGCAAAGGGCCTTGGACATGCGATCAGCTGTGCGAGGCCGGTGGTAGGTGATCAGCCTTTTGCCATTCTGTTGCCGGATGTTTTGGTGGACAAATATCGGGCGGACTCGAAAAAAGACAATTTATCGTCCATGGTGAATAACTTTACCGCCACAGGTCACAGTCAGATTATGGTGGAGGCGGTTCCCTGGGAAGACGTTAACAAATACGGTGTTGTCGATTGCCAGGGCGTCGAGTTGATGGCCGGCGGCGTGGCGAGAATTCACAGCATGGTCGAAAAACCGAAACCGGAGAATGCCCCGTCTAACATGGCTGTTGTGGGGCGCTATGTGGTGTCGCCGACCATTTGGGAACTGCTGGAAAAAACGCCGCTCGGGGTGGGTGGCGAGGTCCAGTTAACGGATGCTCTGGAAGAATTGCTCAAACAGGAGGTGGTAGAGGCCTACCGGATTGTTGGCCGCAGTCATGATTGCGGCAGTAAACTTGGCTACATACAGGCCAATATTGCCTATGCCCTGCAGCATGATGAAATTGGCGAAGGGGTTAAAGAATACCTCAAAAACAATCGCCATGTTGATGCTCCAGCGACATTGGAAAAACCGCGCCAATAGTCTGACCCTTTGTGATGACACCATACCGGTGTGGGGTGGGTGTCCCTGTGATGTGAGTATTATGAAAATTACCTGTTTTAAGGCATACGACATTCGGGGCCGGCTCGGTTCCGAGCTGACCGTAGAGATTGCATACCGTATTGGCAGGGCGTATGCCCGCTGGTTGAAACCTGAAACCGTGGTGGTTGGCGGGGATATCCGCACCTCCAGCCCGACGTTAAAAAGTGCGCTGGCCTCGGGGTTGCGCGATGAAGGCGTCGATGTGCTGGATATTGGACTGTGCGGCACCGAGGAAATCTACTTTGCGACGGCGCACCTCAATCTGTCTGGTGGCATCATGGTGACGGCCAGCCACAATCCCATTGATTATAATGGCATGAAAATGGTGCGGGAGGGCTCTAGGCCGATCAGTGCCGATACCGGGCTGAAGGCGATCCAGGCATTGGCCGAAGAAACAGATTTTTCTCCGGTAGAGCCCAGTCAACGTGGGACCTATCGTCGTATCAGTTGTTCCGGTGCCTATATTGAACACCTGCTCTCGTATGTGGAGCGAAACAAACTTCGGCCGTTGAAAATCGTCGTCAATGCCGGCAATGGTGCAGTCGGTCCTGTGCTCGATGCGCTGGAAAGCTTTTTGCCCTTTGAGCTGATCAAGTTGAATCATGACCCGGACGGGGAATTTCCCAACGGTATTCCAAACCCGTTGTTGCCGGAGAGCCGCCATCACACCAGTGATCTGGTGAAGTCGTCTGGCGCCGACTTTGGCCTGGCTTGGGATGGGGATTTTGATCGTTGTTTTCTGTTCGATGAGCAGGGCGAATTTATTGAGGGCTACTATATTGTCGGGTTGCTCGCAAAAGCGTTTCTGCGCAAGCATCCGGGAGAAAAGATTGTCCATGACCCCCGTTTGATCTGGAATACCCAGGCGGTCTGCCGGGAATTTGCTGGTGAGGCGGTGCAAAGTAAATGTGGTCATGCTTTTATCAAGCAGGTCATGCGTGAGCAGGATGCCATCTATGGCGGTGAGATGAGTGCCCACCATTATTTCCGGGATTTCTTTTATTGCGACAGTGGCATGATTCCCTGGCTTTTAGTGGCCGAGTTGCTGAGTGTGACCGGTCAGCCCCTGTCGGCCATGATTCAGTCAATGGTGGAAGACTACCCCTGTTCCGGTGAACTGAATCGCCGTATTGATGATCCCCAACAAGTGATGACACTACTTGAAGAACACTACAGCAATGGCGCAGTGAGCATCGAACGGGTGGACGGACTGAGTGTGGCCTATACTAATTGGCGGTTTAATCTGCGCAGCAGTAATACCGAGCCAGTCGTCAGACTCAATGTGGAAGCCAGTGACCGGGCCTTGATGGAACAGAAAACCCTTGAGCTACTCAGCCTGATGGGTGCCGATTGAGGTAACTGGTATGGCGCACTGAGTGCGATTGGCCGGTTCGGAATCAGTAAATCAACCAATCATTTCCGGGAGCGTGTCATGCAGGATAAAACAGTATTGGTGACCGGTGCTACCGGGTTTATCGGCAGCCGATTCTGCCGTGAGGCCCTATCCAGGGGTGCCCGGGTAATTGGTCTGAGTCGTGACCCACAACAGGCACTAAAAAAACTTCCCGGTGTCGAGTTTATTGGGAATCTTGACGCCCTGTCTCCGGAACAACCCATCGACTATATCGTCAATCTGGCTGGTGAACCGCTGGTTGCCGGTCGCTGGAATGACCGGCGCAAACAGGCCTTCATAGACAGCAGGGTCGGCACTACCAACCGGTTATTCGAGCATTTCCAGAAAGCGTCTGCACCACCTTCGGTATTGGTCAGCGGTTCCGCCGTAGGCTATTACGGCCCTCACCAAGACGAGCCGCTGGGGGAGGATGGTGTTCAGCACGATTGTTTTGCCAGCCGTCTTTGTCTGGAATGGGAACAGAGTGCCTCACAGTTTGCTTCGCTGGGAACCCGGATATGCTACCTGCGGACCGGCATAGTGCTGGGGGCTGGTGGTGGCGCACTGAGTCGAATGTTGTTGCCTTTCCGTATGGGATTGGGCGGCCGCCTGGGTTCTGGTAAGCAGTGGATGCCCTGGATTCATATAGCCGATGAAGTGGCGATCATTTTTTATTGCCTAGAACAATCTGCTCTGCAGGGAGCGGTCAACGCCACGGCCCCGAATCCGGTGACGAATCGTCAATTTACCACGGCGCTCGGTTCTGCGCTGCACCGTCCGACCATCTTCCCCATGCCGGAACCCGTGGCAGTACTGCTGTTTGGTGAAATGGCTAGGGAGTTATTGCTGACGGGGCAGCGGGCGTGCCCGCGAAAACTGCTCGAGTCCGGCTATTCCTTCCATTTTTCCGAACTGGATGAAGCGCTTGGGGATATTGTTTAGCGCAGGTTTACAGTTGCCAGAGGGCTGTACAAAGGTCCATTGGCTGTCAGTTGACTCTGAAACAGGGTTATCTGCCTAACAGGTAAACAGATATCGATATCCAGGTTGATTTTTGCACTGGGTTTAGCGGAGGCTTTTCCCAACGTAATGTGCGGCCTGAATGCCTGCTGCATCGTTTCAAAGCCGCTGGCAGCAAGGGATGTGGAAAGCTGCTGGTACAGTGCCATCAATGACGTCGAATATTCGGGAATGGCGGCGACAGTCCGACTTTCCCTGCCTGGAAATCGCTCCACAGCTTTCAGCAATAAGTCAAATTGTTCAGCGCAGAGGGCCTGGACGATCCGTTCGGCAATGGCGGTCTGCTCGGTTGTTTGCTCNCCGAGAAACNTCANTGTCAGNTGGCGGNGNTGNGCAGGCACCCAGNGNNTGCCGGCATCGTTCAACCGTTGTNGGCAAATATCATCCAGNAGTNGNTTTACTGTTTCNGNNAGTGNCAGGGCNATNAACAGTCGCACNAGGATTACCAANTCAGTCGCCGCAGTANATGCAGCCGGACGTGCAGGTTTCCCGAACCTCGATTTTGCTCAGCAAGGGGAGCGTCGGTTTTAACCGTGCCCAGATCCATCTGGCTATATTTTCACTGGTGGGATTTTCCAGTCCGTCGATCTCGTTGAGATAATGATGATCGAGTTGGTCATAGACCGGTTTGAAGTAATCTTTAAGATCGCCAAAGTCCATTACCCAGCCGGTTTGTTTGCCGACGGTGCCGCTCAGATAAAGCCTGATATGGTAGGAGTGCCCGTGCAACCGACCACATTTATGTCCCTCTGCCACATTGGGTAGAAGGTGTGCTGCCTCAAAGGTAAATTCCTTGAAAATTTCCATGGGTATACCGGTCATTTGAAAAGTTGGCCTATGGTAATTTGCGGATCTTTCCTTGTACACAAACCTGCAACTGAAATGTTTGACACCGACCGATATTTCGGTAGAATGCGCCTCTCTCTGAGGAGGGTGGTTAGCTCAGTTGGTAGAGCGACGGCCTTACAAGCCGTAGGTCACAGGTTCGACCCCTGTACCACCCACCAGTGTAAAAGTAGCATTTTGCGGACCGGTAGTTCAGCTGGTTAGAATGCCGGCCTGTCACGCCGGAGGTCGCGGGTTCGAGTCCCGTCCGGTCCGCCATATTTTAAAAAGCCACCCACCCGGGTGGTTTTTTTATGGGAAGAACTTTCAGGGACGAGAACCCGCGAAGGGGTTCGACCGATTGGCGCAGCCAATCAGGGCCGGAGGAACGACGGGCGGGGTTTATCCAGAGTGCGGGTCAGGCCGGTCCGTTTCTTGCCCCTGTCCATATTGCCTTACCAGGTCAGGCCTGGATAACCAGGGTGACGGTAAGAGGCGTGCGGGTTTTTTATCCTGTTGTTGTTGAACCATAGCGTTTCTCCTATTGCTTTTTTAAGTCCGCGTGGGTAAATGATCTCTTTCTTTTCAGCCTCTTTTACTCTACCTTGATGCCATTCGTTCCCTTGATTTAACCCAGTTAATCTGGAAAGGTATATTCATGAAAGATCTTGATACAAAAATGGAAGAGACCACTGCGACCCCTTGGGATCAGTGGTTTGAAATGCTAACGGCCTTTAAAGCGGAAAAGGGCCACTGTCTGGTACCTCATAATTACAAGACCCCGGAGGGTTACCCTCTTTGGTACTGGGTGCGGAAAATGTGCCGGGACAAAGCCAAGGGCGAACTTTCAGAAGATCAGATTGAACGACTTAACAGTCTGAAGTTCGTATGGGACCTGCAGGACCTGCCCTGGGAGAAGGGATTTGCTGCATTACAGATCTACAAGGCAGAGTTCGGCGATTGCCTGGTTCCCGATGGTTATGTGACCAGAGATAATTATCCCCTCGGCCTGTGGACATGGAAGCAACGCTATTTTGAGGGCAATTACCCCAGAGAAAAATATCACCGACTCGCCGATCTTGGCTTTGTCTGGGATTTGCGCGAATACGCGTGGGATCGGATGTACGCTGCGCTTGAGGCCTATCAGAAAGAGTACGGTGATTGCCTTGTGCCGGCGGGCTATATAGTCGAGGGGGGCGTTGATCTCAGTATGTGGGTAACCAGGCAGCGTTCAGATTTGGCACATAATTATCTTACACAGGTGAAGCTGTCAAAACTGAACAGGCTGGGATTCTGCTGGGCGACGGCTGATGATTTGCCGCACGTGTTGTTTGTGCCGCGAGACAACAGTAAAAAAAGTAATATTTCAACTTCAAGTCGCCCGCTTTAAACGAGCTGGTAGGAAATGACTGATCTGGTGCGCTGAGATTTATTGTGACCTTGTTCCCAATAATTCTCGGTCGCCAGATTATACCCATAAGGTTATAGCAAACGTTACTGTGCGGGCTCCCGTGTCGACCTTGTCTCACGTCATGGAGACACCCTCGTTAAAACCCGTTTGGCCCGGGTTTCGGTTGCCGGGCTGCTCATAATAAGTTTCACCCTCGACTGTTTGCCTTGGTCCTTCAGTGACTCCTGGCGATACCGGTCTCTACTCCCGCAACGAATCTTTATCACCCTTTTTGGGCGAAACCGATATGATTCTGGGTATATAATCCAACGGTATTTCTAAAGGGGCTCTTCCGGTTACTCCATGACTGACTTCAAACATATTGCGCTGGTGGCCAATATCCAGTTGCCCGAGATTATCGACTCCCTGAAGCGACTGATCACTTTTCTGACACAATCCGGCTACCAGGTGTTGCTTGAGCAGAAAACCGCGGAACTGGTCGGTGATAGCCAATTGCCGGTATTTGATAGTGACAGTCTAGAGACGTCAGTGGATCTTATCATTGTAGTTGGGGGCGATGGCAGTATGCTGAGCGCTGTGCGCAGTTTGGTGAGATATGATATCCCCTTATTGGGTGTCAATCGGGGTCGACTGGGTTTTCTTACCGATATCCTGCCGGATGAAATGGAATCACAGATGAAACGCGTGCTGGCCGGCGAGTATATTGTTTCCAGTCGTTTTCTGCTGGATGTCTCCATTAGCAGAAAAGGTGCTGTTATCGGAACCGGTGCGGCACTGAATGATGTGGTGCTTCACCCAGGGAAATCCGTCCGGATGATGGAGTTTGAGCTGTATATTGATGGGCAGTTTGTCTACAGTCAGTGTTCCGATGGTCTGATTGTTTCCACCCCGACGGGATCTACAGCTTATGCACTCTCTGGGGGTGGGCCAATCATGCATCCCAATCTGGATGCGATTGTTCTGGTGCCGATGAATCCCCATACGTTGTCCAGTCGACCCATTGTCGTGGGCGGTAAGAGCGATATCGAGATCAGGGTGGGCTCCCGCAATGAGCTGCATCCGCTGGTCACCTGTGACGGTCAGACTGACCTGCAGTCCGAGCCCGGTGATATCATTCANATCCACAAGAAAGCCCGCCAGGTGCAGTTGATTCATCCGGTGGCACACAATTTTTATGAAACCTGTCGGACCAAGCTTGGGTGGGGCAGTCGACTGGGTATTGATGAACGCACCAGTGAACGCATTAGTAAGCCGGTCAACTAATTGCCATGAGTGAACTGGATTCAACCTGGACACATGTGGCAGACATCCCCGCTCAGCTTGATATGGGCGACCTCTATACCCGGTTAAACAGCTTGGGAATATCCCATCAGCTCAAACTCCATGGTGAGTGGGTTCAACTGTGGATAGAACAACCCGAGCAGTTGCCGCAGGTTATCAGTCTGTTGGAGGAAGCGAGGTCAACATTTTCTCCCGCCATGTCAGGTCCTCCCGCCTTGAGTTTTCAGCAACAGTTACACAAAGTCCCGGTAGTCTTGATTCTGCTGTTACTCAGTGTCACCGGTGCTGCTTTGGTCAGTCACGCGTTTCCACTGGTGCACTGGTTGACCTTCCAGGACTACCTTTTGGTCGGCGAAAGCATCCGCTTTGAGTATGCGGAGATCGCACTGGGTCGGGGCGAATACTGGCGGCTGGTAACGCCGGTTTTCTTGCACTTTGGTATTTTTCACCTAGCCTTTAATGGCCTTTGGCTGTGGGAGTTGGGACGACGAATCGAAACCCTTGCAGGCAGTCTGCACATGTTGATGATTGTGTTGTTGATGGCGATTGCCTCTAACCTGGGGCAATACCTTTGGAGTGGCCCCGCACTGTTTGGCGGTATGTCCGGTGTGGTTTATGGTCTGCTCGGCTATATCTGGATAAGAAACCGGGTATATCCCAGTCCAATACTCTCTCTTCCCGGGGGGTTGCTGGGCTTCATGTTGATCTGGCTATTGGCAGGGATGAGCGGTTTTATGGAGCTATTGATGGGAGTCAATATCGCCAATGCCGCCCATGCGATCGGCCTGATTAGCGGCATGGTGCTGGGGGGCTGGGCTGGAGCTATCGCTACCGGCGGGCATCGTCAGTAGCTGGTATAATTTTGCACAGACATAAATCCTTAAGGTAGTGGTTGGGTGACAGCGGCTACCGAGTTGTCACTGAGGTAAACCATGGATTTTCAGCAACTGATCGATTCCATCACCCCCGATATTTACGAAAGTCTCAAGCTGGCTGTGGAGCGGGGCAAATGGCCCGATGGCAAAAAGCTTACCGCAACTCAGCGGGAACACAGTATGCAGGCAATTATTGCCTATGATCTCCGCCACATACCTGAAGATCAGCGCGTTGGCTATATTCCGCCCAAGAAAAAAACTGAACCCTGTGATACGAATAAGCGGCCTGATCACAGCGAGGATCTACAGCCTCTCAAATGGCAGTCGTAATTTATGCCTGATTATTCGGGACACCTCAAGAAAATGCGGGCAGCTCTGGCGGACGGCCCGGTGCAGTACGGTTTGCCGCTGGACGACGAGTGCCTGCCGTTGAACGATCTGCTTGGTCAAACCCTACGTATTCAGTACAGCGGTACGATTCACTGTATTCATTGTGGTCGGCGCAGTAACAAGAGTTTCAGTCAGGGCTGCTGCTATCCGTGTTTTACGAAACTGGCGCAGTGTGATACCTGCATTGTCAGCCCGGAAAAATGCCATTATTTCGAGGGTACCTGCCGGGAGCCGGAATGGGGNGAACAACATTGCATGGTGGATCATATTGTCTACCTGGCCAATTCATCCGGGGTGAAAGTTGGCATTACCCGCGAGAGCCAGCTGCCCACCCGCTGGATCGATCAGGGAGCCTTGCAGGCGCTGCCCATCATGCGAGTCAAGACTCGCCAGCAGTCCGGCTTGGTGGAGGATGTTTTACGCCAGTATGTGGCAGACAAGACGAACTGGCGAACCATGCTGAAGGGCGAGATTGTTCCCGCCGACCTGCCGGCTATTCGGGATGCACTATTTGATCGGACTGAAACACAACTGACTGCTCTGGAAAACCGTTTTGGTGTTCAGGCCCTTCAGCGGCTCGATGATGCAGTCCCCATGAATATTGATTACCCGGTGCTGGAGTACCCAACAAAAGTGACCAGTTTCAATCTGGATAAGGTGCCTTCGTTAGAGGGAACCCTGCTGGGTATAAAAGGCCAGTATCTGATTTTTGACAGCGGGGTCATCAATATTCGCAAATACACAGCCTACCATGTAGAAGTGNCCCATTAATTATGATGATGAGAGATGCCCAGCCGGGCAATATTTACCTGAAAGACTACACGGCCCCACGCTACCTGATCGATAAAACAGTGTTGCGGGTAGAAATTCGCCAGGATGACACCGTTGTTCTGGCTACGCTGGACATGCGGCGCAACCCGGATACCAGTGACCGGGAAACCAGCCTGGTACTGGATGGTCAGGGCCTGTCGCTGCAATCTCTGAGTATCGACGGAAAGCCGTTGACGCCCGAGCAGTTCAGCGCGACGGCAGACGAGTTGTTGATCCACAGCGTCCCCGAGCAGTTCACCCTGACATCGGAAGTGATTATTCGTCCGAAGGAAAATTCGTCCCTGGAGGGGCTATTCAAATCCCGCACCATCTACTGCACCCAGTGTGAAGCAGAAGGTTTTCGCGGTATTACCTACTACCTGGATCGCCCCGATGTGATGTCGGAATTTACCACAACGGTGGTGGCTGACAAGGCCGAATGTCCGGTATTGCTGTCTAATGGCAATCTGATGGAAACCGGTGAATTACCGGATGGTCGCCACTGGGCAACCTGGCACGATCCCTTTCTCAAGCCCGCCTATCTGTTTGCACTGGTGGCGGGTGAATTGTCTGTGGTAGAAGACAATTTCACTACCTGCAGTGGCCGCAATGTGTTACTGCAGCTTTATGTGGAAGCCAAGGACCTGGAGAAATGTGATCACGCCATGACCTCCCTGAAAAACGCCATGCGCTGGGATGAAGAGGTCTACGGTCGCGAGTACGATCTCGATCTGTATATGATCGTGGCGGTGGACGATTTCAATATGGGGGCCATGGAGAACAAGGGCCTCAACATCTTCAACACCTCCTGCGTGCTGGCCCATCAGGCCACTACCACCGACGATGGTTTCAATCGGGTAGAGGCTGTGGTGGCTCATGAATACTTCCACAATTGGTCCGGCAACCGTGTTACCTGCCGGGACTGGTTTCAGTTGAGTCTGAAAGAAGGTTTTACCGTGTTCCGCGATTCGCAGTTTTCTGCGGACATGGGGTCTCCGGTGGTCAAGCGGGTAGAAAATGTCAATATGCTCCGCACGGTGCAGTTTGCTGAGGATGGCGGCCCGACGGCCCACCCGGTGCAGCCTGCATCCTATATGGAGATCTCCAATTTCTACACGGCCACCATTTATGAGAAGGGGGCTGAGGTAGTGCGAATGATCCATACGCTGCTGGGTCCGGAACTGTTCCGTCGTGGCTCTGATCTCTACTTTGAACGCCACGATGGTCAGGCTGTCACCATCGAAGATTTTGTCGCCGCCATGGCCGAGGTCAGTGGCAGGGATTTCAGTCAATTCATGAACTGGTACCGCCAGGCCGGCACCCCCCGCCTGACTGTCACCAGTGATTACGATGAACAGCAGCGACAGTTCAGATTGCATTTTTCACAGAGTTGTCCGCCCACTCCCGAGAGCCAGAACAAGCAGCCTTTTCATATTCCGGTAACGGTGGGGCTGATGACAGACGCAGGGGATTTGCCGTTGAGTGCTGCGGGTGAAACCAGCCAGGTTGTGGAAATTACCGAAACCGAGCAGACGGTAGTTTTTGAGCACATCGATTGTCGACCGGTGCCATCTCTGCTGCGCAGTTTTTCGGCCCCCGTAAAATTGAATTATCCCTATAGTTTTGATGAGCTGGGTTTTTTGATGGCCCATGATAGCGATGGCTTCAACCGCTGGGATGCCGGTCAGCGGCTCTCCATCGAGTTAATGCAGTCGTTGATTAAAGATTTTCGTAGCGGTGAACCACTGCAGTTGGATAGCCGTTTGCCAGCGGCCTTTGCCAAGGTGCTGGATGAAATCGAGGCCGATCAGGCCATGCAGGCACTGGTACTGACGCTGCCTACTGAGTTTCTGCTGGCAGAGTTGTCCGACGTGATTGATGTAGAAGCCATCCATCAGGTTCGTCGCTTTGTCTGTGCTGAGTTGGGAAAAACTCTGGCGACCGCTTGGCGTAAAGCCTATCTGGATAACGTGCAGCCACAATATGCGCTGTCGGGTGTTGCCATGGCGCAGCGGAGTCTGAAAAACCTTTCCCTGCGCTATCTGTTGAACAGCGGCGTCGAGGATTCCCTGTCACTGGCCCATGACCAGTTTATGACCGCGGATAACATGACCGATCGGTTGGCAGCGTTGTCCGGACTGGTTAATGACCCGCGGGACGCCGCGGTGACACTGGCGGAGAAGGCGCTGGAGAAATTCTACCAGGATTGGCAACAGGAGCCGCTGGTGCTGAACCAGTGGTTTCAGGTACAGGCTTCCTGTGTGCGTCCGGGTGGCCTGGAACGGGTGAAAAAACTCATGCAGCATCCCGCTTTTGACTTTCATAACCCCAACAAGGTGCGTGCCCTGGTGGGTGTGTTCTGTAACAGTAACCCGGTTAACTTTCATCGGCATGATGGCGCTGGCTACCAGTTCCTGGCTGATAATGTACTGGCATTGGACAAACTGAATCCACAGATCGCTTCCCGTCAACTGACGCCGCTGACCAAGTGGCGACGTTATGACCTGTCGGCACAGTCACTGATGCAGGAGCAACTTTCCCGTGTGCTGGCAGCGCCTGGTTTGTCTCGTGATACGTATGAGATCGCTTCGAAGAGTCTCTGAGGGATAACCGCTGCACTCTGTTGACTTGATGCGGATCAATGACAACGGTGATGAATAAGCAGACACTGGCTAGGTAGATGTGCCAAAAAGGCATATCTCCGAAGTGACAGCAACCCCTGTTGAAGGGGTTTTTCATCGTTAATATTTAGGAGAGCCTCTGGCTCTCCTTTTTTTTGCCTGCTGTTCTGGACGACTCCTTTGAGTTGATTATCTGGCAGTGGTTTTTTTTGTTCGTTTTTTGTTATTCAAGTGATCATGAAGTGCCAGGAATTGCTGGGTCAACGGATGACTGGGCGCAAAGTGAATCAGCGGTTTTCCCGCCTGATGTGATTCGCGCATTTTTACCGACTGATTCAGATAGATGGGCAGCACCGGGTGCTTTTCTGCAATCAGCTCATTGATGATTTGTGTCGGCAAATTGGCTCTCGGCTGAAACTGATTGGCGATGATTCCTTCGATCAAGAGGTCTTCGTTGTGATCATCCCGTATTTCGCCAATGACATGCAGAATGTTGTACAGGGCATGTCGTGAAAATGCGTCGCAATCGAAGGGAATCAATACCCGATCGGCGCTTACCAGTGCTGAAGTGGTGTAGAAGTTCATCGCCGGTGCCGTGTCAATAAACACCTGATCAAAGTGTGGTTCCAGCTTGTTTAGCAAGTCACGCAACTTGTAAATTTTGTGGCGGGATTCCAGCTTTTGTTCGATCTCTTCCAGTTCGGGGTCCGACGCCATGATCGACAGATTGGCGAAGGGTGTCTCAGTGATAAATTCAGCCGGTTTCTTCGGTGAGAGATTAAAGGACAGGGTTTGAGAAAAGTAATCGGCAATGGTGTTGGCCGTATCGGGGTTTTCACCCAGCAGATATTGGGTAGAGTTGCCCTGTGGATCTAGATCGAGTAACAGTGTCCGTTTCCCACTGTTGGCAGCGATAGCCGCCAGATTGCAGGTGATACTGGACTTGCCTACACCGCCTTTTTGATTGAAAACAACTCGACGCATACTCTGGATCCTTGCCTAGCGTTGAAATGGATGGCTTTTCGGTAAAGCATCCTGCATGAAAAATGCCAAATTGTCATTTTATGGAATCCCCTGATTGACGCGAAGCTTCTTCGCCCTCGCTGTGGGTAAGCGCTCATCAATGGGGGGGAAAGTGCACAAAATAGCAGCATTTTGTGCTTTTTAATGCACTTTTTACAGGCGTGACCCCAGCAACAGAAACCTGCTGTCGGTTTATTTGCCGTACAGCGGCGCCAGTGGCGTCCCTTTTTGATCTTTGCCCAGGCCTTTTCGGTTTTTTCTTAGCTGTTTTAATTGCTCAAAGATTGTCGGCAGGTTGACATTCTCCGGGGCGCCGCCGTAGAGCGAACGATCCAGCGCATCCAGTGTCTCGGCCAGTTTGCCGCTGTTTGCTGTAGTGGCCACATCCTGCAGTGTCAATAAGGGCCTGTCCCAATAGACCCTTGCCCAGCGCAGCAGGGCATGACGGAATGCCCGTGGGTTATCGTCTTTGGATTGTCGTTGGAGCTCCGCAAACAATGTGTTTTCTTTGGGTTCATCTACTGTTTCTACTGGGGTGACGTTCAATGCCGGTTGACGACTGCTATTGCGCCACAGCAAAAACAATACTGCGACGGCGATCAGGAGCACAAGGTTCACACTGATCAATATCCATATCAGTAGTCCGGACTCCTGAGCTACAACGGGNGTCACTATCGGCTCGGCTGCATTGGTTCTGTCAGTTTTATCAGTTTCGCTCACATCCGGCACTTGGCCTGCAGCAGCTTTCACTGTCAGTGTGCGTTGTTCAAGGACCGCTTGTCTCGGTTGCTGACTGACGGTGTCCCACCACTGGACTGTAACCGGGGGTAGTGTGATGGTTCCTGCCCTGGATGGGACAATGGCCATGGATTCCACCCGTGAACCGATCACACCACTGCTATCACCACTGTTATCCATTTGAGGCTGGTCCGGGTAGATTTTGTAACCATCGCCATCGGGTATGCGCAGAGGCGGCAGTTGGGTCGCGGCCAGCTCCTGGGCGGTCAGTGTGATGGTGCGGGTGATCGGTTCCCCCGCCACCAGATCATCGGGCGGGCGGCTCCAGCGTTCGGTGAGACTAAGCCCCTTGGCCGGAAGCCATGCCCCACTGCCAGAATTGGCGGGGCGAGGCAGAATCGTCACTCGCTGCTCATCCGAATAGAGCAGGACACGCTTGCCCCGGTTTCCGAAGAGGGAGCCCGAGAAAGGGTCGCGGCGATCTGGAATGGCCGTATTCAGACGAACCTGAGGTATGACCAGTTCGCCACTGGCCTCCGGGAACAACACATATTTGATTTCGTTGACCTGATAAGCCACACCATTTTCGCGAGTCTGGTACTGGTTCTCCGCCAGTTGCAGTATGGAGGTATTGTCTATTGATAAACCGTCACTGCTGAGGCCGAGCAGGGGTTCTGACGTAAAAATCCGCAAAGTCAGCAACAGCTGTTCCTGAACATAGGCGGTGGTTTTGTCCAGCTCGGTTTCAACAAATATCGGTTCCCTGTTTCTCGCCGCTGGGCGACTATCTTCTACCTGCAGGATGATTGCCTCGCTGTTTACGCCTTTAAAATCAAGCTCCGGAATCAGTATTTCCCCCGTTCCTCTGGGCAGCAGCTCCAGTAGCCACTCAGTGTAGGAGACCGCTGTACCATTGATCAGTGAAAACTGGTTTTGCTGGCGGCGGGAGAGGATCTCAAATTCCTCCTCCAGGATAGAAAAGTCCGGCTCGCCAGTTGTCTGGCTGTCGAACCGAACCCGCAACTCGACAGTTTCACCGCGATTGAGCTGGTTGTGGTCCACTGTCGCTGACAAGTTGTCAGCCGTGGCCCCGGTGCTGCCCAGCAACAGGAATAGCGGAACAAACACGTAACATAGCAGTGATCTACCCCAATCAGCGTTCATCAACTTTTACCACCTCTGTTCCTGATCGCCGGGCGGGTTAATACCACGACGTTCCTCGAATTCACGCTTTCTTGATTCATAGCGAAATTTTTCCCGCAGTAAGCCACCGGGATCATCCGGGATTTTTCTCAGCCATTGCTCCATGGCCTGTTTTTCTTCCTCACTCATTTCCGGCAGTGCTCCCTGTGATGGTTGTTCACTTTTCTCGCCATCACCGGGAGAGGGTTGCGGATCGGTCGACTGATCGGAGGGTTCTGGCTGGCTTTCCGGCTGTGATTGTTCGCCTTCCTGTTGCCCATCTTCTGCTTCAGGGTCGGGTGGCTCGGCACTGTTCTGGTTATTGCTTCCGGACGGGTTGTCAGAACCGTCATTGGTATCTTCGGGGTCCTGTTCGCCGGGCTGTTGCTGGTTTTTCTGATCTTCAGGTTTTTCCTGGGGATCTCCTTTCGGCTGATCCTGCTGCTGATTCTGTTGCTGCTGCTTGAGTTGTTCCACCAATTCACGATTAAACTGGGCGTCCTCCATTTCCGGTGCGAGCGCCAGGGCCTGATTGTAGCTGGCAATGGCTTCTTCAAGCTTGCCGTCTTTTGCCAGTGCATTGCCGCGATTGTAGTGATCGATGGCTGAATCACCCTGATACAGTTCGGTCGCGCGGTCGTATTGACCATTGCGGTAAGCGGCGGCCGCTTTCCATTGCGTGTGATTGAATTTTTCCTGGGCCGAGGCTGTATCACCTTCCTGCAGTGCCCGTAATGCCTGCTGGTCAGGTGTCAGCCAGAGATCATCCCAGCTCAGGGCGTGAGCGGGTACGGGTAGACCAAACAGTGGTGTCAGTATCAAGCAGGCAAGGACTATGCCGCGGCGTGAAGCCAGCACCAGTATCGGTAACAGTAGCAGCACCAGCCAATAGCCTGTGTCATGCCAGCTATCGAAGTTGCGTTCAAGCTGACGGGTGGACGCGTCCGGTCCGATTTTGAAGCCTTCCAGCAGGTAGTTGATATCGGTGTTGTCTGCCGTGATGGCGCTGTAGCGGCCGCCATGCCGGTTTGCCAGTTGTTTGAGCCCCCGTTCATCCAGACGCGGCACAATGATGGAACCGTTGCTGTCCTTGGCAAATCCGCCGCCGCCAATGGGTATGGGCGCCCCCTCTGCGGTACCAATACCGAACACCGAAAGACGGAAGTCGCCCATGCCCTGAAAGATATTGTCCAGCTCATCCCGGGCGCGCTCGGCAATACCATCGGTCATTAACAATATATCCGCTCGGGTGGCTCCGGCATTGAGTGCCAGTTCCATGGCTTTTTGTACGGCGGATTCAACATGACTGCCGGGGCCGGGCATGATATTGGGGTCCAGAGCCGGAACCAGTGCTGTAAGCGTCTTGGCGTCATCGGTCAGCGGGCTGACCACAAATGCATCGTCAGCGTAGGCGATCAACCCCGTTGTCCCCTCTTTGCGTTGCTGCAGCAACTCGATCAGTTTCAGCCGTGCACGGGTAAGCCGGTTGGGCTTCTGGTCCTGGGACAACATGGAGGGCGAGAGGTCGAACAGGATGATCAGCGCACTTTCCTGCTTGTGGATTGGCAGGGGTGTCCGGTCCCAGGTGGGACCCGCCATGGCAAGTGTGGCGATGATCCAGCCGAGGAGTGAAATCACCACCAGTGAACGCCGTTTGTGATGGGTGGATTCATCCAGTAGCAGCGGCAACAGTTCCGGTGCAATGACCCGATGCCAATTGCCCCGCCTGATCTGGGAGCGGTGTAACCACCAGCTGGTGAGTAGCGCCGGCAGAATGGCCAGCAACCAAGCCGGCCGGAGAAAATGAAATTCGGACAGGGCTTGTATCGTGCTCATCAGCTGTTATCCCCGCGATTCGCCAGGGCTGCCATTGCAAAGCTGCAGAGCAGCGCAAACCCCAGTGGCCAGTAAAATAATGCTTTGGTCGGTCTCAGGGTTTCCGCTTCCTGGGCAACGGGTTCCAGCTGATCAAGCCGTCTGTAGATCGTTTCAAGCTCCTCCGGGTTGCGAGCGCGAAAATATTGGCCACCGGTTTTTTCGGCGATGGCAGTCAGGGTCGCTTCATCCAGGTCACTGGAGGGGTTGATCCGTCGCGTGCCAAAGAGACTTCGTTCCAGCTTTACTTCTGCACCAATGCCAATGGTGTGGATTACGATGCCTTCCCTGGCAGCGATATCGGCCGCTTCCAGCGGTTTAACCCGGCCGGCAGAATTTGCACCATCCGTCAGCAAAATCAGGACTCGATGGTTTTTGGGGCGAGGCTGCAGGCGTTTCACCGCCAGACCGATGGCATCACCAATGGCGGTGCGGTCGCCCGCAAAGCCAATCTGCGCTTCATTGAGCAGCACATTCAGGGTCTCTCGATCAAATGTCAGCGGTGTTTGCAGGTAGGGGCGCGTACCGAACAGAATCAGCCCCATGCGGTCGCCCTGTCGGCGTTCGACAAATTCTCCGATTACCTGTTTGACAGCAGTGAGCCGGTCAACGGTATTGCCACCTATCTGCATATCGGTCTCTTGCATGCTGCCGGAGATGTCCACTGCCATCAACAGATCCCGACCAGTGCTGGGTATGGCAATGGGATCTCCAACCCAGGTGGGGCGGGCAGCCGCTGCGAGCAGAGCAATCCAGGTGGCCGTCAGCAGTGCCAGTGCCAACCAGTGCCAACCCCCGCCGTTTTTTAGCACTGCTACATTCCTCGACAGCGCCGAGTAGACAGGCACCTTCAGGGCCGGTGTTGTCGCTTCCGCCCGGCTGCGCACCAGCCGGTAAATTATCGGCACCGGCAACAGGATAAACAGCCAGGGCCATTCAAACGTCAGCATGATGAACTCCGCCGATGCTGTGCGAGCCATTGCTTGATGGCGGTGTGCAGGGAAATAACCAGATGGTCAATATTTTCCGGGTCAGCCCGATAGGGCAAGACTTTCAACTGTTGCTGTAGCGTTTCATCAAATAGCGTTCGCCGGCATTGCTGATTAAGCCGCTGTAATAACTCTGGTGTCAGTTCCGATTCGAGGGCCTGATCCGGATAGGCCGTTTTCGCGGTGCGGCGCAAGAGTGTCAGCATGGCATGGCAATGTTCGAGCGGTTGTTCCGCCAGAGATTGCTCCAGCTCGGCCAGGCAATCCAGTGCCTCCCGCCGATAGCGATTGTCCTGGTGCCGCTTTTTCAACCTCCAGAGACAGTAAATCATTGCGCTCAGTAGCAGTAGTGCCAGTAACCACCAGCCCGGGGCAGGGGGCCACCAGCCGANNGGNTCGGGCAGGTGAATGTCNCGCAGNTGTGANAGTGGATCCTGGGGGTTCATGGGTGNCGNCCGCTTTTTTTTCTGCTATAGGTCTGNTGCAGNATCGGTATNACAGANGTTCCTGTTTCAAAAGCCATCAGNCCCATGCGCAATTGNGTACACAGTTGTCGCAGCCGTGCCTGGTGNCGCAGAAAGTGNTGNTCAAACTCCTCGCGCAATTCNCGACTTCGNGNATTCAGTGAAAANTGCTGATTACCGTCNNTNACCTGGTAGAGGGCNGGNGGTGGCAACTGTTTTTCCAGTGGGTCATGGATCTGGCACAGGTTGACNTCACAGTGTCTGGCCANTTCGAAAAGGTGNTGTTCGCAGTCTTTGTTCAGNTCATGGAAATCGCTGATCAGAAANAGTGTTGAGCCGGGCAGTGCNACNCGNCGACTGTCCCGNATNATNTCGNNCATGCTGTATTTGCCGGGCACTGAGNGGGTCAGCAGTTCACTGAANTCCCTTAACTGGTGGATTANCTGCAAGACGCTNTGGCTGCTGCGACGAGCCCGGATTTCACGATGCTGCTCTGCGCCTATAATCAGNCCGCCAACCCGNTCATTGGCGTTCAGGCCGGCCCAGCCGAGNGCCGCAGCCAGCTGNCAGGCAGTGATGGATTTCAGCATTTTTGAGCCAAAGAACATGTTGGGNCGNAAATCGGTGATNACCAGGATGGGCCGNTCCCGCTCTTCCCGAAACAGCTTGGTGTGGGGGGTCAGNGTNCGTGCNGTGACNCGCCAGTCGATNGAGCGNATNTCGTCNCCGGGCTGGTATTGCCGGACTTCTTCAAAATCCATACCCCGGCCNCGCGTCCGCGAGTGGTGNCCTCCCATCAGNGAGGTTNTCGCCATTCGCCGGGGGAAAAANTTCAGGTCGCGCGTACCAAANCGCATGCCTACCAGNGTGGTGACATCGGCGATGGCNGGNTTGTTGAGNTCGGGATCGTCCATTGATCAGGCAGAGGGTACGTTGCTGATCAGGGTATCGATTGCCCGNTCCGGNGTAATNCCGCTGGCCTCTGCCTCAAAACTCAGAATAAGACGATGGCGCAATACATCGTGAATCACGCTGCGCACATCNTCCGGNGAAACGTAGTCGTGNCCCTTNAGCCATGCGCAGGCCCGGGCACAGCGNTCCAGCGATATGGTGGCTCTTGGGCTGGCACCAAAATCAAGCCAGCTNCCCAGTTTTTCGCAATAATCGGTNGGATTGCGGGTNGCGAGGATCAACTGGACGATATATTCCTCCACNGGNTCTGCCATGTGGACTGACAAAACTTCCTTGCGNGCTTCCAGCAANGTTTCCTCTGTGACTTTGTCGACGGCNGCTANCGGTTCGTTCAATGCTTCATTGCGAGCCAGGCGCAAAATCTGTCGCTCNGCCTCTGCCTCGGGGTAGTCTACGTTGACGTGCATCAGAAAGCGGTCCATTTGTGCTTCCGGCAGCGGGTATGTACCTTCCTGTTCGATAGGGTTCTGAGTGGCCATNACCAGNAAAAGNNTGGGCAGTGGGTAGGTGCTGCGGCCGACACTGATCTGGCGCTCTGCCATGGCTTCCAGCAGCGCTGACTGGACTTTNGCCGGTGCCCGGTTTATTTCGTCTGCCAGTACCAGGTTGTGAAAAATCGGGCCNGGNTGGAATTGAAAACTNCCGTCTTCCGGGCGGTAGATATCACTGCCGGTGATGTCGGAGGGCAACAGGTCNGGCGTGAACTGGACNCGGTGAAAATCNCCAGTNATGCCATCCGCCAGGGTTTTGATGGCTTTGGTTTTNGCCANCCCGGGGGCNCCTTCCACCAACAGGTGTCCATCGGCCAGAATGGCAATGATCAGCCGGTCTATCAGGTGNGGCTGGCCGACAATCTGGGTATTGAGATAATCGCGGAGCTGCAAAATTTTTTGCTGATGAGTCATGCTGATGCTTACTTCTTGTTATAACGGNGNTCAGAGATTGTAATGCCTGNTGGCCGCTAACCCAAACAGGGCAATCATATGAGGTTAATCTAGACTGTAGGTAGCAGATGAAGTTCAGTTACGGCGTATGCTGCCGTACTGGGCACAGGGAATCAGCAAGTAAGGGTTTACACANAAAAATACGGGAAAGAGGTAATCATGCAGCGAGTTTTTGAAGGNGATTTNTTTGCCTCCCTTGAAGCGCAGATAATCGAAAAATATCCGACGGAACTGGCAGAGCAGTTAGTGCCATTNTCGAGAAAANTCTTCGAACTGTTTCCTTTGCANGAACTGGCNNATGAGCAGTTGGATGATATCCAGGGNTTTGTATTCAGTCTGTACAACTTTACCCGCAGGGTGGCGCCGGATCATCCNGCCGTTCGNGTGTTCAACCCGGTCCTGGAGGAGGATGGCTGGGTCANTGATGCTACTGCACTGTTCATATTNCAGCGNGATATGCCGTTTCTGGTGGATTCTGTNCGNATCCAGATTAACCGNGCAGGACTCAATATTCAGCTGATCAAGAGTACGGTCTTTCAGGTTGTTCGCGATCAGAACGGTGTNCTGNTCGATCTGTTTGCCGACCCGTCAACGCCCGNNAGNCGTGCTGAAGCGCTGATCTATATCGATGTGGATCTGCGNACGTCGAGTGAGGAACATCAGTCNCTGGAGCACGACATANTGGATGTATTGCGCGATGTCGAGGCGGTNACCGACGATTTTCTCCCGATGGCCGAACGNCTCAATCACGCAATAGCCGGTGTCAGGGANAACCATGCNAACCTACCGGCNTGTGAGGCGGATGAACTGGCNGCCTTTCTCGANTGGCTGCGTGACGGNGCTTTTATCTTTCAGGGTTGCTCCGAGTTTCGTCTTTTAAAAGACCGNGGNTCCCCCGCATTGAAACANCTTCCGGAANGGCAGCTAGGTATTTTCCGCCGCCATCAGATCAATATTGAAAAACAGGCGCTTAGCGAACTCAGTCCTGGTATCCAGGCATTCTACAAGGGCGATGCCCCGATGGCTTTTACCAAGTCATCTCTGCGTTCGAGGGTTCACCGACAGGCTTACCCGGATTTTATTGTACTGAAGCACTATGACAAAAAGGGCGTTGTCATGGGTGAATACCTGTTTATGGGGCTATATACCTCAGCAGTTTATAACGTCAGCCCGTTCAAGATTCCATTGATTCGCCAGCGGGTTCAAAACGTGCTGGATCGCACCGGTTTCAGTGCGGGCAGTCACGACTTCAAAGCGATTTCCCAATTGATTGAAGTGCATCCGAGGGACGAGCTTTTTCATTCCTCTGCCGATGAGTTGTACGAGACGTTGGTCGGTATCTGGCAGATCAGTGAAAGGCGTCTGGTACGGCTCTTTATTCGGGTTGACCCTTTCGAAAAATTCATCAACTGTCTGGTGTACATGCCGCGAGATATCTATCGCACTTCCATTCGCACCGCGATTGAGCACATGCTCAAAAACGAATTTGATGCCACCGAGTGCGAGTTCAATACCAGTTTCTCCGAGTCGCTGCTGGCTCGTACCCAGTTTGTCCTGAGACTCAATTCCAGTCGTTATCGGGAAGTTGACCGGGATGAACTGATCGGTCGGATTGTTGAGCTGACCCTCGACTGGAATGATGAGCTCGAGCGTTCGGCACTGGATCAGTGGGGTGAGTCGCTGGGCAGGGACATGGCCCACTTTTACCGGGATGCCTTTTCCGCCAGCTATATGGATCACTTTGACCACCGTTCGGCCATTCATGATATTCAGTTGTTTCACGATCTCGGCAACGATGAGGAAATTGCCACCGGTTTCTATCAGCAGGCGGGTGCTGATCAGAACGTCATGCGTTTCAAGCTGTTCCATCGCCATCACCAGCTAGAACTCTCCAATCTTGTGCCGATGTTGGAAAACCTCGGTTTCAGGGTGTTGGGGGAGCATCCCTACCAGATTACGCCACGGCGGGGCGGTGAGATCTGGCTACATGATTTCACGCTGCGCTTCGGGCTGGACGTGGATGTGGATGTATCACTGGTCCGGAATACTTTCCAGGAGGCATTCAAAGCTGTCTGGTCCCAGCAAACAGAAAATGATCGCTTCAACCATCTTGTGGTCGGTGCCCGGCTGGATTGGCGAATGGTTTCCCTGTTGCGGTTGTATGCCCGTTACATGAAGCAACTGGGTAGCAACTTCAGTCAGGATTTTATTGCGGATACGCTCGCTGCCAACCTCGACATTACCCGAAATCTGGTAGCGCTGTTTCGCTGCCTGTTTGATCCCAAGGTTGTGACCCCGCAAAGTGAAGAATACGGTCGTGCCGAACGCCTCAACCAGAAAATCCAGGAGGCTCTGGAACAGGTGAGCAATCTCAACGAGGACAAGGTGTTGAGCAGCTACCAGCAATTGATCAACGCCACCAAGCGTACCAATTACTTCCAGCTCGGAGCCGATGATCAACAAAAGCCCTGTATTGCAGTGAAACTGGCTCCCGGAGAACTCGCCGATGCGCCGGAACCTCGGCCGCTTTACGAAATTTTTGTCTATTCTCCCCGGATGGAGGGTGTTCACCTGCGAATGGGCAGGGTGGCGCGGGGTGGGCTGCGCTGGTCTGATCGCCTGGAGGATTATCGTACCGAGGTGCTGGGTCTGGTGAAAGCCCAGCAGGTTAAAAACGCAGTGATTGTCCCGACCGGTGCGAAAGGTGGCTTCGTGGCGAAGCAAATGCCGCGCAATCCGGGTCGGGAAGCGCTATTGCAGGAGGGTATTGCCTGTTACCGCTTGTTTGTCTCAGGACTCCTCGATCTTACCGATAACGTGGCTGGCGATGACGTTGTTCCGCCGCCCTGCGTGGTCAGGCGCGATGAGGATGACCCCTATTTGGTGGTTGCTGCGGATAAGGGAACAGCGACTTTTTCTGACTATGCCAATGAGCTATCGCTGGCCTACGGTCACTGGCTGGGGGATGCCTTTGCTTCCGGTGGCAGCCACGGCTACGATCACAAGAAGATGGGTATTACTGCCAGGGGCGCCTGGGTGTCGGTACAGCGCCATTTTCGCGAATTGGGACTCAATACCCAGATAGAGGATTTCTCTGTTATTGGTATCGGTGATATGGCGGGAGATGTGTTTGGCAATGGTTTGCTGATGTCCCGGCATATCAAGTTGGTGGCAGCGTTTAACCACCAACATATCTTTATCGACCCTAACCCCGATCCCGAGGCGAGTTTTGCAGAGCGGGAGCGGTTGTTTCATCTTCCGCGCTCAAGTTGGGAAGATTATGACCAGACGTTGATATCACCCGGTGGTGGGGTTTTTTCCCGCGGCGCAAAGTTACTCAAGTTGACCCCGGAAATTCAGGCATCGCTGGATATCAGCCAGGCTGCACTGAAACCCAACGAGCTGATCAATGCCCTATTGAAAGCACCGGTTGATTTGATCTGGAACGGCGGTATAGGCAGCTATGTGAAGGCGTCGGGGGAAAGTCACCAGGATGTTGGCGATCGTGCCAACGACAGTGTTCGTATCGATGGCCGTGAATTGCGCTGCCGTGTATTCGGTGAGGGGGGCAATCTCGGTATGACCCAACGTGGCCGCATTGAATATGCACTGAATGGGGGTGCCTGCAATACCGACTTTATCGATAACTCGGGAGGTGTGGATTGCTCTGACCATGAGGTCAATATCAAAATTCTGCTGAATGGCCTGGTGCAAAGCGAGGATCTCACCACTAAGCAGCGCAACCAGGTGTTGGTGGACATGACGGAGGAAGTGTCCGAGCTGGTGTTGGCCAATAATTATCGCCAGACCCTGACCATCAGTCTTGCGCACTACCGTTGTAAAACCAATTTTTCAGAGTATTGGCGGGCGATAGTGGACTGGGAAGCCAGTGGCCTGATCAACCGTTCACTGGAATATTTACCCGATGACGAGACGCTCAAGGACCGTGAAAAACGTCAGCTTGGCCTGACACATCCCGAGCTGGCAATTCTGGTGTCCTATGCCAAAATTTTGATCAAGGATCAGGTGCTCAAATCCGATGCGCCAGAAGATCCCTATCTGACCAAAATGATTGCCGGGGCGTTTCCCAAGAGTCTCTCGCAGAATTATCCCGACAGACTGTTACAGCACAGTCTGAAGCGTGAAATTATTGCCAACCAGCTGGTCAACGAGATGGTCAACCTGATGGGGGTCCCCTATTTTCAGCGACAGATTGCCTCCACCGGTGCCAGTGTCAGTGATGTGATGCGGGCATTTGCTGTCGCCAGGGACCTGTTGCGCATCGACCATTTCTGGAGACGGGTTGAATCCCTGGATTACCTGGTTCCGGCAGAGGTGCAGTTCGAACTGTTCCACGCCCTGATGCGGATGGGACGGCGTGCCTCGCGGTGGGTACTGCGAAATCGCCGATCCTGCCTCAATCCACAACAGGAGGTACAGACGCTCAGGCCGAAGCTAGTGGAGTTGCAACTCCTGTTGCCGACGCTGTTTCATCGGGAAGAAGCCAATGACTGGCAGGAAGAGGTGCAGCGCCGGATTGAACTCGGGGTGCAGGAGGATGTGGCGATGCTGGTGGCCAGTGCCAATTTTCTGTTTTTCGGCTTTGGTATAGCTGATCTGGCAGCCACCGATAGGAAACCTGTTGGGTTGGTATTGGAGCTCTATTTTAAACTGGGTACGGAACTGGATCTCGATTGGTTTGGCGAACAGATTATTCAGCTCGAACCGGACAATCGCTGGCAGGATTTCGCCCGTGAATCTTATGTAGATGATCTGGAGGGACAGCGTCGAGCGTTGTGTGCTGCGTTGCTGGCCGGGGTTAACGGTGTCCGGGATATCGATGGGGCGATCCAGGCCTGGAAAGCCACACACCCGCACCTGATTGCCCGCTGGATGGATATGATGAATGAGCTGCACACTACGCCAGGTCGGGATTTTGCCATGTTCTCAGTGGCCCTGCGGGAGTTGCTGGATCTTGTTCAGGCCACCATCAACCACCGTGATACAGTGCCGTTTTGCCCGATTTGAAGGCTGCTTGGGGATATGGAGGCCGGGTCTGGTTGGAAGCGGCGGGAGGTTGTGCACCTCCACAAGCCGCTTCCTGAGTCCGGTCAGGACCTTTCAGGGGGACAGTGCCCCGTTAGGGAAAATGGGTAGAAATTTACAGGTTGCTGACTTTCTGCTGAACGGCCTGTTCCTTGTAGCCGCTCCAGTTATCTTCACGACCTTCCCGCCAACCGTTGCACCAGTCCTGAGCCAGTGTGGTTTCTTCTGCATGAGGACATAGTGTCTTGTTTCGGCCATGGTAGCCTGCTTGGTAACCTTTGATGAAAGCGCGGTGGGAGGAATCTCGTTTTTGTCTTTTCATATGACATGAACTCCTGATTTCTAGGGCCACTTTCTGTGATTAAAGTGGTTTGCTGGTTTTTATGGTCTAGCCCTTCCATCACATCAAATGTTGTTAGCGCTGTCGAAGATTTTATTTGTCTATAAGTAGTAGTTTTTAATTCCCTTATGTAATCAATCGATTTTGTGTTTCCATTGCTCTCCTGACATCAAGGCTTGATTTGTGGGTTGGAACATCTTTTATGGGTATGTGGTTTGCCAGTTGTCCGAAAGGACTTGAGTCCCTGTTGGTCAATGAACTGATCTCGCTGGGCGCGGAAAAAACCCGGGAGACCGTGGCGGGTGTCTATGTGGAAGGTACGCTGGCCTTTGCCTATCGGGCCTGTTTGTGGTCACGCCTGGCCAATCGGGTGCTCCTGCCCCTGGAGCGGTTTGAGGTCAGTAGTGCCGATGATCTGTATCGGGGCGTCAGATCGATTCCCTGGGAAACACACCTGACGCCCCGGCAATCCATTGCGGTTGACTTTATTGGTACCAACGATGCCATCAGACACACCAAATTTGGTGCCCAGCAGGTCAAGGACGCGATAGTCGATCAGCTCCAGGATTATTTCGGTGAACGGCCGGATGTGGATCTGCAAAATCCGGATCTGCGAATCAATGTGCGGTTGGCGAAGGGCGCTGCCACCGTCAGTATTGATATGTCTGGTGGCAGCCTGCACAAGCGGGGCTACCGTGTGGCTATGGTGCCGGCACCGTTGAAGGAAAATCTGGCCGCTGCCCTGTTGTTGCGGGCGGGTTGGCCGGAGAT
Source organism: Porticoccus sp. (assembly GCA_002707685.1). GTDB lineage: Bacteria > Pseudomonadota > Gammaproteobacteria > Pseudomonadales > Porticoccaceae > Porticoccus. The sequence continues at coordinate 29,921 of PANQ01000018.1, read as the reverse complement.
TGCAGCACGGGGTGGCGCTTTGATTGATCCCTTGTGCGGCAGTGGCACGTTTTTGATTGAAGGTGCGATGATGGTTGCCGATATGGCCCCCGGGCTGATTCGGGAACGATTTGGTTTCCACGGCTGGGCGAAGCACGATGACACATTGTGGCAAGACATCCGGCAGGAGGCGCTGGCCCGCTGCGAGGCAGGCCTGTCCCGCGAGATACCTGAAATCCGTGGCTATGACAAGGATACCCGGGCCGTAAGTGCAGCCCAGGAAAATATTGCCTGTGCGGGGTTGGAAAAGTGGGTGCGGGTCATGGCGAAACCCATCGAGGCGTTCAAAAAGCCCACACACCGTGAAACGGGGGATGGATTGATTATTTGCAATCCCCCCTACGGTGAACGCTGGGGCGAGATGGAAGAATTAAAACCGCTCTACCAGACATTGGGTGAAGTGGCTAAAAGGGAATGCCCCGGCTGGCGTATGGCGGTGATTACCGGCAATGCCGAGTTGGCCGGTGAGTTGCGTTTGCGAGCCGACAAGAAGTACCAGTTTTTTAACGGCACGATTCCCAGTCAGCTATTGCTCTTTCAGCTTCGGGAGGCTGATGACCGGAACCCGCAGCCGCGCTCCGATGAGTCTGCAGCGGCGCTTGGTGAAGGCGCGCAGATGTTTGCCAATCGGCTGAAAAAAAATGCCCGAAAACTGGCGGGCTGGCTGAAGGCTTCAGGGGTGAGCTGTTACCGTCTGTACGATGCGGATATGCCGGAGTATGCCGTGGCTATCGATGTCTATCAGGACGCCATCCATGTGCAGGAGTACGCCCCACCCATCACTGTCGATGAGGCGAGCGCCAACCGTCACCTCACCGAGATCCGTCAGGCGCTGCTATCGCTTTATCCGGAAAGCCGCGGTAAATTATTTTTTAAAGAGCGTCGCCGCCAGAAGGGTGATAGCCAGTACCAGCGCCAGCCCAGCGGCTCCAGTCATAATGCGGTGCAGGTAGTCACAGAGGGTGCTGCCCGCTTTGAGGTGAATCTGTCAGATTATCTCGATACCGGCCTGTTTCTCGATCACCGACCGGTGCGCCGGATGATCGGTGCCATGGCCAGGGGCAAACGGGTGCTCAATCTGTTTTGCTACACTGCAGCCGCCAGTGTTCATGCGGCGCTTGGCGGGGCGACAAGCAGCCTCAGCATCGACATGTCAAACAGCTATCTGGAGTGGGCCGGACGCAATTTTGTCCTGAACGGACTGGACCTGAAGCAACATCAGTTGCTGCGGGCAGATTGTCTGGAGTGGCTGGAGAGAGAGCAGGGTGTCTTTGATCTTGTGTTTCTCGATCCACCGACCTTTTCCAACTCCAAGAAAATGGAACAGGTACTGGATATTCAGCGAGACCATGGGGCATTGATCGGGCATGCCATGGCTGTGCTGGCGCCGGGCGGTACCCTGGTGTTTTCCAATAACTTCCGTAAATTTTCCATGGATCAGGCGGTGCTGCAGAACTGGCAGGTGGAGGCGATCACCGAGCAAACCTTCGATCCGGATTTTCAGCGCGATCAGAAGCTTCACAATTGCTGGTTGATCAGGCATCCACAATGAGTGACATTCTGACGCTATACAGCGGTACCCACTGTCCTCTCTGTGATCAGGCCAAAGCGCTGCTCTATCCGGTTCTTCAGGAGAAGGGTTGGCGTTTGCATGAGGTCAATATCAATGAGGATGAGGTGCTGACGGAAAAATACGGTATTCGCATCCCGGTGATTGTCACTCCGGATGGGCGTGAGAAAGGGTGGCCCTTTACTGCTGGCCAGGTGCGGCGCCTGATTTCAGGCCCCTAGACCGGGTGACAAACCCCGACCACTGCTGTCAGTGGCGGTATGTCTGGGGTATGTTCTCACTTCAGATGTCGGTTAGAGGCTGTCATGCGCGGGATTACGTTTTTCAATTCTCTTTCCACTCGTCACTTACCCAGGGATTTTGCCGGTGGGCTAACCACCGCTGTGGTTGCCTTGCCGCTGGCGTTGGCGTTTGGGGTGGCATCCGGCGCGGGTCCCGCTGCGGGTGTTTACGGTGCCATTTTTGTCGGTTTTTTTGCCGCGCTGTTTGGTGGTACGCCCGCCCAGGTATCCGGCCCTACCGGCCCCATGACGGTGGTGATGGCCGGTGTGTTTACCTCAATTCAGGCGAAACACCCGGAAGCGGGCCTGTTGATGGGCTTCAGCGCCGTGATTCTTGCCGGCATTCTCCAGATCGGCTTTGGGTTGCTGAAGTTGGGCAAGTATTTCATTCTGGTTCCCTATTCGGTTATTTCAGGTTTTATGACCGGGATAGGCGTCATCATCATCGTGCTGCAACTGGGTCCCATACTTGGGCACACGGGCACCCCTTCACTGCTGGCAACGCTGGACTATTTTCCCGAATGGCTAACAGCGATCAGCTGGCATGACCTGACATTGGGTTTGCTGGCGATCGCGGGTGTCTATTTATGGCCCCATCGCTGGAATGTCTGGCTGCCATCGCCTCTGTTGGTGCTGTTGCTCGGAACGTTTTGTGTGCTTTGGCTCCCCGAGGGGACCGTGGCGACAATCGGTGCAATTCCCTCGGCATTTCCGTCGCTGCAATGGCCAATGTTCTCATTGGATATGTTGGATGATCTTTTGTATGCCGCAGTATTACTGGCTGTACTGAGTTCCATCGATTCTTTACTCACGTCACTAGTGGCAGACAACCTTACCAAACAGCAGCACGATTCCGATCGTGAATTGATCGGGCAAGGTATTGGCAATACGGTGGCCGGTTTTTTCGGCGGGTTGCCCGGTGCCGGTGCCACCATGCGCACAGTGGTCAATATACGAACGGGCGGCAAGACCTGCTACTCCGGAATGATCCACTCATTGGTGTTGCTGGCGGTGATGCTTGGTGCGGGTCAGTACGCGGGCCATATACCCCTGGCTGTGCTGGCGGGTATCCTGATCAAGGTGGGTATCGATATCATCGATTGGCCCTATCTGCGACGCCTTGGCCAGCTGCCTCTGGATACTGCGGCACTGATGGTGCTGGTGTTATTTCTGACGGTTTTTGTCGATTTGATTACCGCCGTATTGGTGGGGGTATTTTTATCCAACATGATTACCGTCGAGCGTTTGACGACGATTCAGTTGGATAATGTCCATTTTAAAAGCGGTGAGGTGACAAGGCCTGATCCGGATCCTGTCGACGAATGGCTGGCGGCTCAACAGGGCCGGGTTGCTCTGCTCAGTCTCGCTGGTCCCCTCAGCTTTGGGGTGGGCCGGGGGCTGCGCCGCCGTCTCGCCGGTCATGTTTCTCACGAAATTATTATTGTGGATCTGACCGGGGCCCAGCTGGTGGGCACCTCGACCGCAATGATGCTCGATGAGCTGATTCGCAACGAACAGCATCACCAGCGCTATGTGTTGCTGGTGGGTATTTCCGAACGAACCAGCGCCGACCTGAAAAGACTGGGTGCGCTGCAGTTTCTCAATGAGCGACACAGGTTTTCTGTGTTGCGTGACGCGATGGATTATATCGACCGGGACGGGCTACATTGACCGGATACTATTGCCGTGTGGCCTGATAAAACACATCGAGGACGGTGTTCGTTGCATCCATGACCCTGAAAATACGATCATCAATTTGTTGCAGCGATGTGCCATCCAGTGATCTGGGGAGCCGTCCCAGTAGATCCTCTGGCAGGTCCCGACTCATCAAGTACAGTTCGCGATCGAGGACTTCGCCCCGTGCAACCTTCTTCCGCCAACCCGGCGGCAATTCGCCGTCGCATGCCAGCTTTTTGCGCAAACCGGGGGGCAGACTCTTCTGTTTACCTCCACTCTGGTAGTCGTCGCCATAATAATCGCGGCGCAAGTAGTCGCCGAACACCCGTTTTTCGGTTTCATTGAACAGCGCATTGGCCATTATCCCGGCAGCCAGACCGACTGATTCTGAGGGGTCGCTGTGACTGACCACGGGCATCGCCAACAGTCCACTGAGGATAATAAGTGGCAATTTATGGATTTTAATAAATTTTATTTTCTTTGAAGAGATGTTCTGGTCGATTATTCGATGCCAGGCTCAGTAATGTGAGTGTCTTCGCAGCGCTGCACCTCAATGGTGAGGTGTGACAGCCAGTTAAAGTCGGCCAGTAGTGATTTGTAATAATCCGCGGGCCTGGGGTGGTGGGTGACAAGGGAAATAATCGCCGCGTAGTCGTGCTCACTGATCTTCCAGATATGCAGATCCGTGATTTGATTGTCGGCATCCTCTTCAATGGCCCGGGTAATCCGCTCCTGATAATAATCGCTCATGCCGCCGTCCAATAAAATCGGACTCGATTGCCGGATCAGACCGATTGCCCAGTAGGTGATAATCGCTGCACCGACAATTCCCATCACGGGATCCAGTGCATACCAGCCGAAATACTTGGCCGACAATAACGCGAAAATGGCCAGTAACGAGGTGAGAGCGTCCGCCAGTACATGCATATAGGCGGCATAAAGGTTTTGGTCATGGTGACCTTCGCCAGTCTGCTGATGCGTATCGTCTCCGTCCTGGCGCTGGTGAGAGTGATGATCTTTTAACAACAGGGCGCTAATGATATTGACCACCAGTCCCAGCACAGCCACCGCGATAGCGGCATCGAGTTGAATCAGCTGGGGGGACGCCAGTCGCTGTAGCGACTCGACCAGCATCATCAGGGCGACAACTGCCAGTGCCACTGCACTGGCAAAGCCCCCCAGTACACCCACTTTGCCGGTACCGAAACTGAAGGCCGGATTATCGGCATGTTTCCGGGCATAGCGGTACGCAAAAATCGTGATCATAAAGGCGGCCACATGGGTGCCCATGTGCCAGCCATCTGCCAGCAGGGCCATAGAGCCAAATACCGTACCGGCAATGATCTCCGCTACCATCGTGACGGCAGTCAGTATCAATACATATTTGGTGCGGCGCTCGCCGTGAGCATTTGCCGTGGAAAAGTCGTGCTGGTGTTGCCAGCGATGTAAGTGTTCCTGGTGCATAGGAGAAATCAATTCGGCAGATTGGCTGGATTACTGCGGAGCGGACAGGCTGAATGCCCCACGGATTTCGCTCAGTTGATAGCCTGTCGCAGCGTCTTCCGGGTAATGGTTTTGCAGTGCTTGTGCAACGTCTGGGTCGAGTGTGCTGCCATGGCAGTTGAGGCAGAGCGGTTGAACAATCTGAGCCTTCATATAGCGGAATTGCCCATCGATCTGATCGACCTGGGCCAGTTGTGCAGGCATCTCTCCTGCGGCGAGGCGAGATTCAAACTGCAGAAGGGTATTCCGTTCCCAGTGGTCGGGTTCTGCAGATTTGTTGCGGGCCTTGAGGCTGACTCGCTTGACAGACCAGCCGGTTTCCCGACTTAGCCGGCTGGCTATTTCTGGTGCTGCCGTGGCACAGACGCGGATGGCCTCCACCGGACCCCCAGTCTGGATTGCCTCCATCAGACGCGGCTGTAGCGAGCCGGCAAATTGCTTGACGATACTTTCTGCTTGCCGTTCGAGTATTAATAAAGGGTCTCCGCCTGCATTTATCAGCGTGGGCATCGTGATAACAGCACAAAAAAATACACTCCGATATATTGCCTTGCACGCCATGGGTATGCTCCATTCAAAGATACAGTCTGCTCCAGTTTAGCTTAACCAATCTGGTCGTCCAGAGGTGCGGGTAAATGCGTCGGCCGCTATTGAAAAAAGGTGAGCGGGCACTACTAGTTTATTCTAAAAAAACGTTTGGCCGTCACCGTGGTTTGTTCGGCGATAACGGCCGCTGATTGCTGTCGGCATCTGGCAACTTCCTCCAGCACCCAGGGCAGAAAAGCAGGCTCATTGCGACGTTTTTTGGGTCGCGGCCGCAGGGTTCTGGGCAGTAGAAAAGGGGCATCAGTTTCCAGCATCAGTCGGTTGAGAGGGATGCTGCTCACCAGTGCCTGAAGTTGCCCGCCGCGCCGCTCATCACAGATCCACCCCGTGATGCCGATATGCAGGTCCAGGTCGAGATAGTTGAACAGCGCCTGCCTATCACCGGTAAAGCAGTGGATCACGCCGTCCGGCAGCTCATCGCGGTAGTTCTTGAGGATCTCAAATTGTCGCTGGTGGGCATCCCGCTCGTGCATAAAAATCGGCAGCTGTAATTCGATAGCCATTTCCAGTTGTGCTTCAAAGGCCCTTTCCTGGTCGCTGGGTGGTGAATAGTTGCGATTAAAATCGAGCCCGGTTTCACCAATCGCCACGACCTGGGGTGCCTCTGCCAGAGAGCGCAGTTGAGAGCCTGTTTCGGCGGAGTACTGCTTTGCCTCATGGGGATGGACACCGCAGGTGCTGTAAAGCATGTCGGGGAAGTCGTCGCTGAATTGTTGGCAAAGGCTGAGTACCTGCTCGCTCTCAGCCAGATTTGTGCCAGTCAGAATCAGCTGGGTAACGTGGACATCCAGTGCTCGCTGCAGCACACCCTGCCAGTCATCCTGAAAGCAGGGATTGCTCAAATTTACCCCGATATCGACCAGTGGCGTGCTGTTTTCTACGTCATTCATAGCCGATGCTGTTTTTCCTTTTCAGAGAGAATGCGTGCTTCACTTTCCAGGTGGTAGGCATAGATCATGGAAAAGGCCAGCACGTTCTGAACGTAGTTGCGTGTTTCCAGAAAGGGAATTGTTTCAATCCATGCATCAAAGGGCAGTGATCCCTGACTTTTTTTCAACCAGCTACTGACCCGGTGGGGGCCAGCGTTGTAGGCGGCTGTGGCAAGAATTCGATTGTTGTCAAAACGCTGCAACATTTCCCGGTAATAGCGACTGCCCAGAGTAATATTGATCTCCGGCTCAAACAGCTGGTGGCTGCCACGGTAGCTGATACCGTGTTTGCGCGCTGTTTCTCTGGCTGTTGCCGGCATCAGTTGCATTAACCCCTTTGCCCCGGCACGGGATTGTACATCCTGTGCGAGTGCACTTTCCTGGCGTGCTACGGCAAACAGCAAATGCACCGGAACACCGGTCTTGTCGGCATGACTGTAGAACGCGTCCTTGAAAGCAAGAGGAAATCTCAGGTTGATATCATCCCAGAATCCGGCGCTGATCATGCTGGTGATGGCCCCGTTGTGCCACTGCCAGCTGCTGGCAATATGGGCTGCGGTAATCCACTGCTGTTCTGTAAAATTGCGTGTGGTGTGATACCACTCCCGACGGGCGGCCAGGTAATCTTCGTGAAAGACGAATTCCCGTGTTCTGAGGATTCCTGGTTGTTTTTCCAGTTCAGCGATGTCTGTTGGAGAAACGCGGGCTTTTTTGAACGCCATGGAATAGCCATTGGCAGCCCATTCGCTGGCAAGGAAACCGTAGAAGCTGCGACTACGCGACAACACCTGATAGGCGCTGTTTTGCTCTGGCGGTTGTTTGGCCGTGTTGTTGAGATCTGCCGCCCTGGCTCGCCAATATAGCCAACGGTCAGTTTCCCGGAGCTGGAGCGGCATGCGCTCTATCCATGTGAGCACACTTTGCCAATCCGCCTGACTGATAAATTCCCGGGCACGCCATTCCAGCAGGGATGGATCAATGATGTCCAGGTAGTCAACCAGGTAGTTGTCTGCGATGTCAGGACGTTCCTGGTCATAAAGACCCTTAACCAAATCTGTTACGACCTGTTTTCTTTGCTCGCTGGTAAAGGAGTGGATCTGCTGGTAATAACTCCAGTGTTTGAGGGCAGTGGTTGCATCAGTTCTTGCCAGATGAGTCAGTCCATGGGCAATGATGGCGTGTACTTCATCACCGTTCAGTGCGTCGTTAAAATCACTGAACAATGAATAGTTGCCTATGAGTTCGTGTTCAAGGTCCACCTTCAGGAAGTTCTTGGCTAACAGTTGGTAGCGATCTGACGTGAAAAAACGCTGGAGATACCTTGCCAGCCGGTACTGGTGATTTAGAACAGCGGCCGAGTAACGATTCCAGGCAATTTCATCAGTGATATGTTGGTTTTCAATGAGGTAGTCAAAAAGCGCATCACAGCCATTGGGCTGGGATTTCCCCACGCTCCAGAGTGATATGGCGCCTGTCAGAAAAGGTTCCTTTTTTCCTCTGCTCAGATGTATGAAATGGAAATAACACTGCTGTTCCGTGCTGGCGCTGGCTGGTCGGTAGTAGGCGAGAAAATCCTGTTCACGGCGCTGATGATGCAAGGTATCGAGCCAGCGGTAACGCAGTCTGTTGGCCAGTGAGCTATCGTCGTAATTGTTGAGAAAGGTCGAAACCTCAGTGGTCTTCGCGTGTCTCAACCGGTCGCTTAACCATAAATATTCGATGTGCGGCTTGAGAGGGTAGTCTCCGAGGGCATTGACAAGTCTGTGGACGTTGGCTTTGCTGCCCCTTGTCACTGCAATTTTGGCTTCGCGGTAGAGGGCGCGCTGTTCGTCGAGGGTCGGATTTCTGGCAAAAGAGGTACTGGGTAATAGCACGCATACTGCCAGTAAAAGGGTGCCGACGATGCTGCCATGACATTTTTTCATAAAGGTTTGGTTGGTATTCCGTGAAAGGCAAATGAGTTGAACCGCAAACATGTTAGACAGGTCTTGCGAAATTAGATTCCCGATCAATAAAAGCCCTGATACCCCGCTTATACCCGGACCGCTAGCACATCGCAGTGGGAACCATGCAGTACACCGGTCGCCGTTGAGCCCAGTATCAGACTGATACCATGGCGACCGTGGCTCCCGACCACAATCAGGTCCACATGGTTGTCATTGGCAAACCGGTGCATTTCCTGGGCGGGTTGACCGATGATCACATGTTGGCTCTCAATGGAAACTCCAAGATCTTTGCCGATGACGGTCAAACGCTGCTTCGCCTGCTCCTCCAGTTGGTATTGGACCTCGGTAAGGTCCATCGGGATATCACCGCCGTAGGCAAATGACAACGGTTCCTGTACATGAACAAGGCTCAACTGGCTCTCACCGTTGCCAAACAGGGACTTGACTCTCTCGACCACTTGCTGTGATTCTGGAGATAGGTCCAGACCGATCAGAATGTGTTTATAGGCGGACATGAAGTATCTCCCGTAACTGGTTCATCAACGCTTCCTCAAGTATATAAGGTTGTAGCAGATAATGACCTATTTGTTAATTCTACTGATACTGGCGCTTATCATTTCACCGTTGCTCTGGTTTCGCCAGAGCCCTCGTCAGAAAATGATCACGGAGATGCGACGTCTGGCTTCGTCCCGTGGACTTCGGGTTCGACTCGTTCATGCTCCGGATGCCAGAGAGGGAGAAGGCCGCCTTGAATACGCAGGTTATACCCTGCTCTGGATGCCAGACTCCAGTCCATCGCCATTTTCCCGGATGGAAAAGTGGCTGTTGGTTCGGGGTACCCGCCGCGGCGATCACTCTCCCTGGGAGGGCTGGCAATGGTTGGGCCATGAAGCCAATGACCGGTTGCAACCCGTTATCGGGGCAGTGCTGGCAGCTCTGCCAGCTGACGTGATCGCTGTTGAGGTTAACCGTGAGGGTGTAGCTATTGTCTGGCAGGAGCGCGGTGAGCTGGCTGATATTGACCGGATAGATACCCAGTTGAAGCACCTCAGAAGTGCGATCCGGCCCGAAAAATCACTCGATAGATTGATAGCCAAGTGAAAAATTACCTTGACCAAACCACCGGCGGCACATGTATATTCGCTCCCTTTCAGGCTTTCGTGGTGCCATCCGGTAGCACTTTGGGCAATTAATCTACAGGATAAACGGCTGCTTCATGGGTAAATCACTGGTTATCGTCGAGTCGCCGGCCAAGGCGAAAACGATCAACAAGTATCTCGGCAACGACTTCATTGTGAAGTCGAGTATCGGGCATATTCGGGATCTGCCTACGGGTGGTGGTAAAACGGTAGACCCAAAAGAACGGGCCAGGACGGCTGCGGCCACCCGCAAACTGTCGGACGATGAAAAAGCAAAACAGCGTTCCAGAAGAGCCAGGGAACAGCTGGTCAACCGCATGGGAATAGACCCCGAACATGGCTGGAAAGCGCGCTATGAGATTCTGCCCGGCAAGGAAAAAGTTGTCGCTGAGTTGAAAAAGCTGGCCAAGGATGCGGATCATATCTATCTCGCCACGGATCTTGATAGGGAGGGGGAAGCGATTGCCTGGCACCTCATGGAAGCCATCGGCGGTGATCCCGATCTTTATCAGCGCGTTGTCTTTAATGAAATCACCAAAAAAGCGATCAAGGCGGCTTTTGAAAAACCAGGCAAGCTCGACACCAACCGGGTAAGCGCCCAGCAGGCGCGCCGTTTTCTCGACAGGGTCGTTGGCTTTATGGTGTCGCCACTGCTCTGGAGTAAGGTGGCCAGAGGGCTTTCTGCCGGTCGTGTGCAGTCGGTAGCCGTTAAATTGATCGTTGAGCGCGAGCGTGAAATTCGTGCTTTTGAGCCGGAAGAGTACTGGACAGTTCACGCCGATCTGGAGACCACTGAGGAAGATCTGGTCCGCTTTGAGGTGAAGAAACAGGGCTCCGATCAGTTTAGACCTGTCAGTCAGGGCCAGACAGAAGCCGCGCTGGCCGCGCTCAAAAATGCTTCCTATGAGGTGGTTGCCCGTGAGGACAAGCCCACTTCCAGCAAACCGTCGGCACCGTTTATCACCTCAACCCTGCAACAGGCCTCCAGCACGCGGCTTGGTTATGGGGTGAAAAAAACCATGATGCTTGCCCAGCGCCTTTACGAAGGCGGTTATATCACCTACATGCGAACAGACTCCACCAACCTCAGTGCTGATGCAGTGAGTGTCTGCCGCGACTTTATCAAAACGCGCTATGGCACTGACTACTTGCCTGAAAAGCCCACGACTTATGGTAGTAAAGCCGGTGCCCAGGAAGCGCATGAGGCGATAAGGCCCTCCAATATTGATATCAAACCAGGTGATCTGGATGCGATGGAAGAGGATGCCAAAAAACTGTATCGGTTAATCTGGCAGCAATTTGTCGCCTGCCAGATGGTGCCGGCACGATTTACCAGTACCACGGTGACAGTGAAGGCAGAGGACTTCGAACTTCGAGCAAAAGGTCGGGTGACACTGTTTGATGGCTATCTGAAAGCGCTGCCTGCGATGTCCAAAAAAGGTGATGACATCGAGCTGCCGGAGATGTCCGTTGGGGCACAATTGTTGCTCAACAAGCTGATTCCCATGCAGCATTTTACCAAACCCCCGGCCCGCTACTCAGAGGCCTCCCTGGTCAAAGAGCTGGAAAAGCGTGGCATTGGTCGCCCATCGACTTATGCCTCTATCATTTCCACGATCCAGGATCGTGGGTATGTACGGGTCGACAATCGCCGTTTCTATGCGGAGAAAATTGGTGATGTTGTTACGGACCGCTTGAACGAAAATTTTACCGACCTGATGGACTATGGTTTTACGGCCACAATGGAAGCCTATCTGGATGAAATTGCTCAGGGCAAGTTGGAATGGAAGCAGGTGCTTGATCAATTCTATTCGGATTTCTCAGCCAAGCTGACCCGGGCCGAGGCTGATGGTGGTATGCGTCCCAATGAGCCATCGCTCACGGATATTCCCTGCCCCCAATGTGATCGGCCGATGATGATTCGCACGGGGACGACGGGGGTTTTCCTCGGCTGCTCCGGTTACAACCTGCCGCCTAAAGAGCGCTGCAAAGGCACTCTGAACCTTATTCCCGGAGATGAGGCAGTTAATGTCGACGAGGACGATGAGGCTGAATCAAGGCAGTTGATGCATCGTCATCGTTGCCCCCTCTGCAATACGGCAATGGATGCTTATTTGATTGATGAGGGTCGAAAACTGCACGTCTGTGGCAACAACCCCGACTGCGATGGCTTTGAAGTGGAAACCGGCGTTTTCAAGCTCAAGGGGTATGAAGGCCCGCTGATTGAGTGTGATAAATGCGGTAGCGATATGCAGCTCAAGTCGGGCCGTTTTGGCAAATATTTCGGTTGTACCAACGATGCCTGTAAGAACACCCGCAAGTTACTCCGGAGTGGTCAGCCCGCTCCCCCCAAGATGGATCCTGTACCCATGCCAGAGCTCACCTGCGAGAAAGTAACGGATCATTATATTCTCAGGGATGGCGCATCCGGTCTGTTTCTGGCGGCCAGTCAGTTTCCCCGGCATCGTGAAACCCGCGCGCCTTTGGTTGCCGAGTTGCTACCCCATACAAAAGAAATTGATCCGAAGTATCAGTTTCTCTTTGATGCTCCCGTCGCCGACCCCGATGGTATCCCCACGGTGATTCGCTTCAGTCGCAAAACTGGTGAGCAGTATGTCCAGTCTGAACAAGAGGGTAAACCCACTGGCTGGAAGGCGTTTTATGACCAGGGTGTCTGGCGGGCAAAGGATGACCGCAAGGGTAAGAAATAGAGGAGACTATCTGTGAATCCCTTTCTGCCGGCCGTCAATCAGAAGCTCTACTTCTGTGACTTGTTATTGCAGCAGGTTGACCGGAATCTGACTCATGTTGTCGGGCCAGCTGCAAACCTGCAGTTGGCGCTCTGCCAGTCAGCACTGTTCCAGCTCGAAGTCGCCTATCGTCTCTATCTGCGTGAGGTGGCGACTACTTATCGACATAGAGCTGCAGAGTCAATTTCATCTGTTGAGGGGCTGATTGCGGCGATGGAGTCCATTGATCAATCACCATCTGAGGCCGAGGAGTTGGCTAACCTGGAGGCAGATAAGGGGAGCTGGCTTGCCAACTTGCTGAATGCCCGAGATCGTCTGCTCGCGGTTCAGCCTCAGGAGGCGGCCAATGCTGCGTCACCCATTGCTGTGGTGCAAATTGAGCAGGGTGAAGACAGGGATGAGTTGAGTGTTGATTTGCTCAGCGGATGGTTGGAAGCCTTTCGGAGCCTGATTGAGCGTCATCGCGAGCACATGATTGAATGCTGACTGCCGTTGACTGAGCCGGCTTGGGAGCTAATTCTTGTTCTCGGGTTATTAATGCCGGACCCCCTCTGGTACAATGCAGGCATGTTGTTTTTGAAAACCCGATGGAATATTCAATGGCTATCTCCCTGTTTGAAATCGTAATTTTACCTGATGGAGATGTCGCTCTGCAGCGGACAGATGAAGAGGATGCGCCATTGATCAGAATCAGTTTTTCGGGAGAGGCCAAGGCGTTTCTTCAGGAGGCCAAGGTTGATGTCGCCAAAGCCATGATCGATGCCGGAATTGAGGTCTTTGAGGAGTTGGGTGCAGACAATTTTCAGATGGAAGAGGGCACCATGATCAAAAACCGGGTGCTTCACTGAGATCAGCCTGCCCATGACGGTCGTTTATCGTACAGTCGGCTCGACTCACTCTCAGGGCCTGTAGCTGGACAAATATTATTGGGGATTCGTCCGAATAACCCCGACCCCCAAGCCTTCAATGACAAAACTTTTTTCCCGCAAGTCGACCACAATGGGGAGCATCTCTTCGTTTTCCGGTTCGAGCAGTATCTCATGGCGTTTCAGGCTTTTACCCAGACGCTTGACAGTGACGTCGTCTTCAATACGTGCGACCACAATCTGGCCTTTCTGTGCCTGCCCCGTTTTGTGAACAGCCAGTAAATCACCGTCCATGATGCCGGCATTTTTCATGCTCATACCATGAACACGCAANAGGTANTCCGCTCTAGGGTTAAACAGGTTGGCNCCGATGTCGAGATAGTCCTCAATGTTTTCTGCNGCAAGAACAGGATCCCCGGCNGCGACACGGCCAATCAACGGAAGGCCGGCGGGCTGCTCATCCAGCAGACGAATACCGCGGGATGCGCCNGAAATCATCTCGATNATNCCCTTGCGCGCCAGNGCCCTGAGATGCTCTTCAGCNGCGTTAGGNGANNTGAANCCCAGCTCGGTNGCAATCTCCGCNCTGGTGGGGGGGTAGCCTGTTTNANCAATATGTTGTTTGATCAGGTNCAGGATTTNCTGTTGTCGGGCAGTCAGTGATGTANTCGCCATTNTCTAACCTCGGGNNNNATNGGNATGNATTGCAGCAATNGNNANGTTNTTGNCCATANTGCTGTAAATAAATATAGCCTGTAATTATTTACAGTATAAAGTTAAATTGNTNGTGGGAAAAACTTTTTTCAACGNTATATTCTCAGGGTATCAGTANGATTGCTGNCAAAGTGNATNATGGANNCACNATGACGGCGNTTTCTCGGACATTGGAGTAGCTTATGGAAGAAATCAAAATCCCCGAAGCCTGGCGTGTNCTGCGTATTCAGTCTGANCTGGTGGATGGNATCGAGTCACTGTCAGGCATGGGCGGTGCGGTGTCTGTGTTCGGTAGTGCGCGNCTTCAGCCCGACTCCCGCTACTATCAGGAAGCCGTGGNACTTGGTGAGATTCTGGGAAAAGAGGGAGTGCCCATCATCACNGGTGGNGGACCCGGGGTGATGGAGGCAGCAAACAAGGGTTGTTATNGCACAGGNNCGACTTCCGTGGGTTTGAATATTTCCCTGCCGTTGGAGCAGAANCACAATNCNTTTCAGGACGTATCGCTGGATTTCCGCTATTTTTTCGTGCGCAANTTNATGTTTGTTAANCATGCCGTNGGGTTTGTCATATTTCCGGGAGGCTATGGCACCCTTGANGAATTATTTGAGGCTTTGACNNTGGTACAGACTAATAAAGTGCGGCCNTTTCCCATCGTTCTATTGGGGACCAGTTATTGGCAGGGCCTACTCGATTGGCTGAGGGAGACGATGTTGGAAAACGGCTGTGTCTCGGAAAGAGACTTACATTTATTTAGTCTGGTAGACGATGCNGAGAGTGCGGCAAAGATAATCCTGCAACATGCTCGCATGNTGCAGGCACAGGAGATCGCCGAATAATCCGGGCATCNAACAGTACNNNNGGTACCCTAAAAATCATCGAGNCCGTAAACNGTATCGGCATCAATGTCCGTCAATGGNTCATTCCAGTTATCAGGGATAAAGATGTCATCTGGAAAGTGACTGTCTTCGTTGCTCAATTCATATGATGCCCGCCAATCTTCGGGTTGCTCAGCCGGTAGCAGTATCAATTGCTGCCAGGTTTCGAAGTCAATTTCACTGACCTCTCCGCCNACGTGCTGGATTTCTATGGAACCGCTGTGCTCGTCCAGAGCAACAACTTCGAAAATGTCATCCTGGGAGGCGTCCTCGTACCAGGCGCCAATGACTGGAACTTGTGAAGCCATGATTTAATCCTCCTCATTAGTTCATTGAACGTATCACCAACGGGAAAAAAGTGCACTGGCTACCGGGTGCATTTCTGACGAGTGGAATAGCCGGTAAACAGGGTGAAAGTTACTTTTTTATGAGCTTTTATTTAAATAAATGATGTAACTGCCTTTCCNNGAAGGAGATAATTTCTCTCATTGATCTGAAGTGATNATTCTTTAAGTGCTGAATGTCATAACAGGTTGTTTTTAAAATGAAAAATTCGTCTAATTTGTCAGAAGGTTGACAAGTCTCCGCAGCCTTCTTATTTTGCCCCCCTGCTAACAAAGGTTTAAGACATGACGCTTGGTCCATTGATGCTCGACCTGGAAGGACTGGTGCTGACCCCGGAAGAACGAGTNCTGATTCTCAATCCATCAGTGGGCGGTATTATCTTTTTTTCCCGAAATTTTGTGAGTTACAGTCANCTGGTTGNGCTGGTGGCAGACATTCGTGCAATAAGNGGTGACTTGTTNCTCTGCGTCGATCAGGAAGGTGGGCGAGTGCAACGCTTTCGCGATGGGTTTACCCATTTGCCGCCGATGCAGATGCTGGGTGATTTATTGTTGAANGAAGAGGGTGGTGAGTCACTGCTTCAGGATGCCGGTTGGCTGATGGCCTCTGAATTACTTGCCTGTGGGCTGGACTTCAGCTTTGCCCCGGTGCTGGACTTGGACCGTGAAAGTTGTGCGGTAATTGGCGATAGGTCGTTTGCTGATAATCCGGAGGAAGCCATCCGGGCCGCCCATCATTTTATTACCGGTATGCATCAGGCCGGCATGGCGGCAACAGGAAAGCACTTCCCGGGCCACGGAGGAGTCGTCGCCGACAGTCATTACGAAACTCCCTATGACAACCGCTCTCTTCAGCAATTGCGTGATCGGGACTTGCAACCGTTTGCGCGGCTTGCCGATGAGCTGGATGCGATCATGCCCGCCCATATTGTTTACCCTTGTGTTGAATCTGTACCGGTGGGGTTTTCTCCTATCTGGTTGCAGAAAATACTGCGAAACGAATTACAGTTTCAGGGTGTCATTTTCAGCGATGACCTGTCCATGAAAGGGGCTGACCTGGTGGGTGGTTACCCGGAAAAAGCCAGCCGTGCGCTGCAGGCCGGCTGTGATATGGTGCTGGTCTGTAACAATCGTAAAGGCGCGTTGGAAGTGATTGATTTTCTATCTAAAAATCCTGTGGAGCCGTCAGGAAGATTAGCTAAAATGGCGGCCAGGAAGCATCCGGAGTGGGATGCATTGCGAGCCTCTGAGCGCTGGCAGATCACTTCTCAAAAACTTGCCAAACAGCTGAATAAGTAGTGAACAGGAATCCATAGTATGCAGCAATTGGAAGCGTGGTTAGTCAATATTACCGGGGAAAGCTATCTGTTGATTGCCGAAATTTTTCTGATTGTCCTAGCCGCTATGACAGCAGGATTTCTGGCGACGCGGATACTGAACTTTCTGCAAAAACGGGCACTCAAGACATCAAATTTCTGGGACGATGCCTTGATTGAGGCGTGCCGCCGCCCTGTAGTCTGGGCAATATGGATACTGGGGGTTAACTATGCGGCGGCTGTCGCCGCCAGACAGGCTGGGTCCGAATGGTACGATTTGCTGGCACCCATTAACCGGGTTGTCATCATTTTTTTGGCTGCGCTATTTTTACTCAATCTGATTAAGCGCGCTGAACTGAATCTGGTGCATCCTGAATATACCAGTGATCCCATGGATGAGACCACGGTCAAGGCCATTGGCAAACTGCTGCGCGCTTCGGTCATCATCACCGCCACGCTCATTGCCATGCAGGCTTTTGGCTACAGTATTTCTGGCTTGCTCGCTTTTGGCGGTATCGGTGGTCTCGCAGTGGGTTTTGCCGCCAAGGACCTGCTGGCAAATTTCTTTGGTGGTTTGATGATTTATCTGGATCAGCCCTTCAAGGTGGGAGACTGGGTGCGATCCCCTGATAAGGAAATCGAGGGCACTGTCGAAGATATTGGATGGCGGCTGACTCGTATTCGCACATTTGACAAGCGTCCACTCTATGTGCCGAACTCGGTGTTTAACAGTATTGCGGTGGAAAACCCCTCGCGTATGTTTAACCGGCGGATCTACGAGACGGTGGGTATTCGCTACCAGGATGTCGATAAAATGGCGGGAATTGTGGCCGATGTGAAACAGATGCTGTGTGATCATCCGGAAATAGATCAGAACCAGACCATGATCGTCAATTTTGTCTCTTTTGGTGCCTCATCGGTTAACTTTTTTGTTTATACCTTTACCAAAACCACCAAGTGGGTGGTTTTTCACGAGGTAAAACAGGATGTGCTGTTAAAGGTAAGCGATATCGTAGCCGATCACGGTGCCGAGATTGCTTTCCCAACCTCCACTGTCCATATTCCCGACCAGCTGCGATTGTTGCAAGCTTCGGAAGTCGAATGAGTATCGGCATTATCGGTGGCAGTGGGTTGGACAGCTTTTCCGATTTGAGCGTTCAGGAGCAGCGTGTGGTCACCACAGAGTGGGGCGAGCCGTCTGCTCCCCTCTGTTTTGGCACGTTGGGCAATACGGAGGTTGTATTCCTGGCGCGACACGGTGTGACTCATCGGCTGCCGCCTCACCGGGTCAATTACAGGGCCAATATTGCTGCATTGCGTGCGGAGGGCGTGAAGGCTATCTATGCCGTCAATGTGGTGGGTGGTATTAATGGCGAAATGGGCCCGGGGGATCTGGTTATCCCCGATCAGATTATTGATTATACGTTTGGACGGGATCACACCTACTCGGATAGCCCGGATCAGGCATTACAGCACATCGACTTTACTTTTCCCTATGACGATAGCCTGCGGGACAGACTGTTGCAGGCGGCTATTGCCTGTGGGACTGCCTGTGAGACAAGGATTCATGCAGAGGCTGTTTATGGCGCCACCCAGGGCCCCAGGCTGGAAACCGCTGCCGAAATCGCGCGAATGGCCAATGACGGCTGTGACATCGTCGGCATGACCGGTATGCCGGAGGCGGCACTGGCTCGGGAGTTGCAGATTCCCTATGCCTGTCTGGCGCTGGTGGTGAATATGGCAGCTGGTATGAGTGAGGAGCGGATCTCTTTTGGGCAGATGGACACTGTAATGGCGAACAGTATGCCGCTGGTACGCATGGTTTTGACCAAGGCATTGGCGAGTCGGCAGCACTGATGGTGTTTTTCCAGTTCAAACCTTCGTTGTCATAATTGGTGAATACCGACGTCAGTCAGCCGTAGCCGATGTATGGTGTGTTACCAATACCAGTACCCCCATTTCAGGGTGATCCAGATAGGTCGGTTTATTCAGGTCCACCTGTTCCGACTGATTGAGAACAACTATCTTTTTAATCGGCGGGTGGCGTTGATCGACGGAACTGTTTGTATCGATGGTGGTCACTGGTGAGGCGTCGTCAGACACCGGAAGAGCAGATAACCAGGGTTTCACCGGCAATCGTGGCCAGTTGTCTGGTCGGAGAGGATTGCCGCGCAAGGCGCCACCAGTCCCCGGTGTACTGGCAAAGCTGGTTTTCCAAATATCTGCCTGAATGTGTAGATAGCGGGTCACTACCAGCCGAATACTGCCTTCCAGCTCATGGTGGTTGCCATGGCGATGGCCTCCCGAAACAATAATCCAGGGACTCTGTGCCTGCCCCAGTCCGGGTTGGCGCCATCCTATGTGGGTGAGTACTCGATAGCCTGCAGCGCGGCTCAATGTGTATTCATCGGGTCCCAGGCTGAAGTCTTTTGTCTCAAGAGGAATCAACGATTGTTCCGCAGGTCGGGGGTTGTCCGCCGATGTGGAGGTATCGCTCTCAAGCCGTTGCCAGTTTTGAGGGTATTCCAATGTGATGTTGGTGGGGTGTCGTTCATTCTGATAAAGATCCTGCTGGCTGAATACGATCAGCTCAACCTGATACCAGTCTTCGTTTTGATCCGCTCGGGTCTGTTCGGCGAGGCTTGTACTTAAGGTGACTGCCAAAAACAGTAAATACCTGAAAGGCATGCCAGCGGTTCTGAGTGGTCTCATTTAATGTCCATTGTTTGCAGGGGTTAGCCGAGTCAATAACGCCTGGATCTGTTCAATTCGCTGTTCTTTCGTTTCCATCGGTAGAGTATATTTCAAGGTTGACGCCCCTTGAAGTCGAAAAACAGTGGGCTCTTTTTGGACCATTTGTACAATGACCAGGGGTTCAACCAACGTATCACTGCCAAATTCAATCCGCCCGCCGGTTGGTCCGGCTTCCACCTTGCAGATACCGAGTTGTCTGGCCTGAAGTTTCAGTGACGTGACTTGAAAAAGGTTTTTCAGATAATCGGGAAGTAAACCGAAACGATCGATCATTTCTACCTGAAGCTCCCATAAATCAACTTCTGTTGTGGCGTTGGCAATGCGCTTGTACATCATCAGACGCATGTGAACATCCGGTAAATAATCTTCGGGTATCAGTGCCGGCAGGTTCAGATTGATCTCGATATCTTCGGCCAGAGGTATATTCAGCTCTACTGCCTTCCCTTTGCGCAGGGCATCAACAGCACGATCCAGCAGTTCCATGTAAAGCGTGAAACCAATCGATTGAATCTGGCCGCTTTGATTTTCGCCGAGCAGTTCGCCAGCACCGCGAATTTCCAGATCATGGGTAGCCAGTGTGAATCCGGATCCCAGGTGATCTGCGTGGGTGATGGCCTCGAGCCGCTTGATGGCCTCAGCCGTCATGGTTTTTGGCTCGGGAGTGAGCAGATAGGCATAGGCCTGATGGTGAGAGCGTCCCACTCGGCCCCGCAATTGGTGCAGTTGAGCCAGCCCCAATTTGTCGGCACGGTCAATGATGATGGTGTTGGCACTGGGGATATCGATTCCGGTCTCGATAATGGTGGAACAGACCAGCACATTGAAACGCTGGTGGTAAAAGTCGGACATGACTTTTTCCAGTTCGCGTTCGCGCATCTGGCCGTGTGCGATATTAACCCGTGCCTCCGGTACCAGTTCTTCTATCACCTGCGCCGTTTTGCCAATGCTCTTGACCTCATTGTGCAAATAATAGACCTGCCCGCCACGTAGAATTTCCCGCAGTATCGCCTCCCGGGTCACTCGGGGATCGTTCTGGCGGACAAACGATTTTACCGAGAGCCTTCTCGCCGGGGGGGTAGCGATAATCGACAGATCCCGAATGCCTGACATTGACATGTTCAGGGTGCGTGGAATGGGGGTGGCCGTCAGTGTCAGGATGTCCACTTCGGCTCGTAGCGCCTTGATCTGTTCTTTTTGACGGACGCCGAAGCGGTGCTCTTCATCAATAATAAGCAGCCCCAGGTTTTTATAGTTCACTTTGGCATGAAGTAGCTTATGGGTGCCAATCAGAATATCGACTTTTCCCAGACCGGCACGGTGAAGGACCTCCTGTTGTTCCTTGTCGGAGCGGAACCGCGACAGCTCCTCGATGGTGACTGGCCAGTTGGCAAAGCGGTCGCGAAAGTTTTCCAGATGCTGATGGGCCAGAAGGGTGGTCGGCACCAGCATCACCACCTGTTTGCCGCTGGCCACGGCGATAAAGGCGGCGCGCATGGCGACTTCCGTTTTTCCGAAGCCAACATCCCCGCAGACAAGCCGATCCATGGGCTGCTCAGCCAGCATGTCGCGTCTGACAGCTTCGATGGTGTCCAGCTGATCGGGCGTTTCCTCGAAGGGAAAGTCCGCACAGAAAGCGCGGTAGTCCGCTGCCGGGTCGCGGCAGGCAAACCCCTTGCGTGCCGCGCGAGTGGCATAGATGTCCAGCAACTCGGTGGCGGTATCGCGGATCTGTCGCAGGGCCTTGTCTCTGGCCTTTTGCCACTGATCTGTACCCAGTCGGTGTAAGGGCGCGAGGCTGTCTTCTGCACCACTGTAACGGCTGATTAAGTGCAACGATGATACCGGGACGTAGAGTTTTGCCTGGTCGGCATAGGATAACGTCAGAAATTCCTGCGGNTCGCCACTGGCGTTGATGGTCTGCAATCCCAGGTAACGACCGACACCGTGATCAATATGGACCACGGGCGCCCCAACGCTCAGTTCAGTCAGGTTTTTGATGACCTGGTCGGCATCGGTACGTTCTTTGTTGCGTCGGCGACGTTGCATGACCTGCTGACCAAACAGTTCTGTCTCGGTGATCAAGCTGATATTTGCCGGCGTTACAACAAAGCCGCGGGTCAGCGGGTAGGCGATTATGGCGAGGCGTTGTGTTCCTTCGGCAAAAGATTCCCAGTTGGTTACATCTTCTGGGCGAATGGACTGGCGGCCGAGTAGTTCCAGCAGGGTTTCCCTGCGGCCCGCTGATTCCGCGCAGATTAGTACCCGCTGGCTGGCGTTGGCCAGATGCCCCTGGAGTTTTTTCAGGGGATTGTCTGCCTTGGCATCAATCGCCACCGGTGGCGGAGCGGATATGTGCAGGGAAAAATGATTTTTCTGCGGATCGGATTCACTGTTGATTCGTGTGCAGGGGTATTTTTTCAGATGGCCGAACAGTTCTTCGACCGGGACAAATAAGGCTGCCGGGGGGAGCAGGGGCCTGGTTGGATCAACACCGTATTCCTGGTAGCGCTGGCTGGCATCCTGCCAGAATTTTTCGGCGGCCTGCTCCACAGCTCCTTCGGTAAAGATAAGGCTGTGATCGGGCAGGTAATCAAACAGGGTGGCGGTTTCTTCAAAAAACAGGGGCAGAAAATACTCGATTCCCTGGGGTGGAATACCCTCACTGACATCCCTGAAGACCGGGCAGCGTCGCTCATCGACATCAAAGCGGGACAGCCAGTTGTCCTGAAAGCGCCGGATAGCCGGTTTGTCCAATGGGACTTCCCGTGCGGGCAGGAGGTGTATGTGATCGGTTTGTTCCAGCGTGCGCTGGGTGTCCGGGTCGAAGGTGCGAAGCGTTTCAATTTCATCGTCGAACAGATCGATCCGAAAAGGTAGCGTGGCGCCCATTGGGAAAATATCAATCAGAGCGCCGCGAACAGCGTACTCACCGTGTTCGGCCACGGTATCAACACAGCGATAGCCGGCGGATTCCAGTTGGGTGCGCAGCGTATCGAGNTTCAGTTTGTCNCCNCGTCGGTAATCGAANGCGCGCTGGTTGACGAACTCGGTTGGTGGCAAACGGTGCATCAGGGTGCCAACGGGCACTATCACGACACCGGTGCGGGTTTGCGGTAAGCGAGACAGGGTTCGCAATCGCTCGGAGACAATATCCTGATGCGGCGAGAAAATATCGTAGGGGAGTGTTTCCCAGTCAGGGAAATGGAGTACAGCGGCCCCTTCGCCGAGGAAGAATCGCAGTTCAGATTCCAGCTCAGCTGCAGTTTTTGCCGAGTCTGCAATGACGACGGTCAGCCCGGGTGCTTGTTGGCTTGCCTCGGCAATGACCAGGGCGCTGCCGCCGTTTACATCCTGCCAAACGCGCTTGTCGCCAGCTGTGTTGACTGGCGGTAGTGACAAAATCGACATACTGGAATGGCACTTCTGTGGGTTAACCTTGAAGGTATGCTATTTTAGCGGGGCAATAGAGAGATTGATATGCTGTACCCGTGTTTTCCATTCAGAGGCAGATTGCTGATAGGGTTTTGTTTGCTGTGTCTGCTGGTGATGACCGGCTGCAGTGGCTCCTCCTTTCGGGTCCAGGATCTGGCGAAAACGGATATCGACATGGTGGCGGACTTGCACTATCAGCAGGTCGAGCTGTTGCTCAAAGAGCTGACGGTGAAGCTCTATAAGCGAAACCCGAGAGAGTTACAGAAGGTCCCCGGCAAGACGATAGATTCCCGTGTTACACAAATTTTCACCCATCCGGGAAAGCCCCAGTTTGCTGAGCTCGGGGGCGGCGGTATCGATGCCCTTGAACTATCTTTGGACCCGGAATTCAGGGGCGACCGTGTGTTTGCGCTGATAGTGGGGATGACGGGAATGATCAGGGAGTCCTACGGCCTGAAAACCGAGTTTTTCATGTTGAGTAAACTGGATCATCAGAAGCTTTATCACAGTGCCCGCAACATTGAAATTGCCATATGGCGAATCAGAACGCACCTGGACGAGCAGGGTAAGTCCCTGATCCTTACCAATAGTCGCAAGGGGGAGGGGTATAACCTCAGTTACGAGCGCCTGTTTGGTAAGTTGATTGCCCATCAGGATATGCTTGCCTTGATCATCGCCCAGAAAAACCAGCGGGTCATCAAAACAGTTGCCCTGAATGTGGCCAGCATGGCATTTATCCCCCTCTAAATACTCCCCTGACCAGTGATCATCGTTGCGGTGTCAGGTTTTTTGACCACATGGTTCACTGATCCAGATCAACCATCGTCGAACCGCAGTACCGGTTATTCACCGCACTTTGTTGCCCTTAAAAGGCTGAATACCGATAATAGCGCCCCAACCCGTGATGGGAGTGCCGCCCATCGTGTCAGACCAACAAAAGAGAGGTTTACCTGTGACCGAACAACACCGCCCCATTCCTGCCGATTTTTTTGCTGACTGGAAAGAGCGTGAGTCGCTGGCCGAAGCCATGATCCCTCTGATCGGAAAGCTTTACAGGCAAAATAACGTCTCTCTCTATATGTATGGCAAGAATATGGTCAATCGTTCAGTGATTGATCTGATGAAGGTCCATCGTTTTGTTCGCCAGATTGAACAAAATGAGCTTTCGGAATTTGAAACCTTCCCTCTGATTCTGGCGTTGTCGGAAATGGATTTGGGGCCTGCCCATATCGACGTGGGCAAGTTGACTGTCAAATACCAGGAGTCCGGTAATGGNGAGGATCTGACTGCGTTCCTGCAGCGNGAGGTGGGTGANGACATCGGTCGCGTNCGCAAGCCGCTGCCACAACCCCAGGANGTGGTGCTTTACGGTTTTGGCCGTATCGGCCGGTTGCTGGCCAGGTTGNTGATTGAAAAGACAGGTAGCGGTGATCTGTTGCGATTGCGTGCCATTGTGGTTCGCAAGGGGGGNAGTGCGGATGATTTGGCCAANCGAGCCAGNCTNCTNCGACGCGATTCTGTTCACGGTGCGTTTGANGGCACNATCAGAGTCATTGAGGATAAAAATATTCTGGTGTGTAACGGCAACCCCATTCAGGTGATNTACGCCNACTCTCCTGCGGAGGTAGATTACACCCGCTATGGTATCAGCAANGCAATTGTGATTGACAATACNGGTGTATGGCGTGATGAAGANGGNCTATCCAGNCACCTGCANTGCCCTGGTGCCAGCAAGGTGATNCTCACNGCGCCTGGCAANGGCAATATTCCGAATATTGTTTATGGTATCAACCAAAATGANATTNCTGCAGATACCAANATAATTTCTGCCGCGTCCTGTACCACCAATGCCATTGTGCCCGTNCTGAAAGCCCTGATGGACGAATTCGGCATAGACCGTGGNCANGTGGAAACNGTNCATTCCTACACNAACGATCAGAACCTGATTGATAACTATCACAAAGGGTCACGTCGAGGTCGTAGTGCNGCNCTNAATATGGTGATTACCGAGACAGGTGCTGCCAAGGCNGTGGCNAAGGCATTGCCGGANCTGGCTGGCAANCTGACNGGTAATGCGATACGGGTGCCGACTCCCAANGTATCCATGGCGATTCTCAATTTGCAGCTGGGTCGTGAGACAACCAGAGAAGAGCTCAATGAATACATGAGAAAAACCGCACTCTATTCGCCTTTGCAGCAACAGATTGACTATACAATTTCTTCCGAGGCGGTTTCGACCGACTTTGTCGGTTCACGGCATGCCTGTGTTTATGATTCAGAGGCGACNATTGTGAGTGGTGACAGTGTCGTGCTGTATTGTTGGTACGACAATGAGTTTGGCTATAGCTGTCAAGTGGTGCGATGTCTGGAAAATCTGGCTGGCGTATCCTGGCCGATGTACCCGACAGCNTGATGGGTAGCCTGTCTCNCCNCACTGTTAAGTTGNGNTTCGNGTAAAGTGGTTGGTGGTGGGTGCTTTGTCGAGAATCAATTACCACAATGTCTGTACTGGTAATGGGAAGCCTCCGCCTTTATAATCGCGCCGATTTATTTGCCGGTGTCGGTGNGCTTCCAGCAAGCCACCTTGCACGAAAAGCACTGGTGCTGCCGTAGGATGACCATGATGATTTCGGCTGCATTTTTGGGGCTCGAGAAGAGCAATAATTAATGANATTTCGTAATAGGCATTACCTATGATTAAGATCCGTCGGGGATTGGACTTACCTGTTTCGGGCTCGCCCGAGCAAGTCATTCACGATGGTCCCACAGTGAAATCTGTTGCTGTTGTTGGCCCTGATTACGTTGGTATGAAGCCAACNATGGAAGTCAAAGAAGGCGACAGGGTCAAACTGGGCCAATTACTTTTTACTGACAAAAAAACCGAGGGCGTCCGTTATACCGCCCCGGCTGCCGGGGTGGTCNCTGCCATCAACCGCGGTGAGCGGAGAGTGCTCCAGTCAGTGGTGATCGATGTGGAGGGTGATGAAGNGGAAACCTTTGCNGCATACAGCAACGATGAGCTGAGTCACCTCGACCGCGCGGCAGTGGTAGAGAATCTGGTNAATTCAGGCCTGTGGACGTCACTGCGCACGCGTCCCTATTCAAAAGTGCCGTCGCCATCTGCGACGTCGCCCAATTCCATTTTTGTCACTGCGATGGANACCAACCCGCTCTCNGCNGATCCGGCNCTGGTNATTGCCGAGCGNGCAGCTGACTTTGAGAACGGGNTGACCGTAATAAGCCGTCTGACGGACGGGGCAGTGCANCTTTGCACTTCCAGTGANTCCGTTATTAAAAGCGGAGGAGCGNCCAGTGTTCANCTTCACAGTTTTTCAGGNCCNCACCCCGCTGGACTCGCCGGTACTCATATTCACTTNATNGATCCGGTGAGNGANCACAAAANGGTCTGGACAGTGGGTTACCANGATGTNCTGGCNATAGGNGCATTNTTCACAACAGGCCATATNGATACCCGCAGAGTCATNTCGCTGGCGGGCCCCCANGTTGTCNAGACCACGNNTGGTTCGCACAAGNNTGGGTGCNAATCTCTCCGAATTGANTGCNGGTGANCTAAAGGANGGCCAGAATCGANTGGTGTCCGGGTCAGTGCTCTCNGGTAGAGCNGCGAGTGGACCTTTTGATTTCCTGGGTCGTTACCATGTCCAGGTCTCTGTTTTGCTGGAAGGTCGACAACGGGANTTTTTCCGTTATCTTTCCCCAGGCAGTAGCCGGCACTCAGCGATGCCCATTTATCTGTCATCGCTGAATAAGAGNAAAAANNTTGATTTCACGACCAACACCAATGGCAGTGAGCGGGCAATGGTGCCGCTGGGTAACTATGAGAAAGTAATGCCACTGGATATATTGCCCACCCAGTTATTGCGGGCACTGATTGTCGGTGATACAGAGACAGCTCAGAAACTGGGCTGCCTGGAGTTGGATGAGGAAGACCTGGCACTGTGTACCTATGTCTGCGTAGGAAAGTATGAATACGGTCCGATTCTTCGGGATAATCTGGCCCGCATTGAGAAGGAGGGCTGATCATGAAAGTATTGCGTAATTATCTCGATAAAATTGAGCCTCACTTCGAGCATGGCGGCAAATTGCACAAGTGGTATGCGCTCTATGAAGCGGTAGATACGATTTTCTACTCTCCGGGAACAGTGACCAAAAACGGTTCACACATCCGCGATGGCATTGATTTGAAGCGTGTCATGATCACCGTCTGGCTGGCAGCCTTTCCGGCTATGTTTTATGGTATGTACAACCTCGGTTTCCAGGCCAACACGATCTTGGCAGGTATGGATGCCACATCCATCGAAGGCTGGAGGGGACCTTTAATCACCCTGTTCGCCGGACATGATCCGAATAGTATCTGGGATTGCCTTTGGTATGGCGCCGTTTATTTCATTCCCATCTATGTGGTGACCTTTGTTGTGGGTGGCTTCTGGGAGGTTATGTTTGCCACCGTTCGGGGGCACGAAATCAACGAAGGTTTCTTTGTCACTTCAATCCTTTTCGCCCTTGTTTGCCCCCCGGACATGCCACTGTGGATGGTGGCTCTGGGTATCAGTTTTGGTGTGGTGATTGGCAAGGAAGTCTTTGGTGGTACCGGCAAAAATTTCCTCAATCCAGCACTCGCCGGTCGAGCCTTCCTGTATTTCGCCTATCCTGCCGAAATGTCTGGCGATGCGGTATGGACCGCTGTCGATGGTTATACTGGCGCGACAGCCCTGTCTGTTGCCGCTAGTGAGGGAATGGCAGCACTGCAGAATCAGGTGACCTGGCTGGATGCGTTCTTTGGCAACCTGCATGGATCGGTCGGTGAGGTTTCCACGCTGGCCATCTTTATCGGCGGTGCCTTGTTGTTGATTACCAAGATTGCCTCTTGGCGCATTGTCGCCGGTGTAATGATCGGTATGATTGCATTGTCCACCCTGTTTAATTTTATCGGTTCTGAAACCAATCCCATGTTTGCCATGCCCTGGTACTGGCACATGGTGGTAGGCGGATTTGCTTTTGGCATGATATTTATGGCCACTGAGCCTGTTTCTGCCTCGATGACCAATACGGGCAAACTGTGGTACGGCGTATTGATTGGTGTTATGGCGGTGTTGATCCGCGTTGTAAATCCGGCCTTCCCGGAGGGAATCATGTTGGCGATACTATTTGCCAATCTGTTCGCGCCTCTGATCGACCACTTCGTGGTGCAATCCAATATCAAAAGGAGACTTGCACGTGGCTAGTAATGAAGGGATAGGTAAAGTTCTGACAGTTGCTGTCGCGTTGTGTCTGGTCTGTTCCGTGGTGGTGTCGTCAGCAGCCGTGCTGTTGCGTGATGCCCAGCAGGCCAACAAGGCGCTGGACAAGAAATCCAATATTCTTTCTGCCGCCGGATTGCTTGAACCCGGTATGAGTGTTGAAGAACAGTTTAAAAAGATCGAGGTCAAAATGGTGAATATCGACACCGGTAAGTTTACCGATGACGTTTCTCCAGACACTTACGATCAGCGCAAAGCAGCAAAGAACCCGGAGCTCTCGGTGAATCTTTCGAAAGAGGCAGATGTGGCCGGCATATCCCGTCGCGCAAAATATGCGGTCGTATATTTGGTGCGCGATGGTGATGACCTTGAAAAGGTGGTGTTGCCGGTCAGGGGCCCCGGGCTCTGGTCCACGCTTTATGGTTTTATTGCCATTGAGGGTGATCTCAATACAGTTGCCGGTCTGGGTTTCTACGAGCACGGCGAGACCCCTGGCCTGGGTGGCGAAGTTGATAACCCACTTTGGAAGGNTAANTGGCCGGGCAAGAAAATTTACGGGGATGANGGGGANGTTCANCTGACNGTGATCAAGGGTTCTGTTGANAAATCCCGTCNGGAGGCTATTNATCAGGTGGATGGNTTGTCNGGTGCTACNCTGACAACACGNGGCGTTGATAACCTCATTGANTTCTGGATGGGTGAAAATGGCTTCGGTAAATTTCTCTCCAACCTGAAAGCCGGGGAGGCGTAATCANTATGAAAATCAAAGACATTATTGTCAGACCTATTTTCGATAACAANCCGATTGCCTTNCAGATATTGGGNATATGTTCTGCGCTCGCAGTGACNTCCAGTATGAAAGTATCACTGGTTATGTGTATTGCATTGACAGTTGTGGTGGCATTTTCCAACCTGTTTGTTTCAATGCTTCGNAATCACATTCCCGGTAGCATTCGTATTATCGTACAGATGACGATCATTGCTTCTCTGGTGATAGTTGTTGATCAGGTTATCAAGGCAGTGGCTTACGATATCAGTAAACAATTGTCCGTTTTTGTGGGGCTGATTATTACCAACTGTATTGTGATGGGTCGTGCAGAGGCTTTTGCCATGAAAAACCCACCGATCCCCAGCTTTCTGGATGGTATCGGCAATGGTCTTGGTTACAGCATGATTCTGATTGTGGTGGCCTTCTTCCGTGAATTGTTGGGCACGGGGAAATTGATGGGTGTCGAAATCATGGCCGCTACCAATGTCGGAGGCTGGTATGTTCCGAATGGCCTGATGCTTTTACCCCCAAGCGCCTTCTTTATCATTGGGTTCATTATCTGGGCGATACGCGCCAGGAAGAAAGATCAGGTAGAGCCGGCGGACTTTACAATTTCGGCCAATAGTGGCACCAAGGAGGCGATGTAATGGAACATTATCTAGGTCTTCTGATACGGGCAATATTTATTGAAAATATGGCCCTGGCTTTTTTCTTGGGCATGTGTACGTTTATCGCCATCTCGAAGAAAGTCGAAGCCGCTATCGGGCTTGGGATAGCTGTCATTGTGGTGTTGACGATCACCGTGCCGGTTAACAATATCATCTACACAGCCTTTCTGGCTGAAGGAGCGCTTGCCTGGACAGGTATTGAGGCATTGGCCAATGTTGACCTGAGCTTCCTGGGTTTGTTGAGCTATATTGGCGTGATTGCTGCCATCGTTCAGATTATGGAGATGTTCCTGGATAAGTATGTTCCGGCCCTCTACAACGCACTGGGCGTTTTCCTGCCATTGATTACCGTGAACTGTGCCATTCTCGGTGCTGCATTGTTTATGGTGGAGCGCGACTACAATCTGGCTGAAAGTACTGTATATGGGTTCGGAGCTGGCACTGGCTGGGCGCTTGCCATTGT
The DNA here is from genome assembly GCA_002707685.1 of Porticoccus sp. Classification (GTDB taxonomy): domain Bacteria; phylum Pseudomonadota; class Gammaproteobacteria; order Pseudomonadales; family Porticoccaceae; genus Porticoccus. The sequence continues at coordinate 16 of PANQ01000018.1, read as the reverse complement.
GGCCCTGGCAGGTATT